>DAPKRQ010000343.1:0-27801 GCA_031800475.1 Myxococcales bacterium LLY-WYZ-16_1
GGCCATGACGCCCCCCGCTCATCCCACGGGGCCGAAGTTTCGGCAAGTTCCCGGCCTTGCTACGGTTTAGCCGTGCCCGACGCACCGACCGAGTTCCAGATGAAACCTCCCGGCCCGGATCGCGGTGCCGCCCTGGCTCCAGCGGTGTTCCTGGTCCTGTTCCTCCTGTCCATCGCGTCGATGCTCCTGTTGTTTCGGGCCTTTCTCACCGACCTGATCCTGGCGATCCTGTTGGTGGCCCTGGCCTACCCGCGCTATCAGCGGGTCCTGGCTTGGACCGGAGGTCGGGCGTGGCTGGCGTCCGCCCTGATGACCGGTCTCATCGTGGTGGCCATCGGGATCCCGGCGAGTTTTCTGATCATCAGCCTGTCTCGGGAAGCAGCCATGGCCTACGACCTGACGCGAGATTCGCTGTCGGTCGACGGGGTGCGGGCCCTGCTGTTCGGCGAAAGCTGGGTTGCCGACGAGATCCGCCGGTGGTCCGAACGCCTCGGCGTGCAGCTGACTGCGGAGCGCATTCAAGCGTGGATCGCAGGCGCGGCCGGGGGCATCGCGACCTTCGCGTACACCCACATCAATTCGTTTTTGGCCAACGTCCTGAGCACCGCGCTGCACTTTCTGATCACCATGCTGGCGGTCTTCTACCTGTTCATGGATGGACTGCGGCTCAAGCAGTGGGCATACCGCCTGTCGCCCTTGCCTTTGGCACAAGAGGAGCTCATCGCTCAAAAGTTCAACGCGGTGGGACGGGCGATCCTGTTCGGCAATGGGATCGCCTCGGTTTTGCAAGGCGTCTTGGCAGGCTTCGCCATGTGGCTGGTCGGCCTGCCGTCGGCGGTGCTTTGGGGCACGATCATGAGTCTGCTGGCGTTCCTTCCCCTGGTGGGGATCAGCTTGGTTGTGGTTCCGGCGACACTCTATCTGCTCTTGGCCGGTCACGTCGCCGCCGCCCTCTTCTTCTTCGTGTTCTGTAGCGTCGAAGCCGTCGTGCTCGACAATCTGGTCAAGACACGGCTCATCGGCTCCCACATCAAGATGCACGACCTGCTGATCTTCATGAGCATCGTGGGAGGTTTGGCGGTCTTCGGGATCTTGGGAGTGCTGTACGGCCCCCTGCTGGTGACGCTGTTTTTGACCCTGTGCGAATTGTTCGAGGCAGACTACAAACACCGGCTCGTGGCCTCCCCGAACCGCTCCACCGAACTGGACATTCCGGCCATGGTGCCCACGGAGCCTCCGATGCCCACCGTCGCCCGGGACACCGGACCCACCGCCCCGTCCGAGCCCCCTCGCGCCGGCTCCGCCCGGTGAAGCCGGCGTCTGTGGCGTCGAGCGCGATGGGACGGAGGATCTCGACGGCCCAAGGCAGCCTCCAGACTCACTCGTCCAAAGAGAAGCCCAGACGACCGGTACGAAAGCGTTCGGAGGTCCGGCCGCGCTCTATATCGAAGGCTGCTCGCGCGAGCTGGCGGTCTGCAGCTCGAACAGATCAGTTGGTGGGCTCGGAGACCTTTCCGTTCTTCGCCGTGGGGCCGGAGCCCACCAGGGACACCGCCAGCATGGTCGTGAAGAACAGAGTGTTGAGCAACAAGCCCAACGAAAACTCCCAGGCGGTGGCGACCACGAACACGCCGGTGAGCGGCATCAAGGTCCACCGAACCCAACGTTCTCCATGTACATTGAAAGGATGGTCCGCACGAGCATCGGCTCGCTTGACGATCTGGTTGTAGATCACGATGGCGATCAGACTGGCGACGCCGATGACCGTGAAAACGATCCACATTCGGTACGGCGCGTACGCTTCCCACAGCAGGCGGCGCGTTTCGAACGGTCCGACCCCCACCCGATCCCGAAAGACCTCGAGCACGTCGGCTCGGTCGATGGCCGCGACGCGCTCTGCCGCCATGCCGATCTTCTCTTCGAGGTATCGACGGGCCAACACGATCTTGTCGCCACCCTCCTGATACAGGTTTCCCGCCACGACGCTGCCAATGGACCAGCCTATACCCACCGTGAAATTCACGTACCCCATGTACTGCCCCTGCTTGCCCGGCGGCGCGATGGCGGATAGATAGCGCATCTTGGTGGGGCTGGCTGCCATCTCTCCAAACGAAAACAGGGCGATGGCGCCGAGGATCCACCACCCGCTCATCGACATGCCCAGGGCGTAGATCGCCAGTGCGCTCAACGCGATGCCGATGACGATGGCATCGAGGGAGCGAATTTTTCCCGTCAGGTAACCGACGGCGAAGGCGGAGATGCTGATCAGAAAGGCATTGAAGTTGATCATCCACTCCTGGGTGAGGTTTCCGCCGTGGACGGTGGGCACGGCGGCGGCGCCGAAGATGTCGCTCAAAAAGCGCGCGGGACCCCGGGAGTCGACCCAGTCGTCGATGAAGTTCGGCAGGATGTCGAACAGCTGGTAGAACATCAGCCAAAAACCCGCAAAGCTGATGGTGAAGAAGAACAGCCGCGGCTCCAACAGGCCCTGGATCGCGCGGAGCAAAAGCACCTGAGGGGGTTCGGCCTGCGCGGCGTCATGTTCTCGGCGAGGCTCCCGAAACAAAAACAGCGGAACGAAGTTCAGGGCGATGGCGGCGGCGCACACCACGAACACCCAACTCCAGTCCAAAACCCGCAGGTAGCCGGCGATCAGGGGCCCGACGAACCCACCGACGTTGACCATCTGATAGAACACCGACCAACCCAAAGCCGCGGATCGGGGCGGCATCTGCTGCCCGATGAGCCCTTGAACCCCCGGCTTGAAGATGGCGGTCCCGACGGCCAGGAACATGGCGCCAGCAAAAAACACTTCGTACACCCGATCCGTGCCCAGCTCTCGGGCTTCGGCCAAAGGCATGCCGGCCAGGGCTTCGGCGATGGGGACGCAGGCGCCCATGACCAGGTAGCCCACGATCTTGAGCACCGTGGACAGGCCGATGTTCAACTTGTAGCCGTAGCGATCCGCGAAGCCGCCAGACAGGATCGGCACGAAGGACTGGAGGATGGCCCAGACCGCGTAGATCGTGCCTTTTTGAACGTGGTCGAGCTGAGGTCCGCCGGCTTCGAAGGTGGCGACCATGAACACCGGAAGCACCACGCGCACGCCATAGTAGGCGAAGCGTTCCACCAGCTCCATCCAGTTGGCGATCCAGTACACGAGCCCGAAGGAACGCATCTGGGCCCAAAACGGCTCGCCCGAGGTCTCGGGGCGGTTTGGCACGGCCATGAAGATCGTGTCTGCGATCCAAAGGCACGTTTCGGCAAGCCCCGAGTCGGACGCCGCCGGCTGGACCCACCCGGCCGAGCTCGCACCGTCATCTCGCCTCGGTTCGGCTCGTCACTCCCACTCGATGGTGGCCGGGGGCTTCGACGAAATGTCGTAAACCACCCGATTGATGCCTCGGACCTCGTTGATGATCCGGTTCGAGATCCGGCCGAGGACATCGTAGGGCATCTTGAACCAGTCGGCTGTCATGCCGTCGGTCGAAGCCACGGCGCGCACTGCGCAGGTGTTCTCGTAGGTCCGGCTGTCCCCCATGACGCCGACGCTTCGGACCGGCAGCAGCACGGCGAACGCCTGCCAGATCGCCTCTTCCAGGCCAGACTCGGCGATTTCTTCTCGAACGATCCGATCCGCCGCCCGGAGCACCTCGAGGCGTTCCCGAGTCACCTCGCCCAAGATCCGAATGGCGAGCCCCGGCCCGGGGAACGGATGGCGGTGGACCACCTCGTCGGGAAGGCCGAGTTCTTGGCCGAGAACCCGGACCTCGTCTTTGAACAGCTCCCTCAAGGGCTCGAGGAGCCTGAGGTTCATGCGTTCCGGGAGGCCTCCCACGTTGTGGTGGCTCTTGATCACCGCGCTGGGTCCCTTGAAGGACACGGACTCGATCACGTCCGGGTAGAGGGTGCCCTGTGCCAACCAGGTGGCGGAGGGACCCGCTTCTTTGGCGGCCTGATCGAACACGTCCACGAAGACCTTTCCGATGATCTTTCGCTTCTGCTCCGGGTCGGTCACGCCGTCCAAGGCTGCGAGGAAGGCTTCGGTGGCGTCGACGTAGCGCAGGTTCATGCCGAGCCGGTCGCGAAAGACGCTTTGAACCTGCTCGGCCTCGCCGAACCGCAAAAGCCCGTTGTTGACGAACACGGGAACCAATTGCTCGCCGATGGCCCGGTGCAGCAGCGCCGCGACCACCGAGGAGTCGACGCCACCGGACAGACCGCAGATCACCGCATCGCTGCCAATGTTATCTCGGATGGAAGGGATCTGCTCGTCGATGAACCCGCCCATGGTCCAGCTGGCGTGCACGTGCGCCACCCGAAACAGAAAGTTGGCGATCAAGTCGGTGCCGCGGGCGGTGTGGACCACCTCGGGATGAAACTGCAGTCCGTAGAGCTTGCGCTGGGGATCGGCGACGACGGCGTGATCGCAATTGTCGGTCTGGCCCAAAACCCGAAAGCCTTTCGGCAGCGCCTCGACATGGTCACCGTGGCTCATCCAAACGGCCATGGGCACGTTCGGGTCGAAACCGGACAGCAGCTCTTCGTCGGGCGAAAAACGCAGCTCGGCCCGGCCGTATTCGTGTCGATCGGCCGGCACCACCCGGCCCCCCAGGGCATGGGCCATGGTCTGAAGCCCGTAGCAGATCCCGAGCACCGGGACCCCGAGCTCGAACAGGGCCGGGTCGACCTGGGGTGCGCCCTCGGAGTGCACCGAGCTCGGCCCGCCGCTCAGCACGATCGCATTCGGCCCGAACGCCTTCACCTGGTCGACGGTGCGGGTACACGGCCAGATCTCCGAGTACACCCGCTGTTCGCGGATCCGGCGGGCGATCAACTGCGTGGTTTGCGATCCGAAGTCGAGGACCAACACCCGGTCGGAAACGGCGGTCACTCGGGGGGAGTTACCACGGCCGGGACTGGATGCCGACCGCGGGATGGCCCCCCGAGTCCGAGCGGCGCTTGCCGGTGCGGCGCCCGACCCCTAGCATGCCAGCGTGGTGGGAGGCGGAGGCGGCATTCCGGGCCTGAAGCAGCTGCTGGCGCGCCTGGGGCTGCCCGCGGCTTCGACCCAACCCGCCAAGGGCGGCGAGGCTCTGGGCCCGGCGGACCCGGAGGTGTTTGGCCCCGACGGTCAGCTCCTGACGGGGCTCGGCTTCAGCGAAGCCGATGTCCGGTCGTCCCTGCGCAACCGCACCGAACTGCACCACCTGCGACAGTTTTTGGCCTCGGCCGCGACGGCCGAGGCCACTTCGCGGGACCTTGGCGGGGCCAAGAAGGCCCTGGGCCCGGAGGGCGAAGCCGAGACCAGCGCCCAAAACCCCGAGGGTGGCCGAGATCCGGGGGCCGAGACCCGGGCGTGGCGCTCGGCCCGGGGCGAGATGGCCGAGCGCGCACCCGACGAGGCGCTTCCGCAGGAGCCCCGGGGCGAACGGGAGGCGAAAGAGCCGGCCGAGCTCCATCGGCAGCGGCCGGACGACCCGCGCGACGAAGAGGAACGACCCGGTCATGGCTGGTGGGCCGACGACGGCGAAGACGAAGACGCGAACGACCGCCGGGGCGAACACGAGGCGCCGGACGCCTTCGCTCACGAGCATCGATGCCGCGCTCGGCTCGAAGACGGCCGCCGGTGCCTGCACCGGGCTGCGGAAGGTCTGCCCTATTGCACCCTCCATCAGGGCGCGCCCGCCGGGCCCGTCGGACCCACTTCGCTGGAAGCACCATCGCTCGAGCCGCCCGCAGCACCGACGAACTCGAACACTGCGGCCCAAAGCCGCTCGAATTCGGATCTTCGAAACCCCGAGCCGGACGCCAGCCAGTCGTAGTGGGGGGGATCGTGGCGGGGGTCGGCGAAGTGCCCGACCACGTCCAGGTGGTCGGCCCGGGCCACGTGAACCAGCTGGCCGTGAAGCTGGCTGACCGTGGGGACCACGCCGTCGCTGGAGCGCCGGTCCGGCAGCCGAGGCATGAAGCGAAGCCAGGGATCGGTTTGCTCTTCGGGCACTTCGGGCCGCTCGGCCACGCGGCGGCTCGGCCATCGAAGCGAAAGGGAGTGCAGCACCGAATACAGGGTGTGGGTCGTTTGGGCGTAGGGATCGAAGCCCGCGGACCACACGGAACCCACGCCCGGCCGGCGGGCCTCGGTGGCCACGGCCCCGTACGCGACGCCCGGCCGGTCCGACACCGTGGCGTTGAAAGTCTGCATGTTGCGGGGTGTGAGTTGCTCCACCAGACCCTGGTCGCGGCTCACGTCTCGAAAGAATCGTGACAGCGCCTGGCGGCGGTCGTCCGAGAAGTCCTGCAGGAGCTGCTCGTAGAGCTGGTCGAGCACTGTTCGGTTCAATCGAAGGACATCGTCCACTCGAAGGAAGACGCCCGTCAACTTGAACGCCAGACCGAGGGGCAGCTTTCCGTACCGAAGGGTGTACATGGTGGCCAGGGACAGAACTCGCAGCAACCGCCGACCGACGGCGCCGGTGAAGAAGTCAGCCACGGGGGTCCCGAAGTGCGGGGTGGACACGGCCACCACCGAGCGGACGTGATGGAGCCACGGCTCCGGGTCCGGTCGATGGGGCGAAACCAGCCACCGGGCATCGAGCCCACCCGACGAATGGCCCACCAGGTGGACGTCCCCCGGCTCTGCGGCGAGCACGGCTTGGATGGCCTCTGCCAGCCGCCGCGCCCGCTCGGGCACCGACGCGGTCGGGTCGGTCGAGACCCGGTGCACCCGCCCCGACCAGCCCCGGTCGCGAAACCGCGCGCCGAGCAGTTCCGCCACGTGGGCGAAGTAGGGCAGTTCTCCGAACTCGCTGAACCCGAAGAAGCCAGGCACCAAGAAGACGTGCTGCATTCGGTTCATCGGCCCCACCCCATCGGGGGAGCTCGATCGTCCGACGAACGCCGCCCGAAGCCCGACCGCGCGGGCAAGGCCCGGGCGCCCGCGGTCGAGGGTTTCGGCAGACGCAAAGCCCCCGCCTCGGGCAAGATGGGGTCGTGAGTACGCCGAATGCCCCATGGTCCATGAACCTCCATGCGCCGTTCGTGGAAGTCGCGTGGACCGAGTCGGGATGGCAAGCCCAGGCCGTGGGCCCCCGAGCGTTTCGACCGGCGCAGCGATGGATCGGCACCGAGACTGAGCCGAGCGAGGTGGCCAACCGACTCGTCGACGCCGGGGTGTCCCGGTCGGTTCGATTTCGCAACCTGACCGAGGGCAGCTGGGACCTTTGGGCGGTGGAGCCCTCGGAACTTTCCGCCCCTCCCGAAGGCGCCTCCCTGCCCTCCGGGGCCCGGGCTTGCCTGCGCAGCCTCGACCGGACCGTCGAGGCATGGGTCCCGTCTCCGAGACTGTTCGTGACCGACATGGACTCGACCCTGATCCGAGAAGAGGTGATCGACGAACTCGCCCGATGCGGCGGCCGTTACGCCGAGGTCGCCGCGGTGACCGAGCGAGCCATGCGGGGAGAGCTGGACTTCGAAGCGTCCCTTCGGGCGCGGGTCCGGGCCCTGGAGGGGCTGCCCGAATCGGTGTTTCGTCAGGTGCGGGACCGGATCCACGCCACGGAAGGGGCGGACCGAACCATCGGGGCGCTGGCGACCCTGGGCTGCCGCACCGCCGTGGTTTCCGGGGGATTTTTGGAGGTGGTCGGTCCTTTCGCCAAAGACCTGGGAATCGACCATGCTTTCGCCAATCGTCTTGCCGTTCGAGACGGACACCTGACCGGAGAGCTGGCTGCCCCGGTGGTCGACGGCGCCGAAAAGGCCAAAACCCTGCAGCGACTCATGAACGAGCACGGGATCGCGAAAGCCGCGGTGGTGGCCGTTGGAGACGGAGCCAACGACGGCCCCATGCTCGACGCGGCGGGCATCGGAATCGCGTTCTGCGCGAAGGAAACGCTGCGTGCCCGTACACTCCACCGGGTAGACCGCAGGCGTCTGGACCACACCATGCACTTTTGGGGGTTGTCGGACCAAGACGTGGCCGCCCTGGCCGGCTGACGGCACCCGCGCCATCGGTGAGCGGACCGTTCGAGTCCGACCTACGAATCGGTCTTTGGGGTCGCTCAGCCCGTTCCGGTGGAGAGCTCCTCGAGGAGCCCTGCTTGCGCAGCGGAACCCGAGACCTCGGGGGAGGCCTTTTCGTAGCTTCCGTCGGACCGCAGCTCGTAGCCCCCCGGGTCGTTCACGAAGCGATCCAGGTCCGCCAGAAGGCGAGCTTTCAGGTCCGGTCGCTCCACGGGAAAACAGGTCTCGACCCGCCGGAACAAGTTTCGGTCCATCCAGTCCGCCGAAGCCAGATAGACCTGGGGCTCACCCCCGTTCTCGAACGCAAAACAGCGGTGGTGCTCCAAAAACCGGCCGACCAACGACTTGACCCGAACGTTTTCGGACCACCCCTCGACCCCTGGCCGCAGGCAGCAGGGCCCACGCACGACCAATTCGACCCGCACCCCCGCCTGACTCGCCTCGTACAGCTTTCGGATCACCCCGGGCTCGATGAGCGCGTTCATTTTGGCGCGGACCTGCGCCGGCCGGCCGGCCCGCTGGTGGGCGATCTCGCCATCGATGCGCTCGAGCAAGAAGCGATGCAGATGAAACGGAGCCGGGACCAGCTTGTTCATCTCAGGGACTCGTCCGAATCCGGTCAGCGTGTGGAACAGCCGCTGCACGTCGTGACCCAACTCCGGATCCGCCGTCAAGAGCCCGTAGTCCGTGTACAGGCGTGCGGTCTTCGCATTGTAGTTGCCGGTTCCGAGATGCATGTAGCGGCGAATGCCCGCCGGCTCCTTTCGAACGACCAGCGACATCTTGGCGTGAGTCTTGTGGTTCATCACTCCATAGAGGACCTGCGCCCCGGCATCCTGCAGCCGTTCGGCCACCTCGATGTTCGACGCCTCGTCGAACCGCGCGAGCAGCTCGACCACCACCGTCACCTCTTTGCCCGCCCGTGCCGCACGCTCGAGGGCCGCCACCAAGGTCGACCCGGAATCGGTGCGATACAGGGTCTGCCGGATGGCGACGACCGCCGGGTCGTCGGCGGCTTGCTCCACGAAATCGGTCACCGGAGCGAACGACTGGTACGGGTGATGCAGCAAGATGTCTCGCTGCTTGAGCGTTTCGAAGAGCGACTCGGAGCCATCCAGCTCGGCGGGGTAGCCCGGGGTGAAAGGCGGGTGCTTCAGATCCGGTCGGTCGACCTCGTCGACCAGCTGCTGCAGCCGCTGCAGATTCACCGGACCGTGGTGAAGGTACAGATCGCTCGAAGCGAGCTCGAACTCAGACAAGAGAAGATTTTGAAAGGATTCCGGGCACCGAGCGTCGACCTCGAGCCGAACCTCGTCGCCAAAGCGGCGGGACGGTAGCTCGGCCGATACCGCGCGCATCAGATCATCGTCGTCGTCCAGCTCGAGGTCGCTGTCCCGCGTGACTCGAAACGTCCAGGCCCCTTCGATGGTCATGCCCGGAAACAGCTCTTCCGCGAAGGCTGCGAGGACAGACGACAAGTACACGAACTCGTGGGAGTCGGTGCAGATCTCGGGCGGAAGGCGGAACAATCGTGGAAGGGTCCGGGGCAGGGGCACCACCGCGAGCCCTCGCGTGGGTCCGAACGCGTCGGGGCCCGACAGGGCAACCAACAAGTGGAGGCACTTGTTGAGCACCCGAGGAAACGGGTGGGCCGGGTCGAGCCGCAGGGGACTCAGAACCGGCAGCACCTCCTGCCGGAAGCGCTCCCGAAGATGGGTCCGCACCGGCTCGGTCCACTGGGCGGTGGGTCGAATGTGGATCCCCTCTTCGTTCAGCTGGGGAATCAGGACCTCGAGCAGGGCCTGGTGAATCTCGTCGACGAAGCGGTGGACCTCATCGGCAATGGCGGCCAACTGACCGCGGGGAGACAGCCCGTCCGGTCCCGGGCTGTCGTTGCCCAGGGCGACCTGCTTTTTGAGTCCGGCCACCCGAACCTCGAAGAACTCGTCGAGATTCGACGCGGCGATGCACAGGAACCGAAACCGCTCGAGCAGCGGCATTTGGGGATCGAGGGCTTGCACGAACACCCGGCGGTGAAACCGCAGCAAGCTCAGCTCTCGGTTGAAGAACGGCGCGTGGTTTTCGCTCAAGGCAGCGGGGTTGTACCAGGCTCAGGTGATCGTGGCGAGAATCGCCACCAGGCGGTCCACCAGCTGAACCTGCGCCGGGTTCAACAACTCTCGGGCCTGCTGCGGCGTGACGAAACGGACCTCGTCCAGCTCCGGAAAGGTCTGGAGCTTGCCGGAACGACGGGGCCATTCGAGCTCGAAGCGGTTGCTGTCCAGCGCCGCCGGATCCACGTCGCCCTCGCAGGCGTAAGCGTGGATGATCTTCCCACTGCGCAGACGGACGGAGCCCAAGCCGATCAGCTCGCCTTGCACGGAAAACCCCGTTTCCTCTTCGAATTCCCTCCGGGCGGCGGCTTCGGCGTTTTCGCCGGGCTCGATGAGCCCCTTCGGGATGGTCCAGGCCCCGTAAGTCCGGCGCGAGAAAAACGGACCGCCCGGGTGCGCCACCAGGACCTCCAGTCCCTCGGCTCGGCGTCGAAACATGAGCACGCCGGCGCTCTCCTTCATGGCCGCCGACGCAGTGTAGACATCCCGCCCCGCTCGGCCAAGCCCTCCGGCCGCCGGAATCGGGTGGTGCCGGGTTTCTACGGATCTCCCGAGCCGCCGGCATCGGTCCCCGCGGCGCCATCCGGACCGAAGGCCAGGCTTTCGATTTCGTTTCGATAGCGCTCGAAGTCCGGGTGGCCGGGCGCACTGTAGTTGAGATTCTTGTAGAGCTCCGTGAGACGCGTGAAAAAGCGTCGTGCCTCCTCTTTGCTGTCGAAGCGAAAGTCTCGTCGGATCAGGCGGAGCAGCAGGTGAAAGCTTTCTCGCTGCCTTTCCAGCGGCATCGATACATCCACTGGATCGAAAGCATCTTGCTGCAGATACACCATGTCCACCAGCGTCGCCTTCTGCTGGGTGACGAAGTCGTCCAGCGTGACCCCCTCTTCGCCGGTGACCTGCATCATCTGCCGGATCTGGTCGCCTTCCTTCAAGAGCTCCATGGTGCGGCGCACGTCGTCGATCCAGCTTCCTTGGACGTGCTTGGCGAACCACGGTCGCAGTTGCTCGAGGTAACGGGACCAGGAGATCAGCGGATCGACCGCCGGGTAGAAGCGGCGATAGGCCCGGTCTGCCGAAAGCCCGAGAAAGGTCTTGACCGTGGACAGGGTCGACTGGGTGACCGGCTCTTCGAAATTGCCTCCGGCCGGCGACACGGTGCCGATGAGCGTGAGGCTGCCCTCGTCGCCCTCTCGGCCCACCCGAACCACGCCTGCCCGTTCGTAGACCGACTTGATCGCGCTGTCGAGATAGGCCGGAAAGGCTTCTTCTCCCGGGATTTCTTCCATGCGTCCCGAGGTCTCGCGCATGGCCTGGGCCCAGCGCGACGTGGAGTCGGCCAGCACCAACACGTCCAGGCCCATCAGGCGGTAGTACTCTCCGATGGTGATGCCCGTGTAGATCGAGCTTTCTCGAGCCGCCACGGGCATGGAAGACGTGTTGCAGATGATCACGGTGCGGTCCATCAGTGAGCCGCCCGTTCGCGGGTCTTCCAGACCCGGAAACTCGGTGATCGTTTCGACCACTTCGCCAGCCCGCTCTCCGCAGGCCACGATGATCACCACATCGACCGCGGAGTACCGGGAAATCAGGTTCTGAAGCACGGTCTTTCCCGCGCCGAAGGGCCCCGGAATGCACGCCGTTCCGCCTCGAGCAATGGGAAAGAAGGTGTCGATGATGCGAAGGGTCGTCACCAGGGGCTGCGACGGGTAGACCCGTTCGGCCCAACCACCTTCGATCAGGCGACTGGCCATCGGAAGGCGCACCGGCCAGGTCTGGGCCATGAACAGGTCTCGCTCGGACCCATTGGGGCGCCGAATGCGGGCGACGGGTGTGTCGACGGTAACGTCGCCCTCCTGGATCCAGACGAGCTCGGATCTCGACAGCTCGTCGAACGGCACCATGATCTGGTGGCGCACGAAAGACTCGGACACCTCGCCCAGGGGCGACCCGGGCTTTACACGCTGACCGATCCTGGCGGTCGGCCGAAAGGACCATCGGCGACCGTGGTCCAAAGCCTCGGCCTGCACGCCGCGGGGCAAAAAGAAGCCATGACTTTCGGCCAAAGCGTGCAGGGGATTTTGAAGCCCATCGTACACCTGCCCGAGCAGCCCCGGCCCGAGCCGCACCGACAGAAGCTGGCGGGTCAGGTCGACCGGATCTCCCAGTGCCACACCCGTGGTCTCTTCATAGACCTGCAGATCGGCCCGGTTTCCTTCCACCCGAAGGACCTCGGCAGGCAGCTTCACGTCGGGGGTGCGAGCAGGACGAATGTACGCCACCTCGTTTTTTGTGATCGCTCCACCCGGCACCCGGATCGAAACCAGGCTTTCCTGGACCGCGACGACCCGCGCGTCAGGCTCGGGCCGCCGGCCATTCGAATCCATGCCATGCCTCCTCGAGCAAACCCACGAAGCGCTCCCGAGCTCTGGAAGAGTCGTACGCTACCCATCGGTTCACGATATCCCACTGAAACAAATAGACCAGAACCGCCTCGAAATCGAAGCGCGGTCGAGCCCGCGTCATTCGGGCCGAAAGCATGTTCCACGACCGGCCGATCAGCAGCCGTTCCACCCCTGTCGTGTCGCCGCGGTTCAATAGATCGACCATCTCCGTGACCCACCGCTCCGATGCACCGAGTCCCAGGTCTGGGCGGCTCCAATACCGGCGAAGGGTGTATGCCAAGGGGTGACGACCCATAGGCTCGTCCGGCTCCGGCGGCGGGCCACCTCGGAACCGGCGACGGACCGCTGCTTGGATGACCCGCTTTCGGAGGCGCTCGGTCACCATGTCGATCAGCGGTCGGGATCGGGCTCGCGCGATCACGTCCCCGTAAGCCTCGAGCACCTCCTCGTCGCTGCGATGCTCCGGCTGCCGCTGCCACGTCAAAAAGCCCTCGGCCAGTCGTACCTCTTGGCGATCGCGCGCGTTCAACATGTCGAGCCGGCGCTCCAGCCGCTCGCGGTTGATCGGCACCCGTGTCGCGACCTCGAAGTGAGGGAGAGCGGGAAGACTCGACACCAACGTGAAGTAGGTCCCCGTCACCGAAACACTCCCTCCAGCAGACCTCGAAACCGAGGGAGCAGATGTTGGTCGAGCAGCTCCGCCACGGCTTCCGGACTGACCTCGACCTCCACCTCCCCGTCATGCAGCAAGATCCGGACGCCTGCTTCGAGCTCTTGGTCGGGCTTCAAGGTCACCCCCTCCCGAAGCCCGGCTCGAGAAACCTCGAGGACGAACGCGTCCACCGGATCCCGGCCGAGTTCCGGGTTGTCGGCTTCGAGTTGCTCGAACCCCACGGCCCGGGCCGGCAGCAGAACCTGGGCACCGTCCGGCTCGGATGGCCGTTCCTTGCCGACGAGTTCCAGGATCAAACGCTGCAGGAAGTTGTCGTCTCGAAATTCTTCCTCCACCAGACGCCGCACCTGACGACCGAAATGCTGCATCAATTCCTCCTGAAGCCTCAGGATCGTGTCGCGCGCAGCCTGCTCGAGGGCTGCCCGGCCAGCTGCCGTTTCCCGCTCGGCCTGGGCTCGAGCCTCGGACAGGTGCCGCTCGGCTTCGGTTCGGGCATCGTCGACGATCCGGGCCGCCCGCTGCCGAGCCTCGTCCACGATCTGCTTGGCTTGACGCTCGCCCGCATCCACCGCTTCGCTGCGGACCTTGTCGATCAGGTTCATCACGCCCGACGAGGGCTCTTGCTCTCGATCTTCCGCCATCGGTGCTCTCCTCAGCTCGGAATCTCGCCCGCCAATATCAGGGCAAAGACGAACGCAAACACCGCGAACCCTTCGACGATGGCCGCCGGTGCGATAGAGATTCCGAAGACTTCCGGCTTGTCCTTGCCGACGTCGATCGCCGAGGCGCAGGCAAAGCCTTGATACATGGCCGAAAACAGCAGAGCCACCCCCGCGAGAGTCCCGATCCCGAAAAGCCCCGGGGCACTCGCTGACGTGACGGGCTGCTGAAGGCTGAGTGTCACGACGATCCCGTAGATCACTTGAGACGAAGGAAGTGCGGACACGCCGATGAATCGCCCGTATCCCCCATCCACTCGCAGGAGCGCTCCGGCCGCAGCCTGCCCAGCCCGACCGCACCCGATGATGCTCCCCACCGCCCCCAGCGCGAGCGGCGCATACATGCCCAACCATCCCAGCGTCTGCACCAATGCTTCCATGTTCTCTCCTGTCGCGCGCCGTTCTCAGCCTTCGGACGGCTCCGACGCTCTCCGCCGCAGAGCGAAGGCCCGAAAAGGCCGACCCTCGCTGGTCGTCCCCCAGCGGAAAAACTCGATGAAATTGAGCCGCAGCCCGTGCACGAAGCCACTCATGATCGCGAGCCCGATGTTGATCCCGTGGCCGACGACCAGGACCCCGAGGGCGAGAAGCAGACCGATTCCCTCGGTCTGGCCGGCCCGCTCAGCCAGGTCGTTGAAGGCCAGCGCCAACGAGCTACTCGCCAGACCCAGCGCGAAGAGCCGCAGGTAGCTCAACACGTCGCCGAATGCCGCGGTGACCTGGCTGAGCGACCGCGCGCCCGCCAGCACCCGGCGCCCCAGTCCCCCGGCCGGCGCGGTGAACCCGAGGATCAGCAGCGCCGAGGCTCCCCAGACCCACGGGGCGGCCGCACCGAAGCGCGCGGAAAGGGCGGGATCGTCGGACACCCACCACCACCCGACGCCGGTGATGATGGCCACGGACCACCCGACGGCACCCAGGGCTCCAGCGCCCCGGACCCAGACCGCCTTGGCCAGGTTCGCCACGACCACGTGCAGCGCTCCGACGCCGACGGACACCCGCATCATGGTGTCGTAGTCGTCGATTCGAAAGATCCGAAGATTTGCCAACGTCCCATCGGAGCCCGGCTCCACTCCGAAGTAGCTCCCGACCAACACCCCCCAGGCTGCCGACAATGCCAGCGTGAACGCGAAGGCGGACCGCAACGGTCTCCCCAAAATTCGCTTCGCCGGGCGCCAGTACAGGCCGAGGAGCGCTCCCAGCAGCAGCGCGTACCCGGCGTCGGACATGATCATGGCAAAGAAGATCGAAAAGGACGCCGCCACCGCCCAGGAAGGATCCCAGTCGAAGTAGCCGGGGGTGACATAGAAGGTCACGAGGCTTTGTCCAGCCCGGCCGAGCCCTCGGTTTTCGAGCAGGGTGGGCGGCTCGTCGCCGGGTCGAGGCGCCCGGCTCCACAGGGCGCAGGCGTGCCGCTCCGCCACCGCTTCGAGTTCCGGCTCCCGGGGTTGGGGCACCCAACCGGTCAACGCGAACACCGGCCCATCGTCCAGGGTCTGGGCTGCCACTTCGCATCGCGCTTGGCGGTCCAACAGCGCGTCGAGCTCCGCCTCGAACAGCTCCCGGTATCGGGTCAACTCCGCCCGACGAAACTGCGCGTCTTCGAGGGACTCCTCGAGCTCGTCCAAGCGACGGCGGACCTCCGACAACGGCCATGCTCCCGCCCGCACTCGGGCCACCGGCATGTCATCCGGCTCCTCGTCGGAGATGACGACCACATAGGCCACGCCAGCCCGACGGGCCACCTCTTGCCAAACCCGGTCCGGCGGAATTCGGTCCAGGCGAAAGGTTGGGATCTCGTAGAACCACAAGCGGTTGGGGCCCGCCGGGCCCTGGCCGAGAGCACCGAGGAAAGGTAGCTCGAACTCTCCCCAGGGCTCGAGAGCCTGTCTTTTGGCCAAGAGGCGATCGCGCTCGTCGGAAAGACGAGCCTGCTCGGCCTTGAGAGCCAAGGCCCGGCGCTCCACATCCGAGATGTCCATGTCGGCCCGGCGCACCGGCCGGCGCTGAATCGGCGAAGATTGAATGTATCGAAGAGCTTCGGTCGCTTCTTGCCGAAGGCCACCGACTTCCGTGCCGTCGCCGCTTCCCCACGCGACGACATGGAAGAAGCCGGCCTGCTGCAGTTCCCGGAGTACGGCGTCCTTCACGGACGCTGCACCCACGACCGAGACCCGTCGCATGGGCACGATACTCACGGCGCTGCTCCCTGCTCCCGTCGGTCGACCTCTCGCTTCTTCTTGGCGATTTTGGCTCGGATCACCGCGGCCCGCTCCAGATCTCCGAGGTAGATCGAGATCTTGCGAATGTTGTCTTCGGCTCGAGGAATCAGCACTTCGGTGAACAGATTCACGCGCTGTGTGATCTTTCGAACGGCATCCTCCAACAGCTCCAAGCGGCGCTCCGCCATCTGGTTTCGAATTCTCAGTTCGAGCACTTCTCGCAGCCCCTCGATGGCGGCGTCGACCCAGTGCGGTTCGCCGAGGAGCGAATAGCTCTGCACCCGAAAGCGAACGTCGTCGAGGCGCGGCAACTCCACCCCCACGGCGTTTTCTCTTCGCACTTTCACTTCTTCCACTGCGACCATGCCGCTCAGGTCGAACATGTCGCTCGCGAGCATCGGCAGACCGGCCGCAACCTCGCTCTGTCGGCGCTGCAGTTCTTCGGCGGAGCGGGCAGCCTCTCGGCGAGCCTTCTCGCGCAGAGCGGTCAGCTGTCGCTGCTTTAGCTCGAGCGAGGGCAGAAAGCGGCGGTACGCTTCGAGATTCTTTCTTTCCCGATTGAGGGCGCTCTTGTTGAGGGCGAGCTTCGCCATGGCTCACGGACCGGCGGGGGTAGAGGGCGCCGGCAAGAACTCGTCCAACAGGCTCTTCTTCAACAACAGCTCGCTCGGTTCGAAGCAATCAGCCATGACTTGCCACGACCGGTCCAACGCCTGCTCCAAGGTCATGGAAGCGTTCACGTCCATGAACTCGCGGTTGAAGATGCGACCGAACCGGATGAGCTTGTCGTCGAATTCGGACAGTTCGAAAGCCATGGACCGCTTCTGTTCCGCCTCTTTGGCTCCGGCGTACAGGCGGATCATGGCGTTCATCACCGGCGCGTGATCCTTGCGGGTCACCTTCCCCATGACCCGCTGTTTGAGTCTCGACAGCGACCCGAACGGATCGATGATCCCGTCGTGAAGGTAGAACTGCCCTTCGGTGATGTAGCCGGTGTTGTCCGGAACCGGATGGGTTACGTCGTCACCCGGCATGGTGGTAACGGACAGGACCGTTACCGATCCAGCGCCCTTGAAGTCACAGGCCTTTTCGTATCGCCGGGCGAGCTGCGTGTAGAGATCGCCCATGTACCCTCGATTCGAGGGAATGTGTTCCATGCTGATGCCGATCTCTTTGAGCGAGTCGGCGAAAGCCGTCATGTCGGTCAACAGAACCAGCACGCGCTTACCATGGTTGACCGCGAACTGCTCGGCCACGGCCAGCGCCATGTCGGGAACCAGCACACGCTCCACGATGGGATCGGACGCCAGATTGACGAACATGACGGTGCGGTGAAAGACCCCGTTGTCGATGAACGCCTGCCGAAAGTAGTAGTAATCGTCGTAGATGAGGCCGAGACCGCCGAAAACCACCACGTCGGCCTCGGCCTGAAACCCGATGCGCGCGAGCAGCTGATTGTACGGCTCGCCCGGTACCGAAAAGATCGGAATCTTTTGGCTCTCGACGAGGGCATTGAACAGATCGATCATCGGGACCCGGGTCCGGATCATCTTACCGGGCAAATCGCGCTTGACCGGATTGACCGTGGGACCTCCGATGTCGACTTTCGGGTCCGTGTCCAGACGAGGTCCGCCGTCGATCGGAGTGCCGCTGCCCCGAAAGACCCGGCCCAGGATGGCTCGGGAGAACGTGACCCGCATGGGTTCCCCGAAGAAACGCACCCGGCAGGACGTGGACAGGCCTTTGGCGCCCGCCAGGACCTGAAGCGCCACGTCGTCTCCGTCGATCTCGATGACGCGAGCCAAGGATTGACGCCCGTCCGGATGGTCGACCCGCGCCACGTCCTGCAGCGCGACTCCAGCGACCTTCACCCAGACCACGTCCCCGACGATGGCGGACAACCTTCGATACCTGAGGAGGCTCGCCACGGGGCCTCGGTGACCCCGGCGCACCCTCGGGTCAAGTGCGGTCCGGCTCCCGGAGATGCCGCCGAGAAGAGGCCTGCCGGAGGCACCCGGTCGCCGACCATGGGCCCCCCGGGAGGCCCGTACGGAAAGGTAGGCCCCCCACCCAGCCGCCGCTCTCAGGCCGAGGCGGGCTCGGAGGTCGGTTCGGCCGGGCGACTGCGCCGCTTGGGCCGCCAGATCGAGAGGACGACGTTGGTGGTGAACAAAAACAGGGCGATCCACAGACCCCCCTGCTCGTGCCAGAGCACGTCCGCCAGTCCGTCGGCGGCGGACGCATCCCCTCCAGCCACCTTCGCGGTCAGGGTGGCGGCCCGCCGCGCCGGCCCCCAGACCGCCACCAGCGTCGCTTCGAACACCAAGGGCGTCATCAACGCTTTGACGATGACCCAATCGGCGCTGTGAAAGGCCTTGTTGTTGGCCATGGCCAGCACCCCACTCACCAGGACCAGCAGCAAGGACGGAAACAGCAGCCAGGTGCACAGTTGGACAATCACCTGCCGGACCGTGGCGTGGCCGGCCGCATCCATGGCCGCTCCGGTCCAGGACAGGACGAGCTGGGCCAGGACCCCGCCCATGACTCCGACCGTCCCGATCTCGTGCAAGAACTTGAGTGTCCGCCTTCGGGTCTCGGGCTTCATGCGTCGCTTGCAGGGGCTACCCCCGGGAACCCTTGGATCCCAAGGAAATTCCTCCTGCCGGTTTCGGGGGCGCCGTCGGACGCCGCAAGCCGCCGATTTCGAACTCGGCCCGAACGCTTGCGGGATGGGGGTGAGATCGCCCGGGCTCCGGACAGCTCGCGGTCCGGTGCCGGCCCTCCGCGTCCTTCGCCCACACGAGCCGGCTCAAAAGCGAATCGACAGGGCGACGATGCAGCCGTCCTTTCGATGGACCGCCACCGGGAGCATGCCGTTGATCGCCGTCTGCGCCATCAAGGCCCGATCGAGCACGGCGCCCGTCCCGCCAAGGTACCTCATCTCGTCGGTGAGGCGGGGATGCTCGACGAAGGCCCGATCGGTGACGGCCACGCTGGCCGTGGAGATCGTGACGTGCCCGAGGGCCTCGAAGTTCTCGGCCGGGGGCAGGGTCCCCGCGACCGTCTCGTGGGCGACCAAGAAGACTTGGTCTTCCGGGTCTTCTTCGAAGTCGTCGTCCGAAAACTCCGATTCGTCCCAGTCGGCTTCGTCTTCGGGAAACACCGGCTCGGTGACCCATCCAAACCAGACGCCGGATCGAACCTTCGTTTCCATGTAGTCTCCCGATTGTGCCGCGAGCTTCGGCGGCGCTTCGCTGATCCACACCGTATCGCCGAAGTCCGCCCGACCGACCTGCCGATAGCCCTCGAGATCGGGGCCCTCTGGAGGCTTTGGGACCGGGTCCGGGGGCCGGACCTCGACGGCCCGAAACACGGGGTGCAGGGCCTTCAGCTCTTCCTCCAGCTGGCCGCGGTCGCGACCGAGCACCGCCGCAAGCTCCGCCAGCACCGCGTCTTCGTAGGTTCGCATCAGCTTGATTTCGCCAGGGCTGGGAACGAACGGGGATGCATACAAGACCCGAAGTCGCTCCAGTTGCTCTTGCAAGCTGCCCTCGGCCAGGGTCTTGGCCCCGTCCAGGTAGCGCTCGGACCAGGGCCGATCGTCGGGCTCGGCCACTTCGCGAAGTCGCGCCCATGCCCGCTCGGCCTCGGCCCGCTCGACCAAAGGTCGCAGGACCGTCGATGCGGTGGCGCAGGGCACCACACATCGCATTCCGGTGTCGGGCTGCCGGAACTCGACCACCGGTTCGCCGTCGCCTTCGCTGCAACCCTCCACCCACACGACCCCCAGGCCCTTGAACACGGCGGGCTGACCGGACTGCAGACCGGCGGGAAGTTCGGGAGCGGTCGGCGGGGCCATGAAGGCATGCTAGCGGGCGCGACCGGCCGCGGCGAGTCTCGCCCGCCCTCGCCCCGCGGGGACCAGCGATTTCCCCGAGACACCGCGCCCCTGAAGCCACCCCGGGTCGGGGGGCCCCGGACCGTGGAGCTGCAAGCTGGGGCTTCGCGGGGCGTTCTACGGCTTCGGGCTGGCCGGAAAGCCCTGCCCCGAGGTAGCTCGGGCCCATGAGCGACGCCCCACGGCCGGTGGAAGTCCGATTCGACCGAGACAACGGACGTCTGGTGATCCACTGGGACGACGCCGTTCAACTGCAATATCCGCTGGACGACCTGCACAACGCGTGTCCGTGCGCCGCCTGCCGCGGTCATCCCGGAGAAACGGTGGAGCCCCCCAGTCTGACGGGAGCCGTCCTGGAGCGCATCGAAGAGGTCGGAAACTACGCACTCAGATTCCGCTGGCAGCCTCCTGGTTGCAACCTGGGCATCTATACCTGGCAGTACCTTCGAAAGATCGGCCAGCCGATGCTTGCCTGACCGGCCGGGCCGGGCGACGCAGCCCACCTTCTCAGCCCCGGCGCCCGACGGCCGACCGATGGATTCACTGGCCCGA
Source organism: Myxococcales bacterium LLY-WYZ-16_1 (assembly GCA_031800475.1). Classification (GTDB taxonomy): domain Bacteria; phylum Myxococcota; class Kuafuiibacteriia; order Kuafuiibacteriales; family Kuafuiibacteriaceae; genus Kuafuiihalomonas; species Kuafuiihalomonas phototrophica. The sequence goes on from DAPKRQ010000343.1 coordinate 20,603, forward strand.
GCAATGCGAAGTGCACCACCGGTTCAGCGGTCGTATCGTGGAACGATGGCGGCACCCCGAGCCTGGAGGTCTCCCAGGCCTGGCTTCCGTCTTCGGGGCGGAACACCGATGGGTTTTCGAGGGACGGAACGCCCAAGACCTCGAACCCCGGGCGTATCCCCGGCCCCCCCAGGATTTCCTCGGCCGAGGCCGAGGCCCACCGCATCTTGGGGCCGCAGGTCGAGCAGGCGGTTGGCCGCGTCGGCCGAGCCCTTCACACCATGCGACATCCACTGGCCCGGCGGCGCGAGCTGGACGGAGCTCTTCGACGGATGGATCCGAAAGGGATCGTCGATGCCCTTCGAAAGGTCCCTGGTGTGGCCGAGCTTTTGGACAAGCCGGCGGGTTCTCGGACTTTTCCGACCATCGGCATCCACACCGAGGCCGTCCTGGCCAATTTGGTTGAGCAGCTTCCGCACCACGGACCGGTTGCCGAGAAGTACCTGCCCAACTTGTTCCTGGCCACGGCGCTCCACGACATCGGAAAAGGCCACTCGGTGGAATCTTTTGGAGACTCCAAGCAGCAGCACGCGTTCACAACACCGATCACTGGCGCGGTCCTGGGAGCCCTCGGCTACCCGGAACGTACCCGCGAATTCGTCGCCGCGCTGATCGACCACGACCTGTTCGGAGAGGCAAGCCGAGGACTGGTGCCCATCGACGAAGCGGCCGAAGGGCTCCGGGAAGCCGCCGAGATGGCCCAAGTCCCCTTGGATGACTTCGTACGGCTGTCGGAGCTGTTCTACATCTCGGACGCGGGATCGTACCCGCGGGTTCGCGCCGACGCCTTCGAGCGGCGGCAAGACGGCAAGCTCGTTCCCACCCGCCCGCTGCACGAAGTCTTGAAGGAGGCGGCCTCGAAGCCCTCTAAACCTTCGAAGCCCGAATCCGAGCCGGGATCGGGCCGAGCGTCTCACCCGGAAGGAAGTGCCGTCGCCCGCTGAGCTCGAGCGAGCTTTGGGCGGCGTCGTCGTCGGCCGCGTCCGGTCCGGAGAGCCGTTGCCAAAGGCCGCTCATGCACGAAGCGAAACATGCCCGGAATTCGTCCGATCGGGGACGGCCGAGTTCAGTCCTTGCGGCCGAACTTGGTGGGTCGAAGGATCTCCACGTCCTGCAGGTAGGTGATGCCGGAGTAGCTTTCGAAGTACGTGGCAGCCACCTCCTCCGCGATCTGCTGAGCGGTCTCTTCGGTCGTGATCACGTCGACCTGGACGTTCTCGAACGCATCGACCACCCGCGGACGGTCGGCCGACCGGATGCCGCGGCTGCCCTTTCCCCCGGTGTGGAAAACCGTGTACCCGGTGGCGCCCGCCTGATTCACGATCTTCAAGACGCCGTTAAGAATCAGCTTTTCGGTGATGATGACGATCTTTTTGGCCTTGTGGGTCACGTCGCACCTCCCGGTGGTCCACGCTGGACTACGGAGCCCGAATCGAAAGATGTCAAGTGGTACCGGCGCCGTTGACAGGTGACGCCGCAGCGTGAATGCGGGCCATTGGAAGGAATCGACTGGCAGGATGGATGTGTTGGTCACGCTGGCGAGCAAGATCCTCGCGCAGCTTCAATCGGCGACGCTGGGTTTCTTGGTGGGAGGCATGGTGATCGCCGCCCTCGGGACCCGGCTTCAAATCCCGAACGCGATCTACCAGTTCATCGTGTTCATGCTCCTGATGAGCATCGGTCTCGAGGGCGGCATGGAGATCCGGGAGGCGGATCTCGTCAGCATGCTGGTGCCGGCGGTGTCGGCGGTGGCCGTGGGCCTGCTGGCGGTGGGTCTGGGCCTGGTGACCCTGGCCCGCTTTCCGGGGGTCAAGATCGACGACGCCCTGGCCACGGCCGGATTGTTCGGAGCGGTGAGCTCATCGACCCTTGCCGCGGGCATGGTGGCGCTGGACGAAGCGAACATCGGGCACGAGGCGTGGGTGCCGGCTCTCTACCCGTTCATGGACATTCCCGCCCTGATCTTGGCCATCGTCCTAGCGAGCGTGCTCACGGCCAAGCGATCCGGCAAGTCGGCCAAAGAAGTCGACGTGGGTGCCATCGTGAAAGAGAGCCTGCAAGGTGGCGCCTTGACCGCGCTGCTGTTGGGCCTGGCGCTCGGCCTGCTGATCCACCCAGAGCGGGTGTTCGAAGAGTTCTACGAGCCTCTGTTCCGAGGCTTTTTGTCGATCCTGATGCTGGTCATGGGCATGGAAGCCTACACGAGGCTGAACGAACTGCGCCGGGTGGCCCATTGGTACGCGGTGTATGCCTTGTTTGCGCCCATCGTCCACGGTCTGATGGGATTCGGATTCGGCTACGTGGCCCACGTGCTGACCGGCTTCAGCCCCGGAGGTGTGGTCCTCTTGGCGGTGATCGCTTCGTCCAACTCGGACATCTCGGGTCCGCCCACGCTGAGGGCGGGCATTCCCAGCGCGAACCCGTCCGCGTTCATCGGCGCCTCCACCAGCATTGGAACGCCGATGGCCATCGCCGTGTGCATTCCCGTGTTCGTGGCCTTGGCCGACATCGTGTTCTCCAACTGAGTCCTGATGGCCCGCGGGCCGGGACGATCGGTTCGGCGTCCCGAGACGACGCGCGAAAGCTGCACTCACCGCAGCCGGGCGACCTCATCGCCGACGCCTCCGGCAGCGTCGTCGCCGCAGCCTGCCCAGGCGGAGGCCCTGAAGGTCATTGGACCGGAACCGACCGGTCACCCCGGAGGAAAGGTGCAGGTCGGTCTCAGTTTTTTGGAACGCAGCCTCCGAGTACGGAGACGAAACGGGCGCTCCGGTCAGGAGCGCAAGTTCGGCACGCGACTTGCTGAATCCCGTGGGCCAAGGAAGGACCATACACATGATGAAACACGCCATTCACCCGCTCGCCCAGCGAACCGCTGCCGCCATCCTCCTGATGGCCGCCTGCGGCGAGGATGCCAACCCTCGAGGATCCGAGCTCGCACCGGACACGGTCTCGTCGAACCTGGAGCGGGTCCGGAATCCCGAACCAACCGCCGAGCAGATGCGAGCCCTGGCCCGGGGCAACCACCGCTTCACACTCGACCTGTTCGGACAGCTGGACGGCGACGAAAACGCCATGATCTCGACCCTGTCGATCCGGACCGCCTTTGCCATGGTCTATGCAGGGGCCCGAACCACGACCGCCCAGGCCATGTCCGACCGGATGTACATGGATTCGGACGCAGAAGCGTTCCACCAGGCCATGAACGCCCTCGACCTGGCCCTGGCCGACCGAGAGCTTCCAGCCGATCCGGAGCAAGATCTCGACCCGGTGGAGCTTCGGCAAGCCAACGCCTTTTGGAGTCAGACCGGCTACCCGTGGAAGCAGGACTACCTGGATACGCTGGCCCGACACTACGGGGCCGGGGTCTACACGGTGGACTTTTGGACTCAACCCGAGATCTCGAGACGAACCATCAACGACTGGGTCGAGAAACGAACCCGTGAACGCATTCAGGACCTGCTTCCGGAAGGTTCGATCAAAACGAATACGGTGGCCGTTTTGACCAACGCGATCTACTTCAAAGCCCCTTGGTCATCGGTTTTCGACGAGAATTTTACGCAGTCCGGGGACTTCGAGCGAAAGGACGGGTCCACGTCGTCGGTCGAGTATATGAAGCAGATCGCGGAATACGGCCACGCGGAGGGTGCCGGTTGGGTTGCGGTCGAGCTTCCGTTTCGCGGGGAAGAGCTTTCAATGGTGATCGTGGCTCCCGACGCAGGTACATTCGACGGATTCAAGAGCAGCATGACGGCCGAAGCCCTGCGGAACATCGTCGACTCGCTCTCACAGCAGCAGGTCGAGCTTTCGCTTCCCAAATTCGAATTCGAGACCCAGATGCAGCTGAGCGACTCTTTTCGAAACCTGGGTCTCGCAGAGCTTTTCGAAGGCCCCGATCTGAGCGGCATGGTCGAAGGGCGATTGCTCTCCGTGGACGAGGCCTACCACAAGACCTTCGTCGCCGTGGACGAGAAGGGCACCGAGGCCGCTGCGGCAACCGCCGTCGTGATCGTCGAAACATCCGCCCCGACTCCGGACCACACGGTGGCGCTGGATCGCCCATTTTTGTTCTTGATCCGCGATCGGGCTACCGGTGTGTGGCTCTTCTTCGGCCAGGTCTTGGACCCGTCGGCCTGACCCTCCCTTCGAGGTTCCCCCTCGCGGCCCCTCCACCGGACCGTTTGCGCCATCACAGAAGACGCGCCCCTCTGCGAGCGGACTCGGGTCTGCCATCTCGAGGGCGTGCAGCGGGGCTGTTCTCGTTCGAATCGTGCCGTGGCGCGACGGGCCACCAAGACCGCGACCTCGGCTCGAGGACTCTCGACAAGCCCCAGGAGGCGCTTCTCCCTCGATCCATCGGGGAAGGGTACCGCTTCAGCTCCCGGGGGCGGATGGTGCCTGCATCCGAAATAACGGAAACTGAACGCCTGAGTATCTGATGTGTGCGCTCTTCGAAGGGCTGGCTTTGCATCGTCGACGCGAGGCTCAGCCGACCGCACCCTCGGGCCTTTCGTCGCGCGACCGGTCTCCGTGGTTGCTCCCCGGCCCAGAACCCAATAGGCAGGGCCCATGGCTGGAGCGAGCACGGGCTTTCACGAAAACGAAGAAAAGCTCTCGAACGCCACCCGAGACCGACACCGGGCCATCGCTTCCTGCATGGAAGAAATGGAGGCGGTCGACTGGTACGACCAACGGGTCGAAGCCACGACGGACAGCGAGTTGGCGGAGATCCTGGCCCACAACCGGGACGAGGAAAAGGAACACGCCGCCATGGTGCTGGAGTGGATCCGCCGAAACGACCCGGTCTGGGACGAGCAACTTCGGACCTATCTGTTTTCCGAGGGACCGATCCTCGAGGCCGAGGCGGCGGCGGAAGGACGGAACGGAGGAGCCGGCGACGAGCCTGACGTCTGTGATGGGTCGTTGGGCATCGGAAGCCTGCGGGGCGGGGGCGAATGATGCTGCATCTGCGCCGACACGAAGCTCCGATCTCGAAGGACGCGTGGGACGAAATCGACGCCGAGGCCTGCCGGGTGTTGAAGCTGAATCTCGCCGCTCGAAAGCTCGTGGACTTCGTCGGGCCCCTGGGCTGGGCCACGTCGGGCGTGAGCCTGGGCCGGGTGCAAGACGGAAGCCCGGCGGCCGAGGCGGTGCAGACTCGGTTGCGGCGCGTCCAGCCGCTGGCGGAGTTGAAAACGCGGTTTTCGCTCCTGCTTTCCGAGCTCGAAGCGGTGGACCGCGGAGCAGCGGATCCAGATCTGCAGCCGGTGATCGCGGCTGCCCAGCGGCTTGCCCGGGCGGAAGACCACCTGGTCTTTTCGGGCTACGAGCCCGGTGGCATCGCGGGCATCGGGGGCGGTTCGGTGCATCCACCGCTCACCATCACCACCGACTACGAAAAGTATCCGAACACCGTGGCGCAGGCCACCAACGTGCTCAAGCGCGCCGGGGTCGACGGTCCCTACGGAATCGCCCTGGGTCCGCGGTGTTACGCAGGGCTCATCCAGGCCCCGACCCAGGGCGGCTATCCGGTGATCGAACGGCTGCGAAACGTCTTGAATGGCCCGATCGTCTGGGCCCCCGGCATCGACGGGGCGGTGGTAGCCAGCGTCCGCGGCGGGGACTTCGAACTCCACGTGGGTCAGGACATATCGATCGGCTACGAAAGCCACTCCGACACGGAAGTGCACCTGTACATGATCGAGTCGGTCACCTTCCGAAACCTGGCCCCGGAAGCGGGATTGGCCTTGAAGTACGCCGCCTGATTCGTTCGGCAAGCGCGGCGCATGGCGGGAAGAGCGAAGAAACACACATCGGGAGTGGACCCGCGGGCGTCCGACATGGGTGAATACGGAGCGGGGTGGCACCGATAGGGCCCCTGCACCTTCGGGGCTGTTCGACGACCGGCCTCCGAAACGAGTCCCCTCATGCATACTTCTACGCAACGCGGCCTGCTGCTCGACCAAGTCGAGACCGTCCATCTTCCTTTCGCCATCTTTGCCTATTGGGGACTCACGCTGTTTCCGATCCTGGTGAGCACCGGGCTCTTCTTCGTCTACGAGATCATTTCGGGGCACGACCTGGCCATCGGCTCTTTGGTGCTGTTCATGGTCGTGCTCCGGCAGATCAACGTCTTCACTTTGTCGAGCTTGTTCCACCGAAGCTATTCACATCGACAGTTCGACTACCACCCTTGGGTGGAGCATCCGCTGCGTCTATGGAACTGGGTCTGGATGGGAACGGGCGGTCGAGCGTGGGCGATCCTGCACCGATGGCACCATCACCGCACCGACACTCCCGAAGATCCCCACAGTCCAACCAAAGAGGGAGGGAGCCTGTGGAACGTGGCTTGGCAGACCGGCAAAAGCTATCAAGAGTGCCTCCATCATCCCGAACGCTTCCGTCGTTATGAGAAAAACCTTCCGAACGACTGGCTCGAGCATGCGATCCGTCGACTGGAAGCGCGGGGGATCTTCGGCCTGGTCGTGGTCCGGATCCCACTGATGATTGGAATCCTGGTGTTCTTCATGCCCTGGCAAGCTGCCTTGCTGGCCTTGCCCGGGGTGATGGGGTCGGTGTTCTTTTCGACCGTGATCACGGTGAACGGCTTTTGCCATCTGGTCGGCTATCGAACGACCTCCGGAGCCGGCACCTCGACGAACCTTTTCCCCGTAGACCTGCTGGGCTGGGGTGAGGCGCTCCACCATAACCACCACCACCGTCCCGGGCGCGCCAACACGGCGATCAAGGCCTGGGAGTGGGACCCGGGCTATGCCGTCTTGTGGCTGCTGTCGAAGGTCGGCCTGGTCCGAAATCTCCGCCCGTAGCGGAGGCATCTCGCCCGCAACTTCGCCCGGCCCGAGGAAGCGCGCAGCCATCAAAGCCGGCGGCGCGAGTTCGGGCCCTCTGCACGCGGTGCTGCTAGCGGCGCTGGTCTCGGTAGGGGCCCGCCGGGGTCGGGTCCCCTGCGCCGATTCCCCCGGGGGGGGCATTCGCCGCCGGTGCCGCTACCGGCGCTGATCCGGGTGGGGCCCGCCGGCGTCGGTCCCCTGCGCCGATTCCCCGGGGGGCCTTCGCCGCCGGTGCCGCTACCGGCGCTGATCCGGGTGGGGCCCGCCGGCGTCGGTCCCCTGCGCCGATTCCCCCGGGGGGGCCTTCGC
>DAPKRQ010000344.1:0-4256 GCA_031800475.1 Myxococcales bacterium LLY-WYZ-16_1
GGTCGAGGTGGAGCTGCTTCGGACTCGAAAACGGTTGGTGGAGTCCGAGGCCTCCGGGGAGCTTCCGAAAGGGGCGTGGCGCACCTGGTCGGAAGCGGCGGAGAAGGCCCTGGTGGGAGATGTCTCGGGCGCCCGCGAAACCCTCGAGGGGCTTTCCGAAGAGCCGCGCTGAAGCCCCGTCAGGGCGTGTAGTTCGTGCGCCGGGTGTCGTTTCGAAAGCTCGACCAGGCTTCGGTGTCCATGGCCGCCCCGTTCGTTTTGACCCCGACGATCTCGCGGCTGGTGGTGGACAGAAGCAGCACCCCGTCGTCCCGCAACAGCGGAACGGTCCCGGTGAATCCGTTGGTGGTGGACGTCAGGGTCCATCGAATGCCGCCGCCGGGATTGAGAGCCCAAAACGAGTCCCCGTACCCGACGTAGGTGATGCCGTCGTCCGCCACCGTCGGGTAAGGGTCGTCGAAGAAGTCTTCATGCCGAGCCAAAGTCGGATCCGCCGGATGCTGGTAAGGAAGGGGCGTCGAGCTCGCGACTTCGCCCTCCAGCGTGAGCTCCACCCATTCCAGGCCCACGGGCTGCCCGCTCGGGTCGTAGCGCTCCATCATCAAGAGGATGCGCCCGTCGCTCGAGATGACCGGATCGGTTCGTGGTGCGTATCGCTCGTCGATCGGGTCGGGAAACCGGAAGATCTCGTCACCGCTGAGCAACTGCACTGCGATCACCTGCTGGTATCCATCCCGTAGCCCCGGACGCATACCCTGCTGACCCGTGCGAGCCAAGCCCAGGTCGAGCTCGGTGGACAGGGCCATTTCCTTGGGAATGAAGGGCGTCTGCCGACTCCAGACTTGAGCGCCGGTGGCGAAGTCGAGTGCGCCGAACCGGCCACTCGACCAAAACAGTACGCGGGGCCCGGCCACACCCAGGAACTCGGCCCAATTCCGGGTCAATCGGTTGTGCTGCCACAGAATGTTTCCGTCCCGATCTTCTCGGAGGATCGTGAATACGTCTCGGCTGGGGTCGGTCGAATCGTTCGGGTTCACCACGACTCCCGACAGCTGACTGCCGTCCGGCGTCAACGACCAGCCGGTCTCGCCACCCGGGGCCTTGATGCGGCGACCTCGCCGGCAGACGTCGCCTTCTTCGGGAAGACACAGGGTGCCGTCCGGCTTCAGCTCGAAGGACGTGGTCTCGGGCCGATACCCGTTTTCGGGGAGCTGCCGCACGCCGACGATCACCTGAATGTGGCCTTTGGTATCGATCTGCAAGGCCCGGCGGACATAGCGGACCAGAGCATTCGGGTCTGGTGGGCGATAGCGGTATTCGAAAGCCGCAGTGCCGCACTGCTTCATGCCGAAGACCACGTGCTGAAAACTGCCGCCGGGCTCGGTGCGATGGTCGAGCCCGACCAGGACGCCGTCGTTGGACAGGCTCATTTCCCGCCGGTGAAGAAAGGCTCGCTGAAATCCGGCGCTCGGCAGCACGAAGTTGAACACCACTTCGCCCTCGTCGGCGATCTCGACGACGTCGTTGCCGACGCAGGACCCGCCCACGCAAGACGTATTGACGGTACAGCTGTCGCCGTCGTCGCACGCGGCGCCGTCGGCCAGGTCTGCTCCCAGGCAGCTGCCGCCGAAGCAGGCGTCGTTGACCGTACACTCATTGCCGTCGTCGCATGGCTCTCCGTTCAGAATCGGTTCGTGAATGCATCCGTCGGGCCCACAGCTGTCCACCGTGCACGGGTTGTCGTCGTCGCAACGACTGGTGTCCTCCAGGAACACGCACTGGCCGTCGGACTGCCGACACACGTCTCGAGTGCAGACGTCGTCGTCTTCGCAGACCTTGGACTCACCCCGGCACACGCCTCGAGCGCAAACGCCGTTGATGATGCAGCGGTCCGCGGGTTGGCACGAGGTCCCATCGGCGAACGCCACGACGCACTGATTGCTTTCGGGGTCGAAGCGATTTTCGGTGCAAGGGTTGTCGTCGTCGCACGGCGGTTGCGGCACTCCGAGCAAGCGAAGGATCGCCGAAACTTCGTCGCCGGCATCGGTTCGAACCACCACCCGTGAGCGGTACGAAAGCTCCTCGGTGGGCTGACCCACCACGACGAATTCTCGCGCTCCACCGGGCGGCAGCACCTCGGCGCCCTCGAAAGATTCCACCCGAAAGATCCCTGCGCCCGACAGGGTCAGACCCTCCACCGCATCGCCGGAATCGATGGCGATGGTCTCGACACGAAGACTTCCCGTTCCCTCGTTCGCCAAAGTGAAGGTCTGCCGCCCTTCGACCTGCAGGGGGACCTCGCCGAAATCGGCGTCCGTGGGAGACAAGACCAGCTCTCCGCGAAGCTCCGAAAACCCGATCGGGTCGTCTTGGCAGGCTCCGAGCAGGCCTGCGATCAAGGCCCACCGGGCCGCGCGCGTTCGAGTCATGGTCGCTCCTTTCATCGGTGAGCCGTCCCGAAGTTGTCCCGCCTTCGACGGGGCCACGCCGTTTGAGCCAGGCCGCGGTCCGACTGGACCGAAAAGACCCGTGTCCCGTCCACCACGATGAGGTTTTCGCCCGGTCCGATGGCGATGGCGGGGGCCGCCAGGGTGGTTTTTAGGTCGAGCTCGTATCGGGGCCGTCCCGCGCGATCGAAGGACAAGACCCGACCGTCGGTGGTGGCCACGAACACGTTTCCGGCCCGGTCCACCGCCGGGGTCGACCCGGCCGCGTCCCCGAAGAGCTCCAGATCGAGCACCGGGGCCGTGGAGGTCAGGGTCCAGGCCTGCAGCCGCGCGGCTGCCGCTCCGGCCGGTCCGGGAGCGACCCGATAGATCCGGTCCCGGTCGACCACCGGGGCGCTGGAGCCCACGTCGGGCCGGGACTGTGGCGGTGGGGGAATCCGGACCTCCGGCACCCCGTTGCGTGTGATGGCGGTCAAGCCCGAGGTCCACCAGACGCGGCCGGCGGCGTCGATGGCCACTTCGGTGTCCACGGTGGGCCGAACGTCCGTGGTCCATCGGGTCTCGGGCAGGTCGAACAGCCCGAGCCGGGCCAACCGCTCTCCGTCACCGGGTGCGGAGGGCGACCCTTCGCGCAGCACCGCGACGATGGCCTCGTCCGCATCCAAGGCCAGATGGGGTGCATGCCGGGGTCCCAGGCGCGTGTGCACGGTCACGGCGCGAAATCCCGGGTCCACCTCGACCAACAGGCCTTCGTCTTCGCCTTGCGCCCGGTCCAGCCACAGCGAGCCGACCAGGGCGCCGGACGTTCGGGCCGCCACCGCCAAGATGTGCATCCGGTCCGTGGTGGAGGTATCCACTCGGTGGACCGCCCCAAGGTCCAGCCGGTCGAGCTCCGCGCCGTCCGTCCGGTCGAGCAAAACCAGCTCCCCGGCCTGCGGCACCACCAGCCCTCGGGGCAAAACGATCATCTGGTCCCCCCGAACGCCCGGGCCGAGGGTCCGCTGGGCCCAGCGCTCGGCCCCGCAGACGTCCAAGGCCACGACGCCGTCCTCGACCGCCACGAGGATCGTGCCGTCCACGTCGATGAGAGGCGACCGCGCCCCATCTTCGGCGACGGGACCGACGACCGTGCGCCATTGCAGCTCCCCGTCTCGGGGCGGTGTGTAGGTCGGGTCGATGCAGGCGCCGTCGATGCAGCGTTCTCGGGTCGAGCACGGATCCTGGTCGTCGCAAGGGCTTCCGTCCATCACCTCGAAGGTCTGGCAGCGCCCCGCAACGCAGATGTTCGCTTCGGTACACGGAACCCCTTCGGCGCATGCGGTCCCGTCTTCGGCGTCGACGTGAAAGCAACCCCGCACCGGGTCGCAGGCATCGACGGTGCAGGGATTGCCGTCGTCGCAGTCCCGGTTCAACACATGGACGCACCCGGTCTGCCGGTCGCAGAAATCGTCGGTGCACACGTTGTCGTCATCGCAGTTGCGGCTTTCGCCCAGGCACATGCCCTCGACGCATCGGTCCTGCACCGTGCACGCGTCGAAGTCTTCGCAGGCGTCGGTGGTCACCTCGGCGACGCATCGGCCGGTTTCGAGATCGAACCGATTGCGGGTGCAGAAGTTTCCGTCCTCGCAGTCTGGGGGCTCTTCGACCTGTGCGACGACGGTCAGGGTGACGGTGCCGGTGGCGGTGACATAAGCGAGCTGCACGTCTCGCTGTCCTTCGACCGTGGGCTCGAGTGCGACCTGCACGTCCACCGAGACCCCGGCCGGGAGCAAGCCCCCTGCGGGTCCGACCACCAGCCCTTCGCCGGGA
>DAPKRQ010000345.1:0-45337 GCA_031800475.1 Myxococcales bacterium LLY-WYZ-16_1
CGAGTGCCGACGGGGGACCGGCGCCGTCGGGCAGGGGCACGGCCGCCATGGCGGCGATCATGGAGTCGGGGGCCGGGGCCGGCACTCCCAAGGTTTCGAGCAACGCGTCGCGTCCGGCCAGGGCGAGCTGCCGGTTCGCGGTCATGCGCCCGTCGAGGCCCTCGGGATGGCTTTTTCGCATGAAGCGAAGAGCCGCTGGCAGGGTCAGCCAAGCTGTCGGATCGTCGGTGCCGCACCAGGCGAACTCGAAGTCGAAACGGGTGTCGAAGGGGCCGCCGTCTCGCCCGGCCGGACCTGCGCCGTGGGAGACCACCGGCGGGTGGGCCCGGTCGCGCCACGCTGAATCTACGTAAACGAACGCGCAGCCCTTCGGTGCGCAGCACCATTTGTGAAAGTTGCCGGTGGCGAAGTCCGGACGGAGGGCCGTGAGATCCAGAGGGGTCTGCCCGGGCGCATGGGCCGCGTCCAATATGCTCGCCACGCCTCTTTCGCGGCAGGCCGCCACGATCTCGGCCGCCGGGAACACCAAGCCGGTGGGACTGGTGATCGACGAAACCAAAACCGCCCGGGTCTTCGGGCCGATGGCGGACAGGATCCGGTCCACCACCTCGCCGGGGCCTGACACTGGAAACGGCACCGCGGCCACGGTCACGGAGGCGCCAGCGGCTTCGGCCCGGATCCGGGCAGCGTTCAGGCAGGCTCCGTATTCGTGGTCGGTCACCAGGATTTCGTCGCCCGGACCCAGGTCCAGGGCCGCGAGGGCCACGCCGGTTCCGGTGGTGGCGTTCTTCACAAAGGCCAGGCCTGCCGGGTCGGCTCCCACCACGTCGGCGGCGGCCGCCTTGGCCGCGGCGTAGGCGGGAGCGTAGGCCCGCTGAAAGAAGTCCACCGGGTCCCGCTCCAACTGCTCCCGAAGCGCGGTCTGGGCGTCGAGCACCGGCCGGGGGCAGGCGCCGAAGGAACCGTGGTTCAGGTAGTCCAGGCCGGGTTCCAGCAGCCACGGGCCGACTGGGGGGGAATCGCCTTTCCCGGGAAGCACCGTCACGCGCAGACCCTATCGATCCCGTGGCCACCGGGTCGAGGACCGGGGCGGTCCGATCGCCGTTTGCCATGGGGTTCGAATCCGGCAGAGCAGCCGCATCCCAAGTTGGGGGCGGAAGTCAGAGGCAGCAGCGGGTCTGGATGGCTGCTTCCTGCTCGACTGCGCTTCCGTCGGGCAACTCGACGAAGACGCGGTAGGTGAGCGACTCTCGAGCCAGGGCGTGGGGGCTGATTCCCGGGGCCAGCACCAAGAGGACACCCCAACTCTCGAGCCGTCCATCGCCATCGGGGCGCAGCCCTCCCAACAGCCAAGCTTCGGCGACCGGGGTCCCATCCGGAGCGTCGAGGCGGTAGCCGTGGGCGATGTCATCCCATGCGCCCGCCTCGATGCCCTGCACCAACTCGGCGGACAAAGAAAGGCCGCCGTACACGTGGTGACCGCCTTGGGGCCCGCGGACCCAAGGAAGGCGATCGACCTCGTCGATCGGCACGAACGCATCGAGTCCGGTGCCAGCAAGCAACCCGACCTCTTCGGTCCCGCGCCCGGTATCCGAAAGCTCCAGGTCGCCCGGACCGGCGTCAGCGCCAGCGGCATCCATGACGTCGGGTGCGCCCAGGTCGGTCGGGCTCGTGCCTGCGTCCGCCGGTCCGCAACGAAGGGTCACGAGGCCGATCGACGCGGCCAAGATTCGAAGCCAGACACTCACGGAGCCGGATCCACCAGCACCTCGAGCGGGACGGCAAAAAGCCCCTCGTCCGCCGTGAAGAACAAGGCCTCCGGCGTCAGGGCGAGCTGCTCTGGAATATACAGCCGTGCTCGACCGAGTGGAGCCGAACGGCTGCCCACTCCCCCCGACCGGCCCAGCTGACCGACCAAGGTTCGGACTTCGCCGGAGGCTGGCTCGACCCGCCGAATCGCGTGGCCGAAGGCGTCGGTGACCCACAGGGCACCGTCGGGACTCCAGACCACATCCCCCGGAAACGAGAAGGCGGCGTCGAATCGGGACCCGTCGAACGAGCCTCGCTCGTCGAGTCTGCCCGCAACCACCGTTGCCGTTCGCGTCGAAAGATCGATTCCCCAAACCACGTGACGCGAGCCATCCACGACGTACAGTGAGTTCCCGTCTGGATCGGGAGTCAAACCTGCCGGAGAGCCGAAGGAGATCGGCTCTCGAAAGCCGGCCGCGTTCACCACCTCGATGTCGAGTGTCGTCACGGAGCGAGCCCTCAAATCCACCTCTCTCAGGCTGTCGTCGCCCGAATCGGTGACCCACAAAGTCGTGCCGTCCGGTGAAAAGGCCATGCCCGAGGGCGAGATGAAGGTCGCGGTGCCCAGGGAACCGTCGCTCCCCACCTCTTGCTCCGGCTCGGGGACCGAAGTCAGCGTGGTCGAGGTGAACGTGCGCAGATCCACCGAGCGGAGCGTTCCGTTTCCTCGGAATCCTCCATCGGCCACCCAAAGCGTTTCGCCATCGGGACCCAGGGTCAGGTCTGCGATCGATCCGTACAGGGTTCCATCGAAGATGCCGTCCTCATTGCCGCTTTGCCCGGGACGGCCCGAGATGGTCGAGAGCATCCCAGCCTCGACATCGAACCGACGGATCACACCGTTTCCTCGGTCGGCCACGTACACCAGGGAGCCGTCTGCCGACGTCGCCACCGCTTCGGGTCCATCGAAGCGAGATGCGCCCAAAGGGCCGTCCTCGAATCCCGTGGGGCCTCGAGGACCAAAGACGGTCTCGACCGTTCGTCGCGTGAGGTCCAGTTCCCGCAGATTGTTGTTCCCCCGATCGAAGTAATACAGACGGTTTCCGTCCGGGTGAGCGAGGATTCCGAACGCCACGCCGAACCTCGCCGCCTCGAACGGACCATCGCTCGATCCCGAAGCGCCATTTTCGCCAGCGATGGTTTCGACGGTCACCGGGACGCTGCTCAGGTCGATCCGCCGAACGGAACCGTGGAATCCGCCCACGTACAGAGCCCCGTCCGAGAACGTGATACCCTGAGAAGTGGCGAAGCGTGCAGCCGGTCCAGGACCGTCCACGTTGCCCCGTTCTCCCGCTGCTCCCGCGATCGTGGTGACTTCGAACGAAGCCATGTCGATCCGGCGGATCGTGCTGTTGAAGGTGTCGTTCACGTAGAGCGCCCGGCCCTCGTCGTCGAAGACGATGCCGCCCGGGCCATTGAAGGTGGCTGCGGTTCCGATGCCGTCGTCGCTGCCACGCACATCGACCTGGCCGGCGATGGTCTCGACGATCCCGGCTTCCAGATCGACCCGTCGGATCGTCTGGCTGCCTCGGTCCGACAAGTACAAAAACCGACCGTCAGGCCCCATGGCCGACCCGATGATCAAACCGAAGCGGGCTTCCGAAAGCGGTCCGTCCGTGTGCCCGCATTCTCCAGGAGCTCCGCCGATGGTGCGGACCAATGGATCGTCCAGGGTCACGGTGCGAAGGGTGCAGTTGAATCCGTCGTTGATGTAGAGAAGGCCTCGGTCGTCGTCGACCGCGATGCCCCGGGGATTTTCGAACGAAGCGTCGGGCCCCGGACCGTCCGAGATCCCCTCGACGCCGGGCTGTCCCGCCAAGGTGAGGACTCGTCGCGACGCTACACCGAACCTCCGGACAGTCCCGTTGAACGAGTCGACGAAGTACAGAAAGTCGCCGGATCGGTCGATATCACCGGTCAGCGCGCCGTCCATTCGGACCTGGGACCCCACGCCGTCCGACGCGCCGACCGATGCGACGCCCGCCACCAGGCGCACGGCGGCGGGTGGCGTCTCGGGCGTTTCGCGAAAGACGTATCGGCTCCCATCTGGGCAATCTGCGACGACGCCGTCTTCCACGGTCGTCCAGACACAGGCGTCCTCGGGAGTCCCGACCCGGGCCATGCTCCCGTCTTCGCACCGGATTTCGGCTGCGCCGGGTTCCTGCAGAGCAACGACCATGCAGCTGTCCCCCGACTGCACCGTGGCGGTCGAGCCATCGGAGCAGGCGATCCGAGCCCCGTTTTCGAGGGTCTCGACCTGGCAGGATGTGCCATCGGCGCCATCGGCGCCGTCCTGTCCGGGGCGTCCGTCGGTCCCATCCGAGCCGCAGGAAACGAGACCCGACGCGGCAAGGGGCAAAGCCAACAGCAGGGAGAGCTTTCGATTCATGGCGCGGGCACCTAACGCAATTTTTTTGCAACTGCAATAGCCAAACGTTGACGATGCAAAGCCATTGCATCGTGCGCCTCGCCGAGGCAGTCTGCAGCCATGAAACACATCGGTTTTCGGGTGGCCGTGCTGTGGGCCGCATTCGGGGGAGTCTTCGCCTGCGGCGGTCCGGAGCCGGCAGAGCAGCAGCAGGAAGATCGGGCCTCCTCGTGTGGTCCCCATGGCCGGCTGCACCGAGGACCGGGCGTGGAGCCCCACTGCCACTGCGACGATGGCTACGAGGTCGAAGAGGGGCGCTGCGTCGAGGTCTCGGTCATGACCGATCCCTCGACGCCAGATTGCGGCCCCAATGGGGTGTTCGACGGCAGGTCTTGCGACTGCCAAGCGGGCTATACCCAGACCGGAGTGGGGGCGGACCGAACCTGCCAGGCGATTCCGGCGTGTCTTGGAGCGAACGATCCCCACGAACCGAACGACGAGCCGGCCACCGCCACGCCGTTTCCCGAGGTGACTGGGCCACTGTACGCGTGCCCCACTGAAGCCGATTGGTTCACGTTCGGCGTGACGGCCGGAGACCGGGTCGAAGTCGAAGTTCGGTTCGACGGAGAGGAGGTCGACCTGGACCTCTTTTTGTTCGGACCCAGCTCATCCGATCCGCGCGCACTGTCCATCGAAGCGGCCGGCGACATGGAGCGGGCCTCTTTCGTGGCGCGCCAGGAGGGGACGGCGGGAGCGCTGGTCCTGCCCTACGGGATCGGTGAAGGCGCATACGAAATGGAGCTTCGCATCGAAGAGGGAGAGGCCCCCATGTGTGCCGGTCCGGGTGGGTTCTGTCGGACGCCGGCGGACTGCTGCTCCGGAATCTGCCACGGCGACCACTGCCACTGACGTTGCGCTCTCGGAAAGATGGAGCCTTCTCGCCCATGATGATGAGCCGCTCCGCCACGCGGCGAAGCTCCTTGGCCTTCGACTCGGTCGCCTGGATGCGGACGTTGTCGACCAAGGCCATGGTCAGATTCGCCAGCCCCGCCTCCCGATGCGACGACGTGCGGCTGAATGCCCTGAATGCTTTGCGATGACGCATGGCTTCGCTCCCAGCTTACTGGCGGAGCCTACTTTTCTCGAGGCGGGCGTTCGTCGACCCGGAGGACTCGGCGTCAATCGCCGAACCAGTCGCGGACCTGATCCAAAAAACCCTTTTCGGGAGCCTTTTCGAAGTGCTCCGGAAGGGGCTCCATCTGCTCCCGGATCTTTTCCCGAGACCAACCCGTCAAGCTCGCCAGGGTGCGGATCTCGTCTTCTCGTCGCTTGATGACCCGGGCGAAGTAGTCCCGAGCAGCGGAGCACTCCACCGGCTGGGTGTGGGGGTGCCGGAGCACGTACCGAACCTGGTAGTTCGATCGGTCGGATGTCACTTTGAGCATCAGGTCTTCGGGAAAGGTATTCTCGTCATACCGGGCGTGAAGGCGGGTGACGAAAGCCTTTTGCGCCGGACCGCGACGGCCCCCTCCTTCGTCCAGCCACCACACCCCGAGGGACTCGAGCTCGTCTCGGCTCAGGGGATTCGCAGCGCAGGGGTCGCACCAAGCCATGTTCCAAGCGTACTCCGTGAAGACAGCCCGGCCGTTCGCCCGCTCCACCTGGGTGTCGAAAGCCGCCGAATAGATCTTTTCGAATTCGCTGCGAGCGAAGGTGGGAATGTTCTCGTTGGTTGGTATTTTCACGTTTCGGTAGTTCGTGACTTCGGCACGGTGCTCTTTCGTGATCACGTACGCGAGGAGTTCCTGGGGACCGTTCGCGTTGATCATCCCCAGGCGGATCGGAAGCATGAAGCGGGGATCCTTGAATGCGAACTGCAGGGGTCGGAGCTTTTGAAATCCCGACTTCTTCATGTTCTCGAGGTTCACCCTGGCCACGAAGAACTTCATGTCGGTGCGCACGTAGGGCCGAAGGGCCGACGCCGCGCCTTTCGGAATATCGTAGCCGTTGTCCCGCAGCCAGGACTCGAGGGCGTTCGACTCTTCGGCCGACAGGATCACGATGTCGTACTCGCCAACGGTGAAGCTCGCTTCGACCCGCACACGCGACCGCCGCTGCTCTGCGGGAGCGAACGTGTCGGCTAGGGCAGCTGACTCCGTCACCGTTTTGCCTCCTAACCTGAGTATTGATTCGGAGCACGGATCCGGATCGTGGTACTCCGCCAGACGCGGGGCCGTGAACGCATCCAGGTGATCGATGGGCCCCATTTCGGTCACCCGAACCACCTCTTTTTTCAAGACCACGGGAACCGGCACCACCAAAGCGAAGTTCTTCGGATCGCCCTGGTAATCGTTCACCATTGTCAGGACGGTTTTTCCGGCGTCGTGCACCATGACGACCTGAGAGGCCTCGTTGAAGAGTTCTGCGTCGGCCTTTGCCACGAAGAATCCGCAAAATGCATCGGCGTTCGAGGGAAGTGCCGAGCCTAGGCAAGTGATTCCAATCAAAATATGTGACACGAACGATCTCATCGATGGAGCTCCTTGGCGGCAGGTCGCCACCGGTCGAGGGCCGGCACCAGCGGAGCGCACGCGAGGAGCGCCCACAAAAAGCTGTCCCGGACGTACCAAAATTGCAGAAGAGCCACTGCCACCGCCGCCACCAACACCCCGTGCAGCCATCGGCCGGTTGCCCAGCGGGGCGTCGTCTTGGGGTCGGTGACCATGTACAGGGCGAACAACCAGAATGCCCCGTCGGTGAAGAAGTGGCCGAAGGTCCCCCACGGGTAACCGTAGAACGCGATCCGCGAGGCCAAAAACGCGGCGGTTGCGAGCACCACCGCCAAGGCGGTGTCGATGCGGGCCGCCCGAACCAAGGTGAGGCTCGCTGCCCCCGCCAGCACGAACACGCCCACCAGATCGTGACCCCATTGGCCCGAGCCGATCCAACCCGGAAGGACGATCGAGCCCAGGAGCACCGCGCCGTTGGTGGGGTTCACGAAATGACGGCCGTCGATCCGAAAATAGTGCTTCGACGCCACCGCCGCCGCGGCCACGACGCCATACACCCACGCGTGTTCCGAGCGGAACAGCAGCACCGTCGACAGGGCGCTGATCGTGCCGCTCCAATGGCGCGGGGTCCAACCCGCGCGCTGCACCCACGACTCCACGCCCCAAGCCCCGGCCAGGGCCGCCGGCACCGCCCAGGGCGTGGGCAGAAAGCCTCGATACAGGGCGCCGAAGGCCAGCAGGCTGGCCAAGATGACGATCTGTGGCTTTCGAGGGTCGGCAGGGAGCGCGGTGATGATCCGCCGGGGCAAAGGCGCGGCTTCCGCGGTCATGACAGCTCGGACGGTTCGGCCGGCGGAAAGTTTTAAAAAAGATCGCTCAGCGGCCCGACCAGGCCTCGAGGGTGGCGTCGATGCAGGCCACCAGACCGTCCACGTCGTACCCGCCCTCGAGCACCCCGGCGATCCGGCCGCCGCACACGGACTCGGCCAGGTCCCGCCACCGGGCCGCCAGGGTGCGAAAGCCGTCCACCGTCACCGACAGGCCTCCCACCGGGTCGTGAACGTAGGCGTCGTAGCCCGCCGAGATCAGGATCATGTCGGGGCCGAAGTCCCGCACCGCGGGCTCGAGGTGGTCTTTCGAAGCCTCCAAGATGGCGTCGTCGCCCGAACCGGCCGACAGGGGCGTGTTCAAGGTGGTGCCCTCGCCTGGACCTTCCCCCCGGTCTCGGCTGCTTCCGGTCCCCGGGTAGTACGGATACTGGTGGCTCGACGCATAGAACACCGTCGGGTCCCGATAGAACACCGACTCGGTGCCGTTTCCGTGGTGCACGTCCCAATCGTAGATCGCGATCCGCTCGGCGAGCCCCGCAGCCTGTAGGGCTCGTGCCGCCACCGCCACGTTGTTGAATAGACAGAAACCCATGGCCTGGTGGGCGGTGGCGTGGTGGCCGGGCGGCCGGACCAAGGCGAGACCAGGCGGCAATTCACCTTGCGCAACCGCCTTGCACAGGTCGATGGTCAGTCCGGCCGCCCTCAGCGACACGTCGTGGCTGTCGGGACTGACCGACGTATCCGGATCCAGGTCGGCGGTTCGGCCCTCGAGCCCTCGGATCCGATTTCGGTGGGCGACACCGTGCACCCGGCCCAACTCATCGCCGGTGGCCGGGCGGGATTCGAGGGGTGCGGCCCGTTCGCCCACCCAGCGGGCAATGGCCTCGGCCCGAGCCGGGGACTCGGGATGCCCGGGTCCCGGATCGTGGTTTCGAAACAGCGGGTCGAACGCGATGGTCACAAGACGTGCTACCGCACCCGCCCCGCGGAAGTTAAGGTCCAGACGCCATGAACCGAAACCGATCCATCTCCGTGCCGATCACCTTGGGCTCGGCTTCGGTGGCCCTGTGCATCCTGGTGCTGGTCGGTTGGGTGCTCGTCATCGCCCAAAACCTGGAGGTGACCGAGCGCTTCACCGAAAACGTGTGGTGGCTCGTCTTCGGGATCTTCTCTTTGGCGGCGATCATCACCGTGCTCGTCTTGTTCAGCGTGTTCCTGGTCCGGGAGACCCTGGAGGTCCGCCGGCAGACGAGCTTCATCGACTCGGTCACCCACGAACTCAAGAGCCCCCTCACGTCCTTGTCCATGGGGCTGCAAACGCTGGAGCGGCCGGATCTGGCGGAAACCCACAAGGAGCAGGTGCGCCTGATGATGCAGCGTGACGTGGAGCGGCTCAGCGTGTTCATCGAAGACGTGCTCGAAGCGAGTCGGATCGACCACGGGTTCCGAGGGATGGGGGTATCCGAGTTTCCCCTTGACCATCTGCTGGCCCGGGCCATCGAGACCATCACGCGACGCTACGACTTGCCCGCCGACTCCATCCGCACGGCGCTGCCCGGGTCCATGATCCTGTACACCGATGCCACCGCCTTGGAGACGGTGTTGAAGAACCTGCTCGACAACGCGGTCAAGTACTCGGACGAACCGGTTCGGGTGCAGGTCGAGACGGAGTTGGGGCCGAAAGAGCTGTGGATCCGGGTGCGCGACCAGGGGATCGGCATTCCCGAAGGCATGGTGGGCCGGGTGACGGACCGGTTTTTCCGGGTGCCGAACGAATCGGTGCGGCGCCGTCCAGGCACGGGTCTCGGTTTGTACGTGGTGAACGCGCTGGTCCGAAGCCTCGGGGGTCGACTGTCGGCCCATTCCGAGGGCCCGGGAAAGGGCACGACCATGACCGTGACCTTGCCGCGGTCCTCGATCCGGTCGCTGGGGAAGGCGGTGGGGTCGCAGCCGAAGGCGGTGGCTTCATGACCGACGAGATCCGGGTCTTGGTGGTCGAAGATGAGCAGCACCTGGCGGCGGGTCTGAAGCTCAACTTGGAGCTCGAGGGCTTTCAGGTCGATGTAGCCGAGACCGCTCGGGAGGCATCTCGGCAGCTTCTGCAGCGGCGCTACGACACGGTCATCCTGGACGTGATGCTGCCGGACACCAGCGGGTTCGAGCTTTGCAGCCGGCTGCGGAGCGCGGGCAACTTCGTGCCGGTCTTGATGCTGACCGCACGCTCCAGCCTGGACGACCGAGTCCGGGGCCTCGATGCCGGGGCCGACGACTATGTGGCGAAGCCATTCGATCTGAAAGAACTGGTGGCCCGGGTCCATTCGATGGTTCGCCGGCGTTCTTGGGAAGATCGCCGGCGTCCAGAGGGCGTGCAGACCTTTCGCTTTGGCTCGGCCGAGATCGACTTCGAGACCTCCCAGGTGCGGGTCTCTGGCCAAGAGTACCACCTGACCCACCTGGAGCTGGAGCTGTTGCAATACTTCGTCATGCACCCCGAGCGAGTGATCTCTCGAGAAGAACTCCTCGAGTCCGTCTGGAAGCTGCGGGACTACCCAAACACCCGGACCGTCGACAACTTCATTTTGCGCCTTCGAAAGATCTTCGAGCCGGACCCGACCCATCCCCGCTACTTCGTGTCGGTGCGGGGCCGAGGCTACAGTTTTCGGCCCGACGGCGCTCCCGGACCCTCGGGCGCGGATGCGTGAGCGGCAGCCCGGTCGCACCCGAGTGCGCCCGCGTAGGCCCGGTTCCGACCAGGTGCGCAGCGTCCCCACTTCCATCCGGGCCGTCTTGACTCCATCTTCGGACTCCCCTCCATTGCCCCCGCATGCGCGCCGGGAGGTGGATCGCACTGGCCGTCGCCGTCATGGCGGGCTGCCGCCAGGGTGACCGGAGTCGAACCGAGTCGGCGGATCCGCCCCCCCAGCCGTCCGCCGTCCAGCCTGCGGGGAGCGATCGCTTGTGGGGCCCGGGTACCGAACCGGTGGGCCGCTCTGGCCGTTGGTATCGCGGTCGCCTGCGGTTCGGAGAGTACGGGGTTCCGTTTCACTTTCAGATGACCGAGCCCGACGCGGAAGGTCGCGGGCAGCTGGTGCTGGTGAACGGACCGGAGGTGACGGCTTGGGATTATGAAGAACGCGACGGAAGTCGCCACGTGGACGTGTCCCGTTTTTATACCCACATGACCCTCGAGCCCGCCAAAAAGGGCGCGTGGCGCGGCACCTGGGCCATGTCGATCCCATATCGGGGGCACGAGCTCGAGCTGGTGGCCGAGCCCATGGTTCCGTCGGAGGGGACCCGCTTCGAAGCGCCCGAGGGATCCGCGAACGAGCCCGCCGATTTCAGCGGCGCTTGGGTGTTCGACTTCGACCGCTTCGGGCGGGCCATCGCCCGGCTTCGGCAGCGGGGCGGTCGGGTCTGGGGCAATGTCGACATGGCTCGGGGCAGCGACCTTCGCCATGTCGAAGGAAACGCCTTCGGCAACCGCCTCTTCTTGTCCGCCTTCGACGGCCAGCACGCTTTCGCCTTCGAAGTCGAATACGACCCGGAGCTCGAGCTCGTTTCGGGAGTGCTTCACGTGGCGCCCGATTGGCGTGAAGCGTTCACGGGGGAGCGAAGCGAGCCCGAGGTCTTTTCGAAAGAAGTCGAGTTCGAGGAACGTCCGGTCTTCGACCGGACATTCTTGACGGATCACGACCTCGTCGGGCGCCCGTTCGTGGTCGAGCTGATGGGAAGCTGGTGCTCGAACTGCATGGACGCGGCGCCGCGCATGAAGGCGCTCCACGCCGAATTCTCCCCCAAAGGAGTGGCATTCGTCGGCCTGTCGCTCGAAATGGTGGAGGACCCGAAGGTCGCTGCCGGGCGGGTTCGGTCGTTCGTCGAGCGTTACGCCATCTCCTACCCGGTGGTTCCGATCACCGGTTCGCAGGACACCTTGAACTCGGGCCTTCCCGTCGACCTGCCGGACTTCGCCATTCCCAGCTTCCTGTTCGTGAACCGGGAAGGGGCCGTCGTGCACATGCGCAACGGCTACTCGGGCCCCGCCACCGGAAAGGCCCACCAGCAGCAGAACGCCGAGTTCGAGCGCCTGCTCGAGGCCTTGGCCGCCTCGTCGAAAGGAACGAAGCCGTGAACGTGAAAGTCGAAAGAGTCGCCGAGAACGGACCCCCGTATCTCGAAATGACCTACCGGGACCCGGCGGGCAGATTCGAGGGCACGGCGGTGATCGATTCGTTGTATGAAGGGTGTGCCGCCGGGGGGGTGCGGGTCACGCCCACCGTCACCGCCAGCGAGGTGGCGCAGCTGGCGCGCGGCATGACCTTCAAGATGCGGGTGATGGATCTGTCCGCCGGCGGTGTGAAGTACGGTCTACGCTGGTCCGGCGACACGGGGATCGACAAGGTGTCTGCACTGTCGTCGTTTTTCGAGGCGGTCGGACCGGTCTGCGAGCGATGTGCGGGCTTCGGGCCCGACATGAACACGACCCCGGAGGAGCTGGATGCGGTGGCCGAGCGGATCGGCCTGTCGTCCCGGCATATCGCCCTGGTCCGAGGCCGCGACGACGGACAGAGCCGCCTTGCGGAGTACCACGCCTGCCTGGAGCGTTCTTCGGGCCCCCTGCGCCTGCTGGAGACCCGAACCGGTGCCGGCGTGGCTTCCGCCGCGGCGGCCGCAGCCGAAGCCCTCGGGCTCGAAGAACGGTTGCGCATCGGCGTCTACGGATTCGGCCAGGTGGGCACGGGCACGGCCTGGACCCTTCACCGCATGGGGCACGCCGTCACCGCCATCGCCGACCTGAGTGGATCGTTCGTGGGACGACCGGGCATCGACATCCCCGCACTTCTCGAACGACGTCGTCCGGGGGACACGATCGAAGAGCTCGCGAGCGTCGCCCCCGAGCTCGGACTCGAGCGGGTGGGCGGGCCGACCGAGATGCTCGGTCGAGATTTCGACGTGCTCGTTTTGGCCGGTAACTCCTTCGCCGTCACGCCCGACAACGTGGGCCGGGTCGCGGCCGAGCTGGTGGTCGAAGGTGGCAACTTGGCGGTGACCCCGGCCGCCGAGCGAGCCCTGTTCGAGCGGAACATTCGCGTGGTGCCCGACTTCGTGGCCAGCGCGGGGGCCATCGCCCTGGTGGTCGGTGTGATCCGCATGGGCTGGAGCGGCGAGCCGGACTCGGTGCTGGAACGAATCGGCACGCGAATCGCCCGAGCCACCCGAGCCTGCTTCCGAGCTTCGGTGGAGCAGGGCGTCCTGCCCCGGGTCGCGGTGTCCCGCGAGCTCGGCATCCCGCTCGGGGTGGAGCGGGGCGAAGCGGGCGGCTTGCCTGGCGATGCGGGCGCTGACAAGGTTTAGTCGAGATGGTGAGCGAGCCGTACGATCTGGTGTTGGCGGGAGGGCGGGTCATCGACCCGTCCGTGGACTTCGATGGCTTGGCGGATGTGGGCATTCGAGATGGCCGCATCGCCGCGATCGGCGACAATCTGGGTGAGGCGCGTCGAGTGATCGACGTGTCCGGACGGCTGGTCTCACCCGGCCTGATCGATGTGCACGCGCATGTCTTTTGGGGGGCGAGCGTCTATGGCGTGCATCCGGACCGCGTGGGGATTCGGTCCGGTGTGACCCACGTGCACGACGTGGGAAGCACCGGCTGGATCACGTTCAACGCATTCAAGGAGCTGGTGGCCAAGCCCGCCAAGACCCCGACCACGTGCTACCCGAACGTGGCCGGTCTCGGCATACCCGAAAACTACGCCTTGGCTGCGCCGGAGCTGTTGGTGGCCGCGGCGCAGGTGGAGCCGCTGGTCGAGCTGGCCAAGGAGGAGCCCGAACTCATCCGTGGCGTGAAGATCCACTTCGACCGAGGCTACCTGTCGGTCAGCCCGGACGTCTTCTTCGCCATGAACACAGCCCTCGAGGTGGTGGAAGCCACCGAAAACGGGCTGTACGCCCATTTGGGTGATCTGTTCGCCATCCAAGAGGGCGGCCCGACTTTCGAGCCGGACCGTCTGGCCGCCTCCATCGTGGAGAAGATGCGACCCGGCGACATGCTGGGCCACTGGATGACCCCCCACCCGGGCGGACTGGTGGACGAGGCCGGCAAGATCAGTCCCGCGGCCCGCCAGGCCAAAGAAATGGGCGTCCTGCTGGAGGTGGGGCACGGGTACAATGCGTGCTTTCGACGGGCCCGGATCCTCCTCGAAGCGGGCATCCAGCCCGACGTGGTCTCCAGCGACACCCACGGCAGCCCCCACGGCGGCAAACCGCGCCTGGGCGGTGTGCCCGGCATGGGCAACGATGGTGTCGCCAACCAGATGAGCTGGTCCATGATCGGGACCATGACAAAGCTTTGGGGTCTGGGCGTCGAACTGGCCGACCTCGTGCGCATGGCCTCCACGAACCCGGCCAAGGCCCTGCGGCTTCACGAAAAAGGGACGCTTCAGGTCGGCCGTCGGGCCGACGTCACCGTCTTGCGGATCGTCGAAGGAGACTTCGTGCTGACCGACAGCATCGGAGGCGAGATGACCACCGACAAAGCCCTGCTGCCGGAGTGGACCTTGCTGGAGGGAGAGGTCTTCGAAAACCGACCGTTCGAGCTGCCCGAGTTCCGAAACGAGCTGCTTCACGGCAAGGCGGCCTGCCCTCCGTGGAGCCGGGTCTACAGGAATTCGGGCCGCTCAAACCGCATCTTCGCCGAAGACATCGAGATCCCGGACCTCCCTCCTCCGTCGGCCTGAGTTTCCCGCCGCGCCCTGGGCGAAGGGCCTTTTCGCGACCGAGACGCGGTCCGCTGGACGGGGTCAGCGCTCGACGAAGCGCTGAACGATCGGATACCGCCGGCCCACCCACGCCTTGGTGCTCACCCGTAGGGTCGGCGGCAGCTGCTTTCGTTTGAATTCCGCGCGGTAGACCGCCTGGACCACCTTCCGAACCTCCTCGATCGGCACCCCCGCCTCTGCCGCGATCAACTCGGGAGGTTCTTTGTGCTCCAAGAATGCCCGCAGCATGGCGTCGAGCTGGGGGTAGGGCGGAAGGCTGTCTTCGTCTTTTTGACCGGGGCGCAGCTCGGCAGAGGGAGGCTTTTCGATCGAAGACCGGGGGATGATCTCGCTGTCGCGGTTCAGGTGCTCGGCGAGCTCGTAGACCTGGTGCTTGTACAGGTCGCCCAACACCGATAGGGCGCCGATGGCGTCGCCGTACAGCGTGGCGTAGCCCATGGCGGCTTCGGCTTTGTTTCCGGTGTTGAGCACCACACCACCGAACTTGTTGGCCATGGCCATCAAAAGCGTTCCGCGGATCCGGCTTTGCAGATTCTCTTCGGTCACGTCGGGCTCGGTCCCCACGAACAGAGGAGCGAGCTGCGTCTGGAACGCCTGAAACATCGGATCGATCCGAACCACGTCACAGCGCACACCGAGGTGTTTCGCCAGCGTCAAGGCGTCTTGCACCGACCCTTCGCTCGAGTAGGGGCTCGGCATGGCCAGGGTGCGGACTCGTTCGGGGCCCAGGGCGCCCACCGCCAGGGCCGCGGTCACGGCCGAGTCGATCCCGCCCGACAGTCCGATCACTGCCAGACCCAATCCGATCTTGTCGAAGTAGTCCCGAATCCCGAGTTCCAGCGCCATCCGGATCTCGGCGACTTCCTGCCGCGTGGGCGTCTCCGCTTCGCCGAGCTCGTCCAGGTCCAAGACCTCACACGCCGGGGTCCATCCGGGACCGGTCCAACAGTGGTGGCCCTGCCGATCGAAAGCCAACGAGTGTCCGTCGAAGAGGAGCCCGTCGTTCCCCCCGACCAGGTTGCAGTACAGGGTTCCGATTCCGTGGCGCCGGCCCATTTCGGACGCCACCCGCTGCCGGGTGCCCTCTTTGCCCCACGACCAGGGAGAGGCCGACAGGTTCAAGAGCGTGTGAGGGCGTTCTCGGCGGACCAGCTCGGCCACCGGGTCTCGGCGATAGGTGCGGTCCGGCAGCGCCGGATCTCGCCGACCTTCGGTCGCAAGTTCGGTCGCGTTCCAGATGTCCTCGCAGATGGTCACGCCGAAGCGACGACCGCCCTGCTCGAAGCTGGCGGGCTGATCGGGCGGTGCCGGGTCGAAGTAGCGGGCTTCGTCGAAGACGTCGTAGGTCGGCAGGAGGGTTTTGGCGACCCGCAGCCGCACCTGTCCGGTCTGGGCCACCACGGCCCCATTCGTGATCCCCGTTCCCGGCCCTGGACTTCGACCCAGAGAACCGAACACCGCGGTGATGCCCCGAGGCAGTCGAGCGACCAGATCGGTCTCGGCCTGGGCCACCGCATCGCGAAAGGCCCGGCGCTCGAGCAGGTCCAAAGGCGGGTAGCCCGGAATGGCCAACTCTGGGAACAGGGCCAGCTCGGCGCCTCGGGTCAGGGCTTCGCGGGTGGCCGCCAAGATCTGGGCGGCATTGCCCTCCGGGTCGCCCACCACCGTGTTGAGCTGACAGATCGCCACCCGCACCAAGCCCGGTTCGACCGCCCGGTTCCATCGGGTCAAGCAAAGTCCAAGCCAAGGGCGGTCTCTGGCTCGACTTTCCGTCCATTCCGTACCAGGCTCCCGCCCGTGTTCGGTCTGGGGTTTTGGGAAATCGCCATGATCATGGGCGTGGCCCTCCTGATCTTGGGGCCCACGAAGCTGCCGGAGCTCGCCCGGAGTCTGGGCAAGACCTTGCGGGAGTTCCGCAAAGCCACCGAGGACTTCAAGAGCACCATCGACGAGGAGCTTCACAAGCCGGAAGGTCCATCCAAGCAGCTGCCCTCGGCCCGGGAGCCCGAGCCGGTTTCCGCCGAGGAGAGCGAGGCGCGCCGCGAAGCGTCCCCCGGCGAAGCCAGTCCCGACCCGGAACATCCGATCCGGGACGTGGAAGCCTCCGAGCCCGCAGACGCCGAGGCCGATGAAGCATCCAGCCCTCGGTCGGGTGCGACAGCCTCGCCCGGGCCGAGCCTCGACGTGCGGCCTCCCGAAGAGCCCAGCGTGGCCCGCACGCCCCCCTCGCGTGGATCCGAACCCCGCTGACCCGGCGTCGCCCTCGGCGCTCTTTCCATGATCCGAGACATCGACGACGCCCAGCTGACCCTGACCGAGCACCTGACCGAGCTGCGGTCTCGGCTGCTCAAGTCGGGGGCGGCCGTGCTCGTCACGTCGGCCCTGTGCATGGCTTTGGCGCCGACCATCCTGGAGGTGGCGACCGAGCCCCTGCGGAAGGTGCTGCGCGAGAAGAGCCGGGTCGAGACCCTGGTGGTGCTGCCGCCGGCGGCGAAAGCGGACGCGCTGCTGGAGTCGGTTCGCGGCTTCGAGCGGGTGCACTTCCGTGGAAGCGAGTCGGACCTGGCCGCGGTGGCGGAACAGATCCGAACCGCCGCTTCGGGCCGCCGGCCCATCGATTTGGTCTTGGTCGATGCGGACGCCATCGGTCGAGACGGCAGCTACCTGTCCGATCTGCTCGACGGTGTTTCGCCCCCTCCCTTCGTGGCCTATCTGGTGAAGGACGCGGACGACCCGGCGGTGAAACAGCTGCAGCTCGACGGTGCAGTGGTGCTTCTGCAGCCGGTTCGAGAGCCGGTCCTTCATCGGGTGGTCCGGCGGGCTGCAGGCGCGGCGGGCAAGAACACCAATCCGGATCGCCTGGTGGTGTTGAGTCCCCTCGAAGTGTTCTTCGCCTATCTGAAGATCGCCATCGTCTGCGGCATCTTCTTGGCGTGTCCAATTTGGCTCTATCAGGCGTGGGCGTTCGTTGCGCCCGGCCTTTACGCCACCGAAAAGAAGGTGGTCCTCCCCGTGGTGTTGTCGGCGTCTGCTTTGTTCGTTGCCGGGGGAGCGTTCGCCTACGCCGTGATGTTTCCGGTGATGTTCGACTTTTTGGTGAATCAGATGCTTCCGGACAGCCTGGCCGCGTCGTTTACGGTCGACAACTACATTGGCCTTCTGATGCGGCTCACCGTGGCCTTCGGGGTGGTCTTCGAGCTGCCCCTGGCCTTGGCTCTGCTGTCGTCGGTGGGGTTGGTCACTCCGGCGTGGCTCGCCAAGCAGCGCAAATACGCCATCGTGGTCGCTTTCGTCCTGGGAGCTTTTTTGACCCCGGCCGATCCGCTGTCTCAGTCCATGATGGCCGTGCCTTTGGTGGTTTTCTACGAAGCTGGAATCTGGTTGTCATACTTGGTCGCAAGAAGAGCGGATCACCAGCCAGCGTCGAAAGAATCGACCTAAAATCCATCTTCCGGGTCGGTTTGCGGGCGCACTGGACGTTTTGGATCCGGCTGTGAAAGGGTCGAGTTCCAATGACCCGACATCTCCCAGAGCAAGCTCGACGTGAGCAGATTCTCCGGGCTGCGCGGCGTTGTTTCATCGAGAACGGATTTCATCCGACCCGGATGGACGACATCGCAAAGGCCGCCGAACTGTCGAAAGGAGGGGTCTATTTTCACTTCAAGTCCAAGCAAGAGGTTTTCGAGTGTCTCGTCGAAGAAGAGTACGAGCGCTCGATGGGGGTGCTGCAGGAAGTCATGGGGGGGGAAGCCACCACCCTCTTCGACAAAATGCAGCGACTGGCAGCCCATTTTCTCGAGTACTTCGGGAGCTCCCCGGATGCGTCTCGCTTCTTCATCGTGATGGGGGAGATGGCGCTCCGGGATCAGGCGCTGTCTCGGCGTCTTCTGGAGATGCAGACCGCGTTCATCGACAAGATCGCGGCCTTGCTCCAAGAGGGAGTCGAGCAACGTCACTTGCGACCGATGGACACCAAGGCGGTGGGTGCGCTTTTGAAAGCCCTGTTGGACGGGCTTCAAGGGCTCATCGCGCTCGAGTACCCCATGGCGCTGCCCAGGTATCTGAGCAC
Organism: Myxococcales bacterium LLY-WYZ-16_1; assembly: GCA_031800475.1. Taxonomy (GTDB): domain Bacteria; phylum Myxococcota; class Kuafuiibacteriia; order Kuafuiibacteriales; family Kuafuiibacteriaceae; genus Kuafuiihalomonas; species Kuafuiihalomonas phototrophica. The sequence goes on from DAPKRQ010000345.1 coordinate 18,363, forward strand.
CGGGCTCGAGTTGGTCCAGCAAGGACTGCAGCAGACCGGGGTTGCGGGCGAAGACCGGGCGTCTTCGTTCGCGGAGCTTGCCGAGGCATCATCGACCGCGCCCCGTCCGGTTGCGGCCGACATGCCCTCCGGAGCTCACGCCCTCGGTTCGTCTTGAGCCTTCGAGCCGGGTGACAGCGCCCGGGAATCGGGAGCACATACCGCACCGGGTCGCGGCCTTCTTCGAAGGAGCGGTTCAGAGGCCGCGGCCGCTGCGGTGCCGATCCAGCGAAAATCGATCGAAGATTTGACCGACGCGGACCGACCCGTCCTGGCCCGGAGCGCGGGTGCGGGCGGTCTGGGTTTCGACGGCCGCCGACAGGCGGGGAGCGCGCCGCTGCTCGAACTTGGAAAGGCGCTCCTGCCGCCCGCGTTCGTGCCGGTTGTGGCGGGCCATGATGCGCCGCGCCGTCTGGCTGCTTCGGATGACGCCGAGAAGGCGGGCGCCTCGGATCCCGACCGGACCGGGTACGGCCCGCAGGGTGAGGCCCAGTCGGATCCACTCCAACAGGCCTTCGAAGGCCGCACGAGGCCCGAGCGCCGGGAGTCGCATCAAGCGAAGGCGAACCTGGGCGTCCAAGGCGGCTCCCTGCAGGCCTCCGTGCAAGACCTGGTTTCCGAGCCGTTCGAAGTCCCCGGAAAACTCCCCGTTCATCCTTTGCCCCCGCCGTCTCCGCCGCCGTCTCCGCCGCCCGAGTCTCCGCCGTCCGAGCCTCCGCCGTCCGAGCCCCCGCCGTCCGAGTCTCCGCCGTCCGAGTCCCCGCCGGCGCCGTCTGCGGCGCCCCCGGCCTCACCGGCCGCGCCCGCGCTTTCGCCATCCGAGGCTTCGGACTCGGACGCCTCCGCTTCCGCTTCCGCTTCGGCGGCGTCCGCGGCCGCCGCGGCGGCACTGTCGTCTCCGATGCCCACGGCGGCTGCTACGTCGGACACGGCTTCGGCCACGTCGCCCAGGCCCACCGCCTCGGCCACGTCCTGCAACCCACCGATGGCCGCATCCGCCAGGCCTCCCAGGGTGTCCGTCACGTCGTCGGCCAGGTCGGTCAGTCCCACCTCGTCCGCGAAGCTGCCGATGGCGTTCATCGCCTGGTCCGGCAGGCTGGCGACGGTCTCTGCGAAACCCGCCACGCCCGAAATGGTGGACTCGATGGTCTCTTCGTCCAAGCCGACGGCACCCATGACCGCCCGCCCCACGTCACCCAGCACCTCGCCCACCGCGTCGGTCACCGAGTCGATGGTGTCGCCCAGGCCCAAGGGGTCGCCGGCCAGGTTGTTCAAACCGACGGCGATGCCCACCGGATTCATGCTCACGACCGACAAGCCCAGGCCGAGCTTTTGGCTGGCGCTCATCTCGGTCCCCGGAAGGCCCGCCGCGATGGTCTCGGCCACCGCTGCGGCTGCCGGCGAGATCGACACGGACTCGGCCAGATCCACGCCGATGGCGTCCATGGCGAAGCTCAAGGCTTGCTCGGTGGAGGTGTAGTTGCCCAGATCGCTCAGCGACACGGGCGCTGCCGACGACAGCCCCAGGCTCCGCTGCAGACCGTCCAAACCGACCGACTGAACCATGTTTCGACCCACCCTTTCCGCGCACGGGGAAGCCCCGGCCGCCTTCCTCCCTTTTCGGCATCCAGGGTGCCCGTGTTGCGTCCCGAGTCCCCATTCGGGCACGAGTCTGCACTTCGAGAGAACCTGCGGCGGCTAGACCAAGGGATCCACCAGGGTCATCCGCAGCTCGCTCGCATGGCTTCCGCGGTCATCTCGCAGCCACAGCCGCTGCAGGTCGGGACGCATCTCCGACAGCCGAGCTTCCCCCCCGGTTCGAAGCGCGGTCAGCATCCCCGCCACGAGCACCGGCGCCTCCCGGTCGACGAGCATCGGCTTGGTCTCTCCCTCGACCGCGACAAAGCACCGCCTCGGAAGCGCGGCCTTCAGCCACCATGCCCGAACCTCCGCCTGTGCTTCCGCTGGGTCTTTTCGAGAGAGCCACCGGTGTCGTTCGGTGGATGGGATCCGCCAGCTTCGACGGCGCACCAGCAGTTCGCCCAGCCACACCCGCGCACCCTCCGGTTCCACTCGACGGAAAGGGCGGAAGCGCTGCAGAGCGCTCGCGGTCAGAGCTCGGTCGAAGAATGCCTCCAGTTCCCACCTGGCTCGCGTCTGTCGATGAACCACCAGCCAGCGCCCGTTGACTCGTTCGAAACGAAGGAGGCCGGCCGGCACCCGCAGAGTTTGCGGCCGGTGGGACAGCCGCTGGCCCTGCTCGAACTCCAGGTCGTCTTCCAGGAGGCTGAAATGATCGGCGCGGGTTCGAGCCCGCGACCAAGCCGGCCAAAGTCGAGGCGGACCCCGAGCCTCCCGCTCCGCCTGCAGAAGTCCCCGAGAAACCGGACACAGCGCCAGGACCACCGGATTGGTCAGGGGATTCAAGGCCACGTGAAACTCGCCGAGTACCGCGGTGAAGCGACCGGCCTCCAGGTCCAGCGGTGTGCCTTCCACGAGCAGATCGGGGCCGTGCTGCCGTGCCGAGGGCCAACCCGGCCCCGGGACCCGAAAGGCGTCGGCCGCAGCGGCTTCGGCGCCTTTCAGGTCCAGGTGCCAGTCGCCGTCGACCTGCTGGCCTTTTCGATGGACCCACTCGGCCCAGGTTGCCTCCAGGCGAGCGCACGCCGTCTCGAGGTGCGGCTCCGCTTCCAGAATCGGTGCGATCTCACGCAACCCAACCTGCAGATCGATCGAGTCTGCGTTCCTGCGATCCAGCGCCGAGGATACCGCTTCGCGGAAGGCTTCGGCCATCCAGGCAGTGAAAGCTCGTGCCGAGGTCGCCACCGAAGCGAGAGGGGGACCCACGCGCCGAAGAAGCGATGCGCCCAAGCGAACGTCGATGTTGCGAACCGTCTCTTCAAAGACCACCTTTCTCCCGGCGTAGCTCTTTCCTCCCTCTCGCTCCGTGCCCGCTCCCAGTTGCCGGAGCTCCCGTTCGATGGCTTCGATCTGAGGAAGGGGCGGTTCGTCGAATCGCCAGCGCTCCAGGTCGGCGTGCAGTCGCTCCAGGCGGTCGGCCAGGTCGTCGAGCTCGGCCCGTCCACGCCCCCGGACCGTGGCAGCCAGGTCCTTCGCCGGTTCCATCGAGGTTGGATCGAGCTGAAATCCTCGGATCAGGACCCGCTGCTCCACCAGGGCATGCACGATGTCGGCCGCCTCCTCTCTATCGAGATCCGGAATTTCCTGTTCGAGTCGATCCAAGAGGTCGGCGCAGGTCGACCCCAGTTCGAAGCCGCGGATGATCCGCGCGGTCAGGGGATCCAACGGGTGCTCCCGGTCCAAGGGCACCCTCAGTCGATCCTCGAGCCGCGCACAGTCTGGTGACAGTCGAATGGGCAGGAGTGCCTCGAACGACTCTGTGCGATTCAAGCGATCGACGATCTGGTCGAAGGGCCAGCGTTCGAAGAACACGCGGCGCTGCGCCAACCACGGCTGTTTCGCTTCGAGCCGGATCGGGGCCGAATCTTCCAACTCCCACCGGGCCCACGCCGACGGGCCAAAAAAGCCGATCGTCTCGTTTTTGGCGGCGTACCGCGCCAGGTATCGACCCAAGACGGAGATCCGCTTGCGGCTTCGTCCGTCGATCCGACCTGGATCGAGCCGTTCGACGGTCTCTCGGTGCAGCTTTGGGTTTTGCCAGCTCAGGGCGTCGGCGACCCGGCCGCTTTCGAACGTCTCGGCCAAATGAGCGGCGGCAGCGGCCCAATGCCGGTCGAGCGCATCCCGCCAGGCCGCCCGCGCTTCCCTTTCCGCCTTCGAAGCCAGACCCAGTTCCGGCCACAGGCTTTCCAGGCCGGGTGGCGCCGTCGTGCTCGGAGCGTCCGCCCGTTCGAGGAACCGGCGGGCTGCTTTCGATAGCCGAACCGCGGATCCTTTCGCCTCGTCGATCCGCGAGACCGCCTCTCGTCGTCTGCGCGTCGCGGCTTCCCACTTCTGCCAGGCTAGGGAGACCTCGGGTGCCGAAAGGTGTTCCAAGGTCTCAACCGGCACGCCGGCGCTCCGAAGATGCACCCAGTCGAGCACGCGCCAGCCGCTGTCGCGGTGGATTTCGACCTTTCTCACCCTCATGTTCTCGCCCTGCCGTACCGCGCTCTCGATGGGCATGGCCCCGAGCGGATGCGCTTTCTTCCGGCGACACCATCCGATATCTTCATGGCGCGCTCCAAGCCAGCGAGCGGGACCCGATGTCGGAGACGCCCAATCATTTCTCGGAGCTTCCGGGCTTCGACGACACCGACGACATCGAAGGCGAAGCCACCCGCGTCGAGTGCATCGACGTGCGAGCCCGGGTTTCGGAAGACTCGGGCGACGATGGCCCGGTCGAGCCTCCCACCGACCCCGGCGCGGCTTTGGTGACGGTCGCCGAGACCATCGACGAGGTCTGGGAGTCTGGGCAATACGACGGGATGCCGGCCCCCTCACCGCTTTTTGACGGGGCGCAGGCGGGGTCGGACGCGCCGGCTGAGTCCACCCGGGCGGACGTCGGTGGCAGCCCTGCCCCCACCGAGCGGGCCCTGGCCCGAGACGGGAAGGCGAAGCGACCTGCGGAAATCCGGGCCGCCCTGGCCGGCCCATTGACCGCGGTCGCGGGCGCAGCCCGTCGGTTTCGGACGTCCCGGTACCGATGGCCGGTCTACCTGGCGGCCTTGCCCCTGCTGCTATTCGCGATTCCCTGGAACCTCTACGTCATCGAGCCGTGCAGCATTCGCCCCACCGACCGAGCCGTCGTGCGCAGCGAGGTTCGTGGTGTCTTGGCCCAGGTCCTCGTCGAAGAGGGCAGTCGGGTCTCTGCAGGACAGGTGATCGCTCGAGTGGACGACTTTGACGTGAAGGGCCAGCTTGCCGAGACCGAAGCGGAAGCCGTGGCCCTTCGGGCTCGACTGGCGCAGCTGCAGGAGGGAGCTCGCCCCCAAGAGCTCGAAGAGGCTCGTGCGGTCTTGGCTTCGGCGCGTCACGAGCTGCAGTACGCCCGCCGCGAAGCACAACGGGCCGGGCGGATGTTCCGTGAAAAGGTCCTGAGTCGACAAAAGCTCGAAGAAGCTCGCAGCCGCCTCGAAATGGCGCGGGCTGACCTGTCTCGGGCCCGGGCCCAGTTGCGGCTACTCGAGGCGGGTACACGGACGGAAGAGATCGAAATCGCGGAGGCTTCGCTTTCAAAGACCGAGGCTCGTCTCGCACACTTTCAGGAACTCGCCGACAAACACGTGATTCGGGCTCCAATCGACGGGGTGGTGCTGACGCCTCGGGTTCGAGACCGCGTTCGCCAGAGGGTCGAGGTTGGCGACGAGGTCATGGAGATCGCCGATGCCTCCCGCATGGAGGTCGAAGTCCTGGTGCCCGAGCGAGAGGTCGACCGCATCGATCTCGGCCAACCGCTCAAGATCAAGGTGCAGGCGCTCCCGTTGACCCCGTTCGAGACCGAGGTGGGCTTCATCAGCCCGGTCGTCGAAGTGATCGATGGATCCCGGGTGGTGCGGGTGCGGGGCTGGATCGATAACGAAGAGAACCTGTTGCACTCGGGCCAGACGGGCTACGGCGAGATCGACACGGGCCCCTCGAACCTGCTGGTGTTGGCCCTGAGAAGGGTCGTCCGCTGGGTCCGGGTTCGCTTCTTGATCTGACGAGAGCTCATTTGGCCCGCAGGGCCCGGCTGGCCACCAAGCGGCGAAGCAGGCCCTGCGCCGCCTCGAAAGTCAGCAACTCGTCGTCCTCGACCTGGTCGAGCCAGTCGTCGACCGTCCGGCCGGGGGCGAGCTCCATGGCCCGGGTCTCGTCGGGCTCCAGGGCGAGACACACGGGGCCTCGATCGATGCCGACAAAAGAAACCACCACGGACCCCACCCAGCGGGGCGCTTCGCGCATCGACTTCGGATCCGACGGCGCCTTCATGATCGGTTCCAGCACAGCGTGGGACACCGGGACGCAACGCACGGCCGACCCGGTGTCGAGCCGGCTTTCGGGCCCCATCCGGCCCGGCTCTTCCGGCGGGCCCGTGCGGGCAGCGTCCCGTTGAACTTCGACCTGGGCGAGTTCCACCGCCAAGACATCGGACCCCAAGGGATCGGTCTGCAGCACCGTCGCCAGGGCGCCTGCGATCCGGGCCGCCTCGGCCAGCGTGTGTCCCAACGGCGCCCACTCCACCGACTCGAGGTGGGCGCGGATTGCGTGGTCGAGCTGCGACCGGGCCTCGAGCAACGTCGACGCAGCCGGAAAGTGAAAGCGCGCTCGCTCTTTGGTGGTCCACTCGACGCGATAGAACAGGTTGTCCAGGGCGAACCGATGGCCCGCGCTGGCGAGGAACGCAGCGGCTCCCGGCAGGTCGGAGACTTCTTCCGCTTCGAGGATCTTCGGACCCCGAGCGATCAGCTTTCGCCAGGTGTCGTAGGATGCCGACTCGTTCATCCGAATGCCCCTTTGTGGGCGGTCCACGCGGCGCGCGCTCGGTCCAGATCCGTGTCGATCATGCGCGCCCAGCTGGCGTCTACTTCTCGCGACTTCTGGTTGTGGCTCGGGCCCTGGACCTCCAGGCAGACGGCCCTCAGGTTCTCGGCCCGAGGCAGCACCCAGTCCAAAAGCTCCCAAACGGGTTCGGGAACGCGGTTGTTGTGTAGGTCGTGGTACCAACCGTCGAACCACTGACCCCCGGCGAGATGGATTTCGATCACGCGGTTCAGCGGAATCGTTTCGACGAATCGCCTGGCGGAGTAGCCGGGGAAATTCGTTTCGTTGGAATGAATGTTGTGAAGGTCCAGGAGCAAGTGGGTTCCGGCGCGCTCGGTGAGCTCCGACACGAATTCCGCCTCCGACATCGTCGAATCGGGAAAGGTGTCGTAGTAGAACGCATTTTCGTGCAGCAAGGGCATGCCGAACAGGTCCTGCAACCGCTTGGCTCGGTCTGCTACCCGGTCCAGCTCTCGTTTCGAAAACTGCAGCGGGCTCGACCACATGTACGAACCGGCTAGGTCTCCGTAGAACATGTGATCGGTGTACCAAGGCGAGCGCATGTATTCTGCGATCGGTAGATGGCGGGTGACAGCCGCCGTCTGTTCCACCGGGTCGAAGCCGAAATCGGCCCCGTAGTTGCCGTGCGCAATCAGCGGCTTTCGCTGGAAGAGTTTGTCGATCGATTCTCGAGCACCGGGAAACATGACGTATGGTCCATCCAAAGGACCCGAGTAGTCGTCACAAAGGAGCTCGAGAAAGTCGAACTTCGTAGAGTCCAACCGGTCCAAGCCGATGTCTTCGAGTACGGTGGGATTGGCCTGAAGACCCACGCCGAAAGCGCCTGGCGTCATGGCGTGAGCCTAGCAGGAGACGAGATGCTCTGAAACGGAACCGGGCCGCTTCGACTCGATGTCGTGTGGGGTTCTGTCTTCCGGTGTGGGTACGGGACTTCCGTCGGTCGCTCGGGCTTTGTTTGCACGTTCGGGTCGGGCCGGACCCGGGGGCACTCGCGGGAATTAGCTTTGTTCCTCCGGGTGGAGCGGCACGCGCACTCGCTCGTCCACGAACACAAAGCGAAACTCGCTGGTCGAGCGACCACCCGATCCATCTTCGAGCCAACAATCGTCGAAGTCGGGAAGAAGCTCGGTACATCGAATGGCTGAACACTCTCGGACCACGCGGCACAGATTCTCGACGGAGAGTGGATTCGCCAGATCGCACAGAAACGGCTTCGCTTCACTGGAGGCTTTCACGAAGAACCGCTCCGGCAGCCCGTGTTGGGCGCGCCAAGCCAAAGTGCCCCGAAGACGTTCGTTCCGGTCGGCGCCGCGGGCGAAAACCAGCTCGGCGGCATCGAAGGCCCAGCCTTCTCGGCCGATCACCAAGCCGTCGACGGTGATCCGCGGCTCGTGGCGGCCGCCGCCGGTGACCCGAAAGGTGGAGGCCAATCGGTCCGAAAGATGGCCGTCCAGCAGGGCCAAAAGGGGGAGATCCAAGTCCGGGCCGACCACCCGGAGGCCGCCGGATGTGGCCCGGACGGACAGCTCGCCCACCGCTCGGGCTGCCCGGGTTCCGGCGGCCGTGTCCAGGCTGGTTTCGAGGAGGACCGCAGACGGATGGGGCGGCCAGGGCAGGGCCCGGTGGACATCCCGCCGGCGGGGAACGGGGACACAGATGGGACCGCCGAGGGCATCGCGGCACCACCGCAGCAAGCCGTCGGGGTCGGGGTGCAGGGCCAGGGCCGTCACCGGCAACTGGGTATGGGTGGCCAGGTGCAGCTCTCCCAGGACAGCCCGGTCCGGTCGGCCGGGCCCACGGGCCAAGAGGATGTCGGGACTGTGAAAACGGCATCCGGGCCAGCCCCGCCCGCCATGGGGAAAGGCTTTGTGCACTCGGGCCCGAAGGGTCTCGGCCGTGGCCAAGGCAGCCGGGTCTTCGAGGATCGGGCGCCACCTGTTACGCAAGTCCTCCTGCAGAGTTGAGAGAAAGGGCGCTTCCTCGAGCCACGGCAGGAACGCCCGGAGGAACGACGAAAGGGGGACCTCGGAGGCTGTCCCGACCTGGGCTTCGGCCCGCCGCAGGACCGTCTCGGTCAGCCGGTCCACCCACCATCGGGCGCTCTGTAAGACCGCCAACAGGGGCGGGACCACCAGGTCCAACATGGGGCGGCCCAGGATCCAACGACCGGCCCGGATACAGTCTTCGAACACGACGGTCCGGCCCGCGTACAGCTGGCCCGCAGACCGGTGGGCAGAGGTGTGGGACGCTGCCTCGAAGGCCCGCTCGACTTGCTTCAGAGCCTCGGCCAAGGCCTCGGGTTGCTCGGCCACCGGCTCCAGACGGGCGAGGGCCGCCTCCAACTCTTGCCACGAGGCTCGAAGCCCGTCGGGCACGGGCAGCGCGTCCAGCCGGTCCGACAGCTCCGCCCGGGGATCCAAGCAGTAGGCCGGCAGCCGATGCCGAAGCTCCACCCAGCCTGCATCTTCGAGTTCCAGCAACAGCGCTTCCCACCGGTCCAGGTCGCGCCCGGTCGCGGCCCAGCGAGACCGAAGGACGTGAACAGGAGTGCGTCCGTCGCAGGCAGACAAGACCTCCACGACTTCGCGCGGAAGAACCTTCGCTTTGCCGTCGAGCCGAACCTCGCCGGACTGGACCGACAGCGCCGGTCGCCGGCGGGGACACGCATGGGCTCGTGCCGGCTCCCATTCGTCCAGCCGGGCCAACACCGCCTCCGCGGCCCAGTGCTCCAGGAACACCCGCCGGTTGCCGACCGGACCTGGCGCCGGCCGAGCGTCCACCAGGGTCGGACTGTCGGGATCCAGCCGGGCCCAGGCGGTGGGTCCGAAAAAGCCGATGGTGTCGTTCTTGGCGCCGTAGCGCTGGGCGTAGCGGGCCACGAGCTCTTCGTCGCGCCGGTTTTTCTGGCTGGAGTCCCCCGGATCCCACTGGGCCAGGCGGAGCCGCTCCAAGATCCTCGGGTTCTGCCAGAGCATGGCCGCCCGGAATCTCGGGTCCGCCACCGCGGCCCGGGCGGCCCGGCCGCTGTGGAGGCGCGCGGCCTCCACCATTCGCTCGTAATCCGCCCGAGCCCGCTCTCGAGCCCACCGCGCCGCCTCCAAAGCGGCGAAAGCGGCCTCGAACCCTTCGGGAGCGCCTTGGACCGGTTGGTCCTTCGAGAGGCGCCGAATCAGCTTCCGGACTTCCTTCCAGGTCGGCGCTTCGAATCGATGACGCTTCAGGGCGGAGATCGTGGCCTCGCGTCGGGTCTGCCATGCATCCAGGGCTGCTCGCCACTGTTCAAAAGCGTAGAGAAGCTCGGGACTGCGAAAAGAATCCACCAAAGAGATGGAAAAGCCCGCGCCGCGAAGCTCCACTTGATCGAACACGCTCCAGCCTTCCGCCAGGGCGACGCTGCGCAACGAGGGCTGCATTCAGGCTCTCTTGTCGACAGCGACGACGCGAAGTTCCGACGCGTACCGGTGGCCATCCGGGTCGGTCAGCCACAGCTGGTGCGGTCCCGGAAGGGCTTCGGACAGCACGAGTCGGGTGGAGCTCCGGCCCACTTTGCACAGATTGTCGACCCAAAGCGGAGAGCCCAAGTGGCAGTAGAACGGCTTGGGTTCGCCGTCGGCTTTGACGAACAATTCCTCCGGAAGTCCCAGGGCGTGCCGGAGCTCCCAAAGGCCCCGAAAACGCTCGAGTGCACTGCCTGCATGGGCGAAGGCCAAATCCTCCCCTTCGAGGGTCCAGCTTTCACGCTGCAGGATCAGGCGCCCCACCGTCACGCGCGGCCGGTGTAGGGCGGGTGGAAGGACCGCGAAGTGGGCCACCGCCTGAGAGGTCAGGTACCAATCCAAGGCTTCCCGGATCGGCGCATCGTAACGTCCGTCGAGGCTGCGCACCCGCAGACCTTCACCTCGACGGACCACGTTCAGTTCCCCCGAATGGAGCACCCGGTCCCGCTCGGCGAAGGTTCGCGTTTCGCCTTCCAAATGCCAGCCGTCCAGCCGCGGCGGCCAACTGGACGCCCGGTTGATCTCGGACCGTGACTCCACCCGACAAAGTCCCCCGTCCGGCAGATCGTGCCGTGCCCATCCCTGCATGTCCGAGGCGTTCGGATGGTTGGCCAGGGCGAGCTGAGCGAACTGGGTGTTGATGGCCACGTGGAGTTCGCCGAGCACGACCCAAACCTCGCCCCGTGCCGCGGCCTCGGGCCCCTCGGCGGCCAGCATCAGGTCGGGGGCGTGGTAGCGAGCCATGGTCCAGCCCGGCCGGTCTGCTGCGAACATTCGGCGAGCGGCCTCGGCCAGCGGACTCGATTTCCGCTCGATGCGGCGCGAGCCCGGCTCGGGCCGCAAGAGTTCGACCCACCGCCGGGTCAACTCGGCTTTCGCCTCCGCGGTCACCGGGCTGATCTCGCCTTCACCGGCAAAGTGCGGCTCCACCGCGTTCAGGAATGCGGGCAAGGGTACCGAGTCGGACCCGAACTCTCGGTGGGTGCGATCGAAGACCGATTCGAAGCCTTTGGCGATGCGGCACGTAAACCATCGGGCCGAGTCCAAGAGCATGCCCAAGGGCTCGCGGAGCCCGTCCAACAGTGGCGCGCCCAGTCGCAGGAGGCCACCCCGCATGCAGTCTTCGTAGAAAATCCGGCGGGCGCCGTACGTTTTGCCCGCGCCCCGTTTGGCGGCGCCAGGCACCAGTCGCTCGAAGCGCCCTTCCAACTCGCGGATTCCAGCCTTCAGACCCTTTGGATCGCCAGCCGCTCGCTCGAGAGCCCTCTTGGCCTGCTGCAGTTGCCGAAGGTCAGCGCGGGCTCGTTCCCCCCGCTGCTCCGGGATTCGTTTCAAGTGTTCGTCCAGTACCCGGTCCGGATGGAAGTTCCAAATCGGCAGCTCGAGGGTCCAGCTGATGAGGCCCTGGCCGACCAGATCCTCGAGCAGCTCGAAGGCCTCTTCCTCCTCGTCCACGTCGAGGTCGGGGGACGCCACCATCTCCCTGGCCAGCTGTAGGGCCGGAGTTCGGCCATCGCTTCGACGGAGCGCATGGGCGAACTCGGGTGGAAGCTCGGTTCTCTGCATGCCGGAATGGACCAGCACGTTGCCTTCGAGCCGAAGCGAGGCCCGGCGGCGAGGCGGCAGGTGATACCTCAACCGTCGGTCCTCGGCGAAGCGTCGGGCCAGCAGATCCATGGCCCAGTGCTCGAAGAACACGGCGCGCCGGGCGACCACGGGACCGGGGTCGCCGACGACCCAACGCTCTGTTTCCGCTTCGGGCGCCCATCGCCCCCAACCCACGGGTCCAAAGAAGCCGATGGTGTCGTTCTTGAGCGCGTAGCGCTGAACGTATTTGGCCATCAACATCTCTTGCTGCCGGGTTTTGGAGTCGTTGCTTCCCGTGGGTCGGCGATCCAGTCGCAGCGTAGGGAGGAGATCCGGGTTCTGCCAGGTGAGCGCCTCTCGGAAACGATCGTTTCGAAGGACCGCCCGCACGGCCTCGGCCGATCTCCGTTCCGCCACGGCGTAGGCGTTTTGAAGGGGGCCATCTGCCTCGTGAAGGCGGCTTTTGGCCTCGTTCCAGTCCCGATACGGGGCTCCAACCTCTGGGTCGCTCTCCAACACCGGCGCAGGATCCCCTCGCCGCACCCGTCTCAGCGCCTTCTGGAGGTTCCGAAAGCGCTCTCGCCCGGCTTGGTGGCTCGCACGCTTCACCGACTCCACCAGCCGCTGGTGCAGTTCCCGCTCTCGAGACCGGGCCCGGACCCAGGCCGATGCGGTGGAGACCAAGGCAGGGTCGAAGAGCCCATCCAGGAGATCTGCAGAAAAGCCGGTGCCTCGCAGCCAAACTTGTCGCCACAAGTCCCAGTCTCGGTCCAGGGCAACTCGGTGCTCATGGCTCATGGTGGGGGCACTCCATCGAATCGACGAACACCATGCGCAGTTCGCTCGCGTAAGGCTGACCGCGGTCGTCCCGCAGCCAACAATCGCCGTGGTCCGGGAGCATTTCGGTCAAGACGAGGCGCTGGGCACCGCGGCACGTGTGCAGAAAGTTGGCGATGGACGTCGGACTGGTCAGATCCACGAAGAAGGGCTTGTCCTCGGTGGAGGCCGAAACGAAAGCCCGCTTCGGAAGCCGTTCTTCGACAGCGCGACGTTGGAACCCTTCGATCCGCTCCAGTATGTTTCCGCGGACCGCGATCTCTGACGGCTGCAGTCGCCATGCCCGGCGTGCCACGACGAGCCGGTCGATCGCGATCCGAGGCCGGTGAGATTCGACCTCGAAGGGCGCGAACGCGCCGTCCACCTGCGAGCTCAGATACCAATCGAGGGCGGCCTCGATCGGCATGGGATGGGGACCGCCGCAAAACCACAAGGCTCCATTTCGAGCTTCCACCCAGGCATCGCCCGCCCTGAGGCAGGGGACCGCGCTGCCCGCAGGCGATGGCGTGTCCCGTTCGAGGTGCCAGCCATGAAAACCGGGGCCCCATGCACAGGCTCGATGGATCTCCTCCGGACTCTGGACCGGCATCAGCACGGGACGACCCAGGTCTTCTGCAGCTTGGGCCAGCGGCTCGAGTCCGGTCTGCTGCAAGACGGTTTGCACGAGCAGGCTGTTTCCAGCGAGGTGAACCTCGCCGAGCACCACCTTTCCTCCGGGGCCCGGCTCTCCGTCCGGAGTGGCCCAAAGAACGTCTGGGCTGTGCAGCCGCGCCGAAGGCCAGCCGGGGCCGGCGCATTCGAACGCTCGGTCGGCTCGCGAAAGGACTGCCGTCGCCTCGAGCTGTATCTCGGCTGCGTTCCAGTTCGGATCGCCCAGCACCCAACGCCATCGCTTTCGAAGCTCTTGCAGAGCAGCTTGCACTGGCTCGGACCGCTCGCGTCGCGGCGCGAAGTGCGGCGAAAGTTCAGCCATGAACTGCGCGAACGGAACCGCCGGGCCGGTCGTCTCCCGCAGCCGCGACCAAGCTTCGCGGAAGATGGGCCGGTAACCCTCGAGCACCCGGTGTGTGAACCAGCGGGCCGATTCCAGCACCATGGCCATTCCCAGGTGGGCGTCCGCGAACGCTCGGTCCAGCGACAGCTTCACCGAGCCGTCGCGGAGGCAGTCCAAGTAGAAGGGCTGCCGAGCCTGGTAGAACCCGCCGGTTCCGCGAGCCTCGGCCCCACGCCGCAGTGCGGGCCACCGACGTCGAGCTTCGAGCAAAGATCGGGGTAGCGCTTCGGGATCCTGTGCGGCATGTGCGAGCTCGTCGCAGCGGGTGACAAGGTCGTCCAGGGTTCGGATGACCGGGTCGTCCTCGTCGACCCATTCGAGGGCCAGCCTGCGCAATTCCGCCGCGGGGTCCAGAGTCCAAACCGGGACCTCCACGCGCCACCGAATGACGCCTTCGTCCGCCAGCTCCTCCAGCAGCTCCCACGCGTCATTTTCCGAAGCGAGGATTTCGGGAGCCAGCTGTGAAGCCAGCTCCGTTGCTGTTTGTCCCAAACGAATATGATTCAAGACCCGCGCGTGAGGAGCGGGCACGGACAATGTTCGGCCGTCGGACGTACGCAACCTTCCGTCTCGCCACACCAGCGTGCCCCTCAAACGGGGGACCAGGTGGGGGCGGACCCGTTCGGTCAGCTCTTCAGCCAGGGCATCCACCACCCAACGCTCCAGCCGAACCGTCTTTTGGGCCGGGTCGACCGAGCCGGGGCGTATGACATGGGGCTGCCGGCCCGGCCGAAGTTCCGCCCAGCCCAAGGGGCCAAAGAAGCCCACCGTGTCGTTCTTCGTGCAGAAGCGCTGGAGGTACCGATAGACCAGCAGCTCCCGTTGACGGTTGCGCTTGTCGTCGGCCGAAGGATCGGGAGGCCGAAAGCGGTCCAACAGGTCGGGCGCCTGCCAGGAGACCGCCGCCCGAAATCGGGGTTCCTTCCACGCTCGGAGCAGCTCGCCGCGCTCCGCCCGCCGCGCGCCGGCGAGCGCTGTTGCATACTGGGCGGATGCTTCATCCGCATTGAAAAGGTGGTTGCGGGCATTCTGCAACTCGTGGGTGAGTTCGCCGTCTCCCGCCAGCAGCGGGTCCAACTCGCCGGGAAGCTCGCCGCGTTGCAGAGCCCGGACCAGGCGCTTTGGCGCTCGGGGCAAAAGGCTGTGAGAGTCGCGAATCGCGCGGGCGAGAACCGCAATCTGGGCCTGGGCCGCCTTTTGCTTCGCGACCGCTTCTTCAGCCCGGTTCCACAGCGGCGATTGGGAAAAGGGCTCCATGCGATTCAGGCTGAACCCCGCGCTTCGGAGCAAAGCCTGGGGCCATACCGAAAAGCCTCGATCGAATGGAACTCGGGCGTTCCAGCCCGTCATGTTGGTTCCTCGGAGGAGGCCGGACCTCCGCGGCGGTCCACCGCCACCAGCCGAAATTCGGACGCGTACCGTTGCCCAGCCGAGTCTCGGAACCAAACCTGGTCCCAGTCTGGAAGCATCTCGCTCAAAGCGATTCGTTGGTCGCGCCGGGCCGCGTGGGCCAGGTTCTCGACGAAGACTGGACTGTCGAAGTGAACGAACTGCGGTTTTGGTTCGCCTGCGCATTTGAAGAACGCGCGGGCCGGAAGGCAGAGCTCCGTCCGGAGCCGCTGGGCCGCCCGAAAGCGGTCGGCCGGGTCCCCATGGTGCGCGAAGGCCAACCGCTCGCCCTCCAGCACGAAGCTCTTGCGTTGAATGACCAACTGCCCAATCCGCAGCCGTTCGTGGACGTGGCGGTCGTGGGCGCGGCATCCGAACCCGAAGCGACCCAGGTTGTACAGGCTTCGCTCCAGCATCATCCACAGGTCGAACGAAGGCCCCCCGTTCGCGGGCCCAACTCGAAGCCCTTCGTTCGAATCGAAGACATCGAGCTCACCGAGAGGCCATACGCGGTCGCGGGGTAGAGGAGATCGGAGCTCTCCCATCTCTACGTCCCATCGGTTGGGGTGGGGACACCACAGCATCACCCGCGTGGGTTCGAGCTGCATCGGAGTCAGCATCCGATCGAGTCCGGTGTCTCGGACGAACTGTGCCTCGAAGCGACGAGGATCGGGATGCAGGCTTCGAACCACTTCGACCGCCTGGGTGTTCCAGCCGGCGTGCACCTCGCCGAGGACGCCGAAGAAATTCCCACGCTGTATGGATTCGGTGTCGGGTGCGGCCAGCATCAGATCGGGACAGTGGTACACGCCACTGGGCCAGGCCGGGCCTCGGCTCGGGAACAGTTCTCGGCTTCGGGATTCGGCGTCGTCCCCCGAAATGTAGCGCTCTTCGGCGGACCCGACAGAGGCGTCCTCGAACATCCGGGCCCACCGAGACCGCAGGTCGTGTTGCACCTCGCGGAGCAGCGGAGTCGTCTCGGTACCGAAACCGAACAGCTCGGAAACCTCCGACATCAGTCGAACGAAGGGGATCCGTTCGCAACTTTGTGCCAGGCGACGAAAGCATGCTTCGACCTGGGGCTCCACCGCCGCGCGAACCGCTTCGCAGAACCACGCGCTCGCCCGCAAAACCACGGTCAACCCGGGAGAGAGCACATCGAGAAAGGTTCGCCCCATCGTCATCGTCAGATCGCGTTCCGCCTCCACGTACAGCGGTCTTCGGGCCGCATACACCTGGCCCGCGCCTCGGTCCCGGTCGGCGGAACTGCCCGTCACGTCGCGAAAACGGCGGTCGTAGCGTTCGAGTCCGGACAAGAGCGCGCTGTCTCGGAGTTCCAACAGTCCCTCGGCTTCGTTCAGGAGGGCTTGGACCTCCTGGGCTCGTCCCGTGGCCTCCTCCGATCCCGCTGCGAGTCGCCGGACCTCCACGTCGAAAGCCAGCCGCGGGTCACGCCCGTATACGGGGATCTCGAATCGGCAGAAGATGACCCCAGCCTCGACCAGTTGCTCGAAGACTTCGAGGGCCTCTTCCGCGTCGTCCACGTCGTCCGACTCTTCAACGAGTCGGTGGGCGAGGTCGTTCAAGCAGCTGTGACCGTCCACCATCCGAAGCGCTACTCCGAACTCCGGCGGAACCTCGCGGTGCTTTCCGCCGTGACCGATGGTGGTCGGACCCACCAGCCGGACCGAAGGCACCCGCCGAGGGCGGAGCAGTCCGGGGGCCGCTTCCGCCACGCGTTGGCCCAGGGCCAAAAGCGCCCAGGGCTCGATGCGCACCAGCTTGCGAGCCAAGGCCTCGGGCCCCTGGACCATCTGCATGCACTCGGCGCGACTTTCGTCGATGTCGAACCAGGCCGCTGGGCCGAACCAACCTATGGTGTCGTTTTTGGCGCAGTACCTCTGTACGTAGCGCGCTATCAGTCGCTCGGCCTCCCGCGCCTTAGCATTGAAGGTACCAAGGGGCTTCCGCAGGAACGAGTCGATGGTGTTTCGCAAGGCCTTTGGGCTCTGCCACGCGATCGCCGTACGGAAGTCCGGGGTGCCGGCCAACGCCCGCAGCACTTGCTGCTGATGAGTGGCCGCTTCGCGGTAGCGGTCGGAAAAGCGCTCGGATGAGTCGGTCATCGCCGCCGCAGCTAGCTCCGGCTCCGCGAGACGCCGAAGGACATCGACCGAAAAGCCGCAGGAACGGAACCAGCCTTCCTTCCACAAAGACCAATCGGGGGACACGGGTACGGTCCCGATGGCCGAAGGTCGATTCATGGGGCGCGGGCCCAACCCCGACATGTCTCAGGGGGAAATCTTCCGTTCGAGCAGCTCGTCCGAATCGTCGAGGTCCAGGTTGAGGGTTCGTTTGGCACGAACCTTGACCTCGAGTTCTTCGGTCTCCCGTCCACGGATCCGCTGCACCTTCACGGTCCCACCGACACCCGCCTGCTGAAGGACGCTGGTGACCGTTTCGTGACTGTCGAATGGCGCTCCGTCGATGGAGATCAGCTCGTCTCCGACGGAGAATTTCGCTTTCCCCAGGGTGCCGTACTTGTCCAGTCGCTCGATCAGCACGCCGCCGTTGGGGCCTGGCTTCCACTCCAAAACGCCGAGAAAGGGTTCTGCTTTGTTCGTCATGGTTTCGCCGTCCATTGGTTTCGCATGTTCAGTCCTGCTGGGCGCCAGACGCTCGCAGGTGAGGTGGGATTCGATCGATCCCGGTCAGATTCTTGGTGACCTGCGTGAGGCCGTATCCGAATGCGTAACTGTCGGGCAGCCAGGGCAGGCCGTTGTTCATGGCGTCCAGGAACTTTCGGTCGTGTGTCGGGTAGATCGCCATGCTGACGAGCTGTTCGTTTGCAACGATTCGCTTTGTGATCTTGTGAGCCGCTTTGGCGGCCTTGTCCCAGTCTGGGCCGCTTCCGTCGCCCAAGTCCATGGAGAGATCCTCTAGGCCCAAATGCCATCCAGCGATGCCCGGCACGGTCAAAAGCGCGTCCAGGTCGTTGACGGCTTCCAACGATTCGATGCTGGGCAGAATGGGAACCTTTCCGGCAAACTCCACGTACTCTCGGTTGACATCGAGCCGCCCGGAGAAAGTTCCGGTGCTGTAGCGGGTCACGCGGGCCAAGGAACAGTACCCCCGAGGGCCGTCCGGCGGAAAGCGCAGGTCCGACAGCATGTCCCGGAGTTCTTCCGCCGAATCGACGTGCGGTATCATCAGGGCTTCCGCGCCGCAGTCGAGGGCATCCCGGGCATCGTGGCGCTCCCAGGCGTTCAGTTTCACCACCGCGACCATTTTGGCGAGCTCGGTGGCCCGGATGAGCTCCACCATGCGCTCCCGTCCCATGGCCGTGTGCTCCCTATCGATCAGCACCCAGCGAACGCCGAAGTCGGCCGCGATCTCCACCATGGCGGAACTCTGCATGGCGGTGCACAAACCGAGCGGAGCCTGGCCGGCACGGGCATCGCCCAACAACGCCTCGACCAATCGAGTTCTTTCTTCGAAGTCGCGCAATTCGTTCTCCGAGGTCGATGCAGACGTAGCGCTCCGTGGCACGTCCCGGATGGGCAGCATCTACGTTTGCACCGGGAGCTTGGTCAAACGCGGCTGGACCCAGACGTGTGACAGGTTTGAAACTTTGGTCGCGATTTCGGACAGACGTTCTGCGTCAGACGGAACCGAAGAGGGTCCAGGCCGAGTAGGCCACCAACCGTGCCAAAGGATACCACAGAAACTGGTAGCCCACGGAACGGGGTGCGCCGAATATCCGACATCGTCCCGTGGCGTCCGCCGGCACCCGCGGAGGAACGTTCACCACCGAGGTCTGGACCTCGGTGGCTGCATTCGGACGGACTGCTGGTGAGATCCGCGCCACCGTACCTTCGATCCGGACGTGCGGGGATCCGTGGGCTTTCGCCCACACCGTCTGACCGGGGCGAACCCAAGCTGCGAACGTGTGGGCTGGGACGGCAATGCGCAGCCGGCGGCCGTTTTTCAAAACTTCGCCCAGGGGATGGCCAGCAGTCACCCAGCGGCCCACGCTCTCTTCGAGAGAAGGAAAGCTGAAACGACCATTCAAGGGACTTCGAACCACCAGGTTTTCCACGGTCGTTTCCAATCTCCGAACTCGTTCGAGGGCTCGGTCGACGAGCGCCCGTTGGCGGCTCAGCTCGGTGCCTCGGGCGCCCTCCGCGGCCTGATCGAGGGAGGCACGACGCCCTCGCAAGACATCGCCCTGAACCAGCATGCGGGTCCGGCGCCGTTCGACTTCTCCGTCGGTAGCCAATCGGCCCTTTCGAAGTTCGGAAGTCCTGAAAAAGGCTCGCTTCAGCGCCTGGCGTGTGGTGAAGGCCTGCCGAACCTCGGCCTCGAGCATCTCGAGTTCTTCCGGCCGGGCGCCGCGCTCGAGCAGCCGCAGCCTTGCCTGCTGCCTTCGCAGGGAAGCCCGGGCTTCGGCGAGCCGTAGCTCGAGCTTTGGAGCCTCCAGTCGAAACAGCGGTTGGCCGGCCTGGACAGGCTCGCCATCTGCAACCCAGGTTTCGTGGAGGCGGCCGTCGACTTTGGACGCCACCCGAGCCCGTTCGACCGGGTCCAGCGTGAAGCGCCCGTCGACCCAAAGTGGCATCTTCATGGTGAGCAGCGCCACGACGGCCGTCATCCAAGTTGCGACCCAGACCGCCCGCGGCGGGTGCAGCAGCGCGGATCGATGAACCCAGGCATACCGAATTCCCTCCCACAGAGGGCGAAGTGCAAAGTTTCGAAAGAACCCAAAGCCGTAGTAGGCCACGAGGACCACACCGACCGTACCCAGGTAGTAGATCGCCAGGGGAAAGAGAAAGGTGAACCAAATCCCGTATACGAACGCTACGGTGTACGCGAGGGTCCCCAGCCCGAACGGGAGAACGATCCAGTGCCGGTCGCCGTCTGAGGTTGAATCGGTCGGCATGGCCATCAGAACGCGAGCTGCGAGAGCCCGCATGCGACCCAGAGCCTTTTCTCGCAGGTTGGCTACGCCGACGAAGTCGGCAAGGGCAAAATAGCCGTCTTGCGGAACGAACGGGATCAGGTTTGCGAACAGCTCGACCAGCGTGATCAGAACCATCAAGAGGCACGCGTCGTGCAAAAAGAATGCATCGCTCGTGTGGTGGTGGATCAGCAGCAGGATCGCATCGAAGGTGAAGCTAACCCACAACCCGGCCAGCATGGTGACCACCTTGTGGTTGCGATTCGAGAAGAGATAGGTGTCCGACGTGTCGCAGTATGCTGCCGGGACTACCCAGTAAAACAGCATGACACCCATGTCCCGGACCTCGCCCCCGTAGTGCTTGCAAGCGAATCCGTGGCCCAGCTCGTGGGTCGCGAAGAACAGTGCGAACAACGGGATGCACCACAGTACGTCCCACAGGTCGAAGCGGAGCGCTTCGTTCCAGTTCAGGTCGACCAAGGGCACGAGCGCCCACACGAGCAAGCCGACCGTCGTGAGGATCCCGAAGGGGGAGAAGATCCAGTCCCCGATTCTTCGATTCCAGACCGTGAGAAATCGATCCGGATCCCACAGCTTCACCATCTTCAGATGACTCGGGTTGCCGCGACGACGGTCGAGATAGGCGGTGGCGATCCGAGCGGCCATGCTCGCGGCGTCGTACGAGCCCGACTCCGCGGCCCGCTCGAGGTCGGGCAGCAGGGCCAGCGGATCCTCGGTTTCGACCCGGTGCCGAATCGCTTCGAGCTGGCCATCTCGGGGCCAGGTCCGCGAAACCACCCGGCGGATCGCTCGAAGCTCCGCATCGTCCGCGCAGCGGTACTGCGATAGCTCCAGCAGGTAGTCCTTGCGGAGTCGGCCGACGAATCGTTCGATCTTTTCGAACGACATTTCGAATCCGAATTCTTCCCCCAAGGCGTCCTGAAGCTCCTCCAGGCTCCGGTTGCCGTTCAAGGATGCAATCAAGAAGATCTGGATCTCGTTGAAGCGAAAGAAGGTGCCTCGGACCGGATCTTTCACGACGCCGTAGGCGTCGTCTTCCGGGTCGGGCCGGATCACCAAATCGGAGCGGGCCGCAGGGGGAACCCAATCGGCTCCGCGGGCGGCTTCCGCTTCGGCCATCGGGCCCGGTCTTATGCACGAGTGGGCCCGGGGACCACAAGGTCGGGGACGTCCCGCGCTCCCGATGTCGGGAAGGGGACGACAAGGTCGTCAGCGGTGGGTTTCGGGTGGCTTCACCCGGTGGGCCCAGTCCTTCCGCACCAACACCCAAACCCGCCAACCGGTGCTGCCGTGAATGCGCACGGGAGAAAGCCCCCAGGCGCGGGTCCAGGGGGCCGTCACCGGCTCGGCCACCCACACGAGCCGGTATCCGCCGAGCCGGTCGGAGACTGCCCGCCGAAAGAAGCGGCTCGCGTCGCGCCTCCATCCGCCGTCGTGCGCAAAGTCTCCTTCGATCAGCCAACCGGCGGCGCCTTCGGGGATGACCAATACCTCGGGGGCGCGCTCTCGAACTCGCCCGTAGTCCGCTTGCACCTCGATGGCACCACGCCGGAGGGCGTTGCGCCGCGCCACCGGTCGATGCCCCACGCGCTGCACCCGGTAGGGTGCGTCGGTCGAAAGATCGAACTGGGGCTGATATACGGTGCGGCCGTAGGTCTCGACGGTGGGCTGGTCCGGCAGCCCGGAAAGCCAGCGAGTGACCTTCCACCGGGCGTCCGCCCATTGGGTCCAATGAAGCGACGCCGTGTACGCGCCCCCCATGACGACGGAGATCATCGCAACCCACCGAATCAGGCGGCCCCGCCGCGGCCCAAGGGCCTCGACCGCTGCGGACCAGCCGGCTCCGCCGTACAGGGCGAGCCACAACCCTTGGGGCAGCACGAAACGGTGTTCCGCCCGTCCCACCACGAGTGTGAACGTCACGAGGCTGCCCAGAGCTGCCAGCAGCGGGATCGAGCGAAATGGTGCTCCGACGACGCCATGTCGGGCAGGCTGACTTGCAGAGCCGATGGCACCGGCCCATACCAAGAGCAGCACGGGAAGCGGCCACCAGAACTGAGGCTGCAGCACGAAGAGGTCGGATAGATTCTCGGCTCCGCCTGCCAGCGTCCGGGGATAGGCCCGCCAGTCTTCGGTGTTTGGTCCGGTCAAAAGACGGATCCGGTACAGAAAGCCCAAAGGGTCCCAGAGCGCGCCGGTCGCCACGCCGTAGACGGCCGCCGCTGCCCCGACGCCGAGGCCGGTTCGTTTCCAGTGAGGCCGCGGGGTGGGCAGTCGCCCGAAGACCGGGGCGAACAGGAAGACGGCCGGCACCACGGCAGCGAAGTGGCCGTAGGCCTGGTCCTTGGTGGCCACGGCGAGCGCCCCGAGCACCCCGAACAACACGTAGTCTCGCAATAGCCCCCGCTCCACCACGTCGAGCAGCCGGTCGATGGCCAGCACCGCCCACATGAGGGCCGGGCCGTCCAGGTTCGACGTCCGTCCATAGTAGGCGACCGACAGGTTGGTCATGGCGAGCAGCACCGCCCATCGTCCAGACGCTCCGTCAAAGAGGCGTCGAGATATTCGAGCGAAAACAAGGAGCATTACTCCACACATGCCTACCGACAAGACTCGAGCCACCAGCGCGCAAGTTGTCATAGCGGCGGGGTGAACGACCGCATCTGCTATCGCTTCAAAAGAGGTATCCGAGGCGAATGCGGCGCTGCCGGCCAAAGCTGGAAGACAGAATGAGGCGAGCAGCAGGTTGTGAAAGAGGGGGTAGCGGTGCCCGTGCTCCCATCGAAGGTTTCCGTAGACGCCGTCCAGGAAGTCCCGGGGCGCGACGCCATCGTTTTCCCAGCCCCAAGAGCCCGGTAGGTCCCACGCGATCGCCGACAGCTGGATCACCGAAAAGACCAGGATCGCTCGACCCACCCAGGGGTCCTCGGACCACCGGCAGGCTCCGGCCCGAACGAGGCTGCCGAGCCCCGCTTTCGAGGCGCCCCACAACCGGACCCACGGCCTCAAAACCGAATGGGGCCTACCACGCTCGACCTCGCTTGAACCTCCCAAACCGCCGAGCCCGCTCGAGGATCAGCGATGGGGGCGGACCGAGGGGGAACTCACCACCGCGTCGAAGTGGCCCTCGAGCCGAGCGATCTGCTGGGCTGCATCCCATTCGGTCTCGATGGAGCGGCGGGCTGCGCGGCCCAGCCGCCGCCGCAGGTCCGGGTCCGACAGGAGGGCGCGAAGGCGCTCGGCCAGCCCCTCCACGTCACCTTCCGGCGCCAAGAGTCCGTTTTCGCCGTCGCGGATCAGCTCGGGGATGCCGCCGTGGCGGGTCGCCAGCACGGCCAGGCCGCTGGCTCCGGCCTCTTTGAGCACGATCGGCAATCCCTCCCGGTCTCCGCTCGGGGCCACCTTCGAAGGGGCCAGCAGGAGCAGGGCCTCGGCCATGGCTCGCCGCACGCCGGCCCCGTCCAGCACGCCCGAGAACTCCACGGGGACGGCGGCTTCGCGGGCCGTCTGCTCCAGACGGGGACGGAGGGGACCGTCGCCGATGATCCGCAGGCGGGCCGCCGGAAAGGCGGGTGCGATGCGGGCGAAGGCCCGGATGCCGTCGGCCATGCCCTTCTTTTCGACCATTCGACCGACCATCAGCACCGTCGGCCCCACCCCGGACCGGTCTGGCACCGAAAACCCCCGCAGGTCCACGCCGAGCCGGTGCACGTGGATCTTGTGCGCAGGGGCGCCGGCTTCCCGCAGCCGGTCGGCCAGCTCCTCGGACACCGCCAGCAAGCGGCTCGCCCGGTCGAACAGACGGGGCGCCCACCGCTGGTACCGCCCGTAGCGCAACGTGTTTCGGTTCTCGGGAAAGAGGCCGGCCACGTCGTGGCCGTGAAACGTCACCACCAGCGGCAGGCCCGCCGCTTCCGCGTAGGGCAAGGCCACGACCCCGTTGAGCCCGTAGTGGGCGTGGATCACCGACACGTCGCGAAGGGCGCGCCGGTACCGGCGACTGCCACCCCAAGGATAGGTCCAGCGCTCCAGGCCCCGCGGAACGACCACCGGCTGGTGGGGAAACCGGTCGGCGTAGGGCGTGAAGCCCCGAGCGAGCACCCGGGGGGCATAACCGCTGTGCTGGGCGACCTGGGCGTAGATGAACGTCTCGCTGAACGGCAGCCAGTGTCCGACGAAGATCCCGACCCCCGGCTTCACGGAGCGGCGTGCTACCACGGGCGACGGCGGTTCGTCCTGAAAGGCCATCCCGGCGTTTTTGGGAGGAGACCCGACGCGGCCCGCGTTAAGCCGACCCCGTGCGAGACTTCGACCTGGTGGTCATGGGGGCCACGGGATTCACGGGCGGCTTGGTGGCGGACTATCTGGCCCAACGCGGGGAGGGGATCCGGTGGGCGGTGGCCGGACGGGACCGCAGCCGGCTGGACGCCGTGCGGGAGCGCATGCCCCAAGCCGTCCGGCCGCAGGCCGTGGTGGCCGACTCCCATGACCCGGAGTCGTTGGACGAGCTGGCGGCCCGGACCCGGGTGGTCGTGACCACGGTCGGTCCGTACGTCCTTCACGGGGAGCCTTTGGTCCGAGCCTGCGTGAAGGCGGGGACCCACTGCTTGGATCTGACGGGCGAGCCTCTCTTCGTGCATCGGATGCGGACCCAATACGACGGGCCAGCCCGGGATGAGGGCGTCCGCCTGGTCAGCTGTTGCGGGTTCGACTCCATTCCGACCGACTATGGCGTGCGCGAGGCGGTGCGCCGGCTGCCTGCCGCCGACGCTCCGACCGAGGTCCGTGGATACCTCCAGGCGAAGGGGGCGTTTTCGGGGGGCAGTTGGAACAGCGCGCTCGAAGCCTTCTCCCGGTGGAAGGAATTTCGAGACGCCAAGGCCCGTCGCCCCCTGCCGCGGCGAGAGCGGGCCCACCGACTGCGCCAGGGCATCCACCGGCCGCCCCACGAGCGCGGACTGGCCGTGCCCCTGCCGGTGATCGACGTGGACGTGGTGTGTCGGACCGCCGAATCCGATCCGGCCTACGGCACGCCGTTTCGCTATGGGCATTATTTGAACCTGCGCGGTTGGACCCAAGCGGCGGCGCTCGGGGCCGGGGTGGCCGCAACGGCCCTGGGGAGCCAGCTTCCCCCGGTGAAGCGATGGCTGTCTCAGAGGACGCCCCCCGGCTCGGGGCCCGATGTCGAGACCCGGTCGGGCAACTGGTTTCGCTATGTCTTCGTGGCCCGTCGTGGTGACGCGGAACGCCGGGTCGAGGTTCGGGGGGGAGATCCGGGCTACAGTGAAACCGCCAAGATGCTGGCGGAGGCGGCCTCGAGCTTGGTCCGGCCCAAGCGAGCCCTCCCCGAGGCGGCCGGTGTGCTGACTCCGGTGCAGGCCTTCGGCGACGAGTTGCTGGAGCGCCTGATCGCCGCGGGACTCGGCTTCCGGGAGATCTGAGCGAGCTTTTTGGGAGCGCCTCAGGAGGTCTGGGCCGACGGGTCCGAGGTGTCCGAGGGGTCCGGGGGCACGTCGACGTCCGAGGGGTCCGAGGTCACGTTGCCGTGGCCCGCTCGGGCGGTGGCCTCCAGTTGGTCCACCAGCTGGTGGATCGCCGTCAGACGCTCCCGCAGGGCCGACACGTGCGAATCGGTCATCAAGCTGGATTGTGCATCGGCGGGCTTGGGGGCCGAGGCGTCGTGCAAGGCATCTTGCGCCATGCGCTCATGCGTGGCGCGAACGTCCTGAATGCGGCTGTCGATCCGTTCTTCGAGTGCGTCGAACAGTTGGATGAAGGTACGGCGGAACTCCTCAGCCTTGTGTTCTTCGCGCGAAAAGATTCGCCGGGCTGATTCGGTCAGCTCCGAAACGCTGCGGGTGGCCGCCTCGCGAAAGTGCACTGCGCTCTGTCGGATCTCTTCCACCCCCTTTTCGACGCTCTCCCGAGCTTGGCCCACGGGCGTGATCACCGACTTGTCGAAGAAGTCGTGAAGGGTGGACCCGGAGGACTGGATCAGGTGCCGGAGCATGCCCAGGGGCATTCGACTCTCGCGTTTTTCCTCTTCGTAGATGATCTGGGTCAGGGTGACGCTCGTCAGGTCTTCTTTCGACTCGTTGTCGATGATCGTGACTTCGTCTCCGGCTTTGATCATCTTGGAGATCTCTTCCAGCGTCACGTAGCGGCTGCGCTCGGTGTCGTACAGCTTGCGGTTCGAGTACCGCTTGATGATCCGAGCTTTGACCTGGCCGTGTGGGTCTGGGGCCTGCGCGCTGGTAGTCATCGGTGCGTCAGTCCAACCCGAACGATCGCCGGACCACAAGGCCCGGCCGGGCGAATCTTGCCCCGGCCCCAGGCCGGCAGTACTGTCGAAGCCCGGCGCCCATGATCATCCAGTGCCCGAAATGCGAGACCAAGTTCCGGGTCCCGCAGGAAAAGGTCGCCAAGGGCGCAGTCAAAGTCCGCTGCAGCAAGTGCGCGCACGTCTTCGTCGTCCGGCAGGATGCCCAGTCGCTGGAGACGATCGCCGCATCTCGTCCGCCGGCCCCGTCCGAACCGCGGCCCGCCCCCCAGGACGCCTCCGTTCCGCCGGCCACCACGGCGGTGGGCGGCAGCCCCTTGCCGGGCTCGGTCCCGAGCCTCCCCGCCGCAGGCCCGGACTCGGAGCCTCCCCCCGTGGGCGGTGCCGGGGCGCCGACCCTGCCGGCTGCGAGCGAGCCCGAGCTTCCGACCGACACGCTTTTGTCCCCTCCGCCGTTTCCCCCACCGCCCGGGGCCAGCGGCATGGACGCTCCGGCTCCGGGTTCCGCGCCGCCCTGGGCCGCGTCGCCGGCCGGGACCGACCCGGTTCACGCCTTGGGCCTCGGACAGCCTCCGGCTGCCTCCTGGGCGTCTGCAGCGCCCCCCCCGCTGCCGAGTCAGCGAAGTTTCGCCCAATCCGTGGTCTCACCCACCGAAACCCCGGCGGCGGATCCGGATCCCACCAAAGACCGGTTTCCGCCGCCTCCGGCGCTCACCGGAGATCTGGCCCCGGGACGGGATGCCTTCGAGCCGCCCGCGGCTCCACCGCCCGATGCGTTTTCGGCCGATCCCTTTGCGGATCTGCCCGACC
>DAPKRQ010000346.1:0-3630 GCA_031800475.1 Myxococcales bacterium LLY-WYZ-16_1
GAAGTCATCGAGGCGTCCCACGTGGATCGCCCACAGGCCTTTCGGCCCCCCCTCGAGACCGGCCAGATCGTCCAGCCCCAGCTCGAAACCGCCTTTGCCCACCCGGGTTCGGGCCTGACTGAGCAGTGTGCACAGCCGACCGTAGCCGTCCCGATCGGCGGCCAGCACCACCAGGCCCGGTTGCTCCGTCGATGCACCCGCCCACCGAAGCTCGGCCCCCACCAGCAGGTCCAGGCCGTGTTCTTTCGCCGCCCGATGGGCCCGCACCACGCCGTACAGCCCGTTGTGGTCGGTCAGGGCCATTTGGCGGTGCCCGAGCCGCACCGCCGCCTCCACCAGCTCTTCCGGATGGGAGGCCCCCCGCAGCAGCGAGAAGTTGGAGGCGCACCGAAGCTCCACGTACCCGGGGTCCACCGGGCGATCAGGGAGACAAATGTTCAGGAGATCAAGCGCCGGGCTCGATCTGGCCCGGCGGACTCAGTCGTCTTCGGGAACCGGACAATCGAAGTCGGTCTCGATCCACGCGGATCGGCCCAGGGTCCGCCCGTCGGCCAGTTCCACCCGGGCCTGCAGCAGCAGGGGCTCGTTCTCGAAGAGGTTCGGGTCGTTGGTCCCCACCTCGTCGGAGGGGATGATCAGCCACCCCTGATCGAACCATAGACTGCCGTCCGGATCCTCGGTCAAAAAGTCGCCGGACCAGTCCGCTTCGTCTCGGGCCACGGTTTGCCCGGTTTCGGACTCGGCCCAGTAGCGGTGGGCCACCACCTGAACCCGGTTCGCCACGTCGGCCGGAATCACGATGCCGGCTTCGAGATGGCCCAAGATGCCCCCTTGGTCGAATATCGGGCAGGTCCAGTCCACGGCCATGCCCTGGCGGACCTCTCGGAAGTCTCCCCGGTCCCGAAGGCCGGTCATCAGCACGAATTCCGGGTCCCCGGCGGCCGGAGCCCCCGGCTCGTACGAGCCGCCGTCGAAGCGACCGCCGTCGGATCCGGGCGGACCCATGTCCGGCCTGCGCCCGCCGAGGTCGGTCTGGGAGGGGCCTGCGTCGAGCTCGGCGACCGCGTCGTTTTCGCAGCACCGAAGCTCCGAATCCCTCGAATCCTTTGTCGCTTCGCCGCAGGCTAACGAGCCAGCCACCCCGAGGACCCACCAGACTCCGCGCATGGTTGGCGGTCCTACCGAAGATGCCCGGCGTCGGGCGAGACAAAATGCGGGAAGCGGGCGATGGAGGCCGATCTCAAGGGTAGGCGGTGGAGACGCCGAGCTGTGCCGACGGATCGACCCAAGCCTTGGCCTCTTCCCCCAGCATGCCGGGCTGGCCCAGGGCGCGGGTGGCCCAGCGGGCCCCCCGATGGCGGTCCAGCTGATTCAGAGCCCGCAGGGCCTGGGCCTTGAGGGCCGGGGACTCGCTCGGGTTTTCGAGCAATCCCTCCAGCACTCGGGCTCCCGGCCGGTAGCCGCGCTCGGCCAGCAGACGAACCGCCGCCGCCCGAAGCCCCGGCGACAAGGCTGGCGTGCCGGTGGTCAGCGATTCGGCCAGAACCCGCTCGGTACCCGCCGGCCCACGCCGCAGTGCGTCCAGCGCCTTCCCCGGCACCTGGGTGTGGGGGACGGGCCAAGACATGGCCGGAAGCTCGGCCAGGTATTTCCGGGGCGAGGGCCCCAGGATCAGGGCCATGGCGATGGCCGCCAACGGCACGCTCGAAGCCACCGGCGGGATCCATCCCCTGCTTCTGTAACTGCCCATGCGGTGCATGTCCTAACGACCCGGGATCCAGACCGCAAGATGCCTGGCAGAAAAAGTCGGTGGCTCCGCTCAGTCGAACACGCCGTGCGCATAGGCTTGGCCCTGCGGATCCGTGTAGATCCAGATGCAACGTCCGTCTTCGAGCTGCACGATTCGGTAGTTTCGACGGAGTGGATCTTCGGTCCACCATTCGGTGTCGAGCCGCTCCTCTTCACCCCAATGCACCACCCGCAGCGGGCGTTCCCTCCAGGAGAGTCGCAGCGTGCCGTCGGTCTCGGACCAGCGGATCCGCCGAGGTGGGGTCAGACGGGTGGGGCGCGGCGCAAGCGGAGGCGGCGGCTCGTCGTCGGGGCTTCGCGGGACCGGCTTGGGCCAGGGACGCGAAGAATCTCCCGCCGGCGCTTTCTCTTCGACCGGTTCAGGCGATGTGCCGGTCACGGACAGCCCTTCGTCGACCCGAGGCAAGGCCCGGGATCGGGGGTTGTCGGCGGGAACCGGCTCCAGCTGCAGCACCGGGCGTTTCGGCGAACGGACTGGCAGTTCCGCCAAAGCGCGGTCCACCTCGAAGGGCTCGGGCCGCCACGACGACTCGGGGCGATGGGTGTCCACCAGACCCGGCGCGCACACCGCATCGGTCCCGAGTTGCGCTTCGAGCCGGGTCACGAGCTGGGCGGCGGCTTCGATGCGTCGCGCATGTCGCGTGAATAGATCGAGCTGGGCACCCCCGTCGCGTTCGAGCTCCAGCGCTTCGAGCTCGACCCACCGCACGAATCCCGGAAGCTCCAGTCCCTCTTTGGCGATCTCGAACATCCAGCGGGCGTCGCGGGTGGCCCGGGCGAACCGCCGATGGACGGTGTGCTCGCACCGGGAGGAGCGCCGGCGTTCCGGCTCGACCGCGTGCGCTTCGCTCGGCTCGAAGCTGAAGGTGAGCGCCAATGCACGACAGGCCGCCCCCCGCCCCTCGAGGCGCAGGCCGATCCGATGGATCGTGCGGCGCAGCACGAACAGAACCGGCTCGAGCTGCTCGGTGCCCAGATCGAATTCGAAGCGCTCCAGGATCCGCCGGGGCGGACGAAAGGTCCGCATCGGACGCCCGGTGCGACCGTGGGCCCGTTCGAGCAGCTCGTGTCCGACCTCGGCCAGGCCCGCCGGCAGGTCCCGGCCTTGGAAGCGGGTCAGGTCGTCCACGGTCCGAAGCCCCAGCCAGCGCAGGTGGGCCAAGGCTTCCCGCATGCGGGCGAGTCGAGCGCCGTCCGGGTCCTGGAGGGGATCGGTCCACGCCAAGGCTTCGAGGGGCAACTCCCGGAGTCGCTCCCGGTCCGCGCCGGGCGGGACGATCTGCAAGGCCGGCTCCCCCCGATCGTCGCGCAGCCGCTCGGCCAAGGACCGGAGCAAAGTGAGGGCTGGATCGGGTCCGTCGGCCACCACCGCCCCGGCCCGATGGCCCGCTCGGACGAGCCGAAGCACCATGCTGCGGGCGATCTGGCCGTCGTCCAGGCCCCCGAGGGCGGCCCGGCTGCGGCCGAATTCCACCACGAGCTGGCCCGCAGCCCCCAGCTCCACGTGGGGTCCGAACCCCATCAACAGCTCGGCGGCGGTCCGTAGGGCCGCTGCTTCCCGCTCGAACTGGCGGTCCCGGACTTCCAGATCCGGACAGCGGGCCCGAGCCTCGCTTTCGCTGGCTCCCGGCCGGATCCGATGACGGCGGGCGGCCGAAGAGACCGCCTCCAGCACCCGCCGCCCCCGCAGCTCGGTGCGCACCGCCCATAGGGCCTCGGCGCCCACCTCGGCCCCGAACGCGCACTCGAGCGGCAGGTCCACCAGCTCGAGGGCCGCGAGCCGGGTCGCTCCCGCAACCCCCATACGTCCGTTCAGTATGC
>DAPKRQ010000347.1:0-15825 GCA_031800475.1 Myxococcales bacterium LLY-WYZ-16_1
CCGACGCCACGGCCCTGCCGGCGGGCATACTGCCGGTGAGGGTCACCGCCCGAATCGACGGATGGTCGATCACCTTGGGCACCTGCTCGGTGCTCGCTCTCAGCGTGCGAAACAGGTCTGGAGGGAAGCCGGCCTCGGAAAAGACCTCTTCGATGGCCAAGGCGGACCCGAAGACGTTCGAAGCGTGCTTCAGCACTCCGCCGTTTCCGGCCATCAACGCCGGCGCCGCAAAACGAAACACCTGCCACAGGGGAAAGTTCCAGGGCATGACCGCCAGCACCACGCCCAGGGGTTCGCAGTGCAAGTAACTCTTCGTCGCTTCCGTGGCCACGGGCTCGTCGGCCAGGTACGCCTCGGCATGCTCCGCGTAATGCTCACAGACCCAAGCACACTTCTCCACTTCCGCCCGGCCCGCCGTGACCGGCTTACCCATCTCCAAGGCCATCATCTTGGCCAGCTCTTCTCGTCGCTCACGAAGCGTGCCGGCTGCCTTCTGCATGGCCTTCGCGCGCGCTGCGAAGGACGTGGTGCGCCAACCGCGCTGCGCTTCAGCGGTCGCACGACAGACCCGGTCGATCTCTTCGGCGGTCATCAGCTCGTAAGTGGCCACCACGGACCCGTCGACGGGGTTGATGCTGTTCACGGTCATCGAGATGCCTCCATCAAATGCCCCAGCTCCAGACTGAGGTCTTCTTCGAGTTTCGCGTTTTCGGAGTAGTCGACGGGGCAATCGACCAACACCGGTCCCTCGGAACGAAATGCGTCTTCGAGCACTTCGGACAGGGGACGAGAGCCGTCGTAGCGCAGGCCTCGGGCCCCGTAGGCCTCGGCGTACCGGACGAAGTCCGGGTTCGAAAACTCCATGCCGAAATCGGGCAGCCCGTCCACTCGCTGCTTCCACCGAATGAATCCATACGCGTCGTCTCGCAAAATCAGCACGACCACGTTCTGGCCCAGCCGAACGGCCGTCTCGAGGTCTTGGCTGTTCATCATGAAGCCGCCGTCCCCCACCACCGCCAAGACCTTGCGTTCGGGATGAACGAGCTTCGTGGCCATGGCCATTCCGAGGCCCGCCCCCATGGTGGCAAAAGCATTGTCCAAAAGGACCGTATTATCCGCGTAAGTCGGATACATGCGAGCGAACCAAAGCTTGTAGATCCCATTGTCGAGCGCGATGACGTCCCGGCGGTCCAAAGCCCTTCGCGCCTGCGCCACCACCTCGGAGGGCAGAATCGGAAAACTACTCGCTTCGGGAAGGGCCAACCTTTTCCCGAGCGCATCCCGCAGTGCATCCATGCACGCCGTATCGAATCGGTCGGACGGGTCGAAGCCCGAATGCAGTCGCCACAGAGAGTTGCCGACATCCCCGATCAGCTCCACGTCGGGGCTATAGTATTGGTCGGGTTCCGCCATCGAGAAGTCGATGTGCAGGATCTCCTTGTCGAGGGTCTCGTTCCAGACGAAGGGTGGATACTCTGCGATGTCGTACCCTACGGTGATGACGAGATCGGCGGACCGCATGACCGCGTGGACCCAGTCCCGCTTGTGAATGCCGAGGCAGCCGAGGCTCCGTGGGTGATCGTCGGGCAGGACCCCCTTGCCCATTTGGGTGCATACGGCAGAGATGCCGGTCTTTTCGACGAACTGGGCAACCTGGCCCGTGACACGCTTTCGGTTCGCGCCCGCCGAAAGAAGCATCACGGGAGCATGGGCACCCCGCAGCAGACTGCGCGCCTGCTCGACCGCCTTGTCGTCGGGCACCGGTCTTCGAAGACGCACCCGGGGAAAGGGGCGACCTTCGACCGATTCGCGAGCCACGTCCTCCGGCAGCTCCAAATGACACGCGCCCGGCCGCTCGTCTTCGGCCACCTTGAAAGCGTGGCGCACGAACCGAGGAATGGTCGACGCCGACAAGATGCTGCGGTTCCACTTGGTCATGGGCCGAAACGCGCCTACGACATCGACGAGTTGAAAGTTTGCTTGCCAGTTTTGGTGCACTGGCTTTTGTCCCGTGATCGCCAGCAGAGGAACCCCGCACATCTGGGCGTGAGCCACACCGGTCAACAGGTTGGTGGCTCCCGGCCCCAGGGTCGCCAGGCAGACTCCGGCCCTGCCGGTCAGTCGACCGTACGCCGCAGCCATGAACGCCGCATGCTGCTCGTGCCGGGTCACGACGAGCTGAATGGGACTGGTTCGAAGAGACTCCAGAAGGTCCAGGTTTTCTTCGCCCGGAACACCGAACACGTACTCGACGCCCTCCTCGACCAGGCACGCCACGAAAAGGTCCGAAGCCTTCATGACCTCAGCCATGCGTCAGCCACGACCGCAGGGCAACTCGGAATCGTGGCTTCGGCCCGATGCTGCTCTTCCAAACCGGCCCGCGCACACGCCCGGCCGAGACTTCGGTCGAATCCACCCGTGAATTTGGACCGCGAAAACCGCCTCAGGCGTCGATTCCGTAGCGACGCAACTTGCGGTACAGGGTCCGCCGGTCGATGCCCAGAACCTGCGATGCTTGCGACTTGTTGTTGTCAAATCGTTTCAGCGTACGCTCGATGTGAAGGCGCTCGAGCTCTTCGAGCGAGCAGCTTTCCGGAACCCCGCTGAGCGCAGTGTCGGGGGAACGATAGCGCTGAAGATTGTCGGGCAAATCTTCTACGGTGAGGTGGTCGAACTGAGTCAGCACGACGGCCCGCTCGATGCAGTTGGCGAGTTCCCGAACGTTCCCGGGCCAGTCGTAGCGTATCAGCCGCTCGGCGGCCGGCTTGGAGATGCCGCGGACCGGCCGGTTGAGCTTCTCGGCGAACTGGTCCACGAAGTGCTGGGCCAGCAGCAGAAAATCACTTCCACGCGCCCGAAGAGGTGGCACCACGACCCCGACCACGTTGAGTCGATAGAAGAGATCCTCTCGAAAGTTCCCCTCTTCGATCTCCTGCTCCAAATCTCGATTCGTGGCCGCCACGATCCGAGCGTGAAACGGCACCTCGTGGGTGGCCCCCACGGGCCGCACCGTCCCTTCCTGCAGAGCCCTCAAGAGTTTCGACTGCATGCTGTGAGGCATTTCAGCCACCTCGTCCAGGAACAGGGTCCCACGCCCCGCGTCGACGAACATGCCGCTCTTGTCGGCCTTGGCGTCGGTGAACGACCCCTTGACGTGTCCGAACAGCTCGGACTCCAGCAGCTGCTCCGAGAGCGCCGCGCAGTTCAGGGCCACGAAGGGCTCCTCGGGCCGTTCGCTCGCGTCGTGGATCGCCCGGGCAACCAACTCCTTGCCCGTGCCGCTCTCTCCGGTGATCAAGACCGAGATGTCGACCGGCGCCACCTTCGATACCAGGGCGCGCATTTCCCGCACGACGCCGCTGTCGCCGAGAATGCCCCAGTCGACCCGAGGCGCGCTCTGGCGCTCGATCCGCTCCAGCGTCTGAACCATGCGCTTGTGCCGTACGGCCCGTTCGAGGGCCACCGACAACCCCTCCACCGAGACCGGCTTGACCAAAAAGTCGTAGACACCGGCGCGGATGGCCCCGATGGCATGGTCCAGGTTGGTCTGTCCGGTCAAAACGATGACCGGGGTCCGCCGATTGGCCACGATGCGCTCCGCGAAGGAGATGCCGTCCATGCCGTCCATGCGAACGTCGGTCACGACCGCTTCGAAGTCGCGATCCGACACGGTCCGAAGGCCGTCCTCCGCGGTGGGAGCCACCGACACGTCGTAGCCCCGTCGGTCCAGGCCCGAAGCCAAGGTTTCGACCTGAGGTGCGTCGTCGCCGACGAGCAGAACCGAGTTTCGTTCACTGGCGGTTTGCATGGGCCATGCGTCGCATCCTGGGTCCGGATCGACCAGTGCGCTCACCAACCCGCGGACGATTTTCACCTTGCGGCGCGCGTTCGCCCGTGTGCCGCCACCCCTTCGGCGGGTTGACCCTCGGTCCCACGCTCGGCTTGTCCAGCCTGCCCAGGAGCGATACGCCGACCCCATCCATGTGCGGTTTCGTCGGAGAGCTGACCCACGAGTCCGAAGACCTGGCGGCCATCGCGGCCGGTCTCGAGGTCCTGGCCCCGCGCGGTCCGGACGGGCGGGGGGTGTGGACTCAGCCTGGAGCGGCGTTCGGCCACCGGCGACTGAAGATTTTCGACCTCACGCCTCGGGGAAACCAGCCCATGGTCGACCCGGAACTGGGCCTGTCCATCGTCTACAACGGCGCGGTGTACAACCACCGAGAGCTCCGGCACCAGCTCGAGCAGCACGGTCATCGATTCTTTTCGACGGCGGATACGGAAGTAATTCTGAAGGGCTTCGCCGAATGGGGCCCGGCGGTGGTCGAGCGCCTGCAAGGCATGTTCGCGTTTGGGATCCACGAGCGGGACAGCGGCCGCCTCACCCTCGCCCGCGACCGGTTGGGGATCAAGCCGCTCTATTGGACGGAATCAGACGGGCGCTTTCGGTTCGCGTCAACCCTGCCGGCGCTGCTCGCCACCGGGATCGACACGTCGATCGACGAGGTCGCACTCCACCACTACCTGAGCTTTCACAGCGTGGTTCCGGCCCCGCGCACCCTGCTGCGGTCGGTGCGAAAGCTTCTGCCGGGGCACGTGATGACCCTCGATCCCGACGGTTCTCGATCCACGAAGCGGTATTGGCGACTGGAGTATCCCGAGGCGCCTGAAGAGCGCTCGGAATCACAATGGCAGCAAGCGGTGCTCGAAGCCCTCCGCACCGCGGTCGACCGACGGATGGTGTCGGACGTGCCCGTAGGCGTTTTGTTGTCTGGCGGTCTCGATTCGAGCTTGATCGTGGGGCTTTTGGCCCAGGCTGGACAAACGGGCCTGTCGACGTTCTCGGTCGGGTTCGAAGCGGCAGGTGGCGAAAAAGGCGACGAATTCGAGTACAGCGACATCGTCGCTCGCCACTTCGAGACGGACCACCACAAGATCTTCGTCAAAGCCGACCAGCTTCTTCCGAACCTTCCCCGGTGTGTCCGGGCCATGTCGGAACCGATGGTCAGTCATGACAACATCGGTTTCTTCCTGCTCAGCGCCGAGGTCGCGAAGCACGTGAAGGTGGTTCAATCGGGTCAAGGCGCCGACGAAGTGTTTGCGGGTTACCACTGGTACCCCCCCATGATGGAGACCGAGGACCCGGTCGAGACCTACCGCGGAGTATTCTTCGACCGCAGCCACGAAGAGCTGTCCGCCATGGTCCCAGAGGCGCTCCGCGGCGAAGACCACAGCCTTCGCTTCGTGCAGGAACACTTCGAAGGGCCGGGCGCGAAGCGGGCCATCGACAAGGCTCTTCGCCTGGACACGACCGTGATGCTGGTCGACGACCCGGTGAAGCGGGTCGACAACATGACCATGGCGTGGGGCCTAGAGGGCCGAGTGCCCTTCCTCGACCACGAGTTGGTGGAATTGGCGGCTCATGTGCCGGCGGAGCTCAAGGTCCGGGGCGACGGCAAATGGGTGCTGAAGGAAGCAGCCCGACAGGTGATTCCAGCGTCGGTCATCGACCGGCCGAAAGGCTATTTTCCGGTGCCGGCGCTCAAGTACCTGGACGGTCCTTACCTGGAGTTCGTGAAAGAACGGGTACTCGACCGGCGGGCGACCGAACGCGGGCTCATCGATCGGGCTCACGTGGAAATGCTCCTCCGCGACCCCGCCGCCCACATCACTCCCTTGCGCGGATCCAAGCTGTGGCAAGTGGCCTTGCTCGAGATCTGGATGCAAGAACACGGCATCTGAAGAGCCGACGAGCGAAACGATGGAAAAGAAGCACTTCGACCCCAACCGCCCCTCACTCAAGAGCTGGGGTGATCTTCCCGAGACGGAAGAGGCCCGAAAGCTGCGGGAGGACGTGGTCGTGCAGTGCGGCTGGGGGCGGTTGATTTTCGGCCACACGTTTCGCGACCCGCAGACGCTGGCCGACGAGATTCGAAAAGAGCAACCAGGCAGGCGAGACATCGCCCTATATTTGAGAGATCCCCACGTGGTGCTTTCGCTCGCGCCCAACGAGATCTTCTTGGACCCCAGCCACACGTATCGGCTCTATCTTTCGGACTACGTGGCGGGCGGGAAGACCGTTCGGCCCTTCGACGTCGAGCCGATCGAAGATCCCAGCGACGTGGAGGAAATGAGCCGGATCTACAAGGCGCGCCGCATGGTGCCTCCGGATCCGGAGTTCGTGTGGGCACAGCGACAGCAAAATCGTTTCACATACTTGGTTGCCCGGACCCGAGCGGGTCAGATCATCGGGTGCGTGATCGGCGTGGACCACGTGGCGGCTTTCGAAGACCCGGAAAACGGGTGCAGCTTGTGGTGTCTGGCCGTCGACCCCCAGACCGCCATTCCCGGGGTTGGAGAGGCATTGGTTCGGGGACTGGTGGAGCACTATGCCGAGCGGGAGCGCACTTTTCTCGATCTTTCGGTGCTCCATACCAACCGGGCGGCGATCGGCTTGTATGAGCGGCTCGGGTTCCGGCGGGTGCCGGTCTTCTGCATGAAGAACCGCAACGTGATCAACGAGTCGCTGTACACCTCGCCCCGAGGCGAAGAAGAACTCAATCCCTACGCTCGGATCATCACCGAAGAGGCCCACCGCCGAGGTATCAAGGTCGAAGTGCTCGACCCCGAAGCCAACTACTTTCGGCTCACCCTCGGAGGACGATCCATCATCTGCCGGGAATCCTTGACCGAGCTGACGTCGGCCATCGCCATGTCCCGATGTGCCGACAAGGGCGTGACGGCCCGGATTTTGAAAGAAGTCGGACTCAAGGTGCCGGACCAGCAGACGGCAGCCACCGACGCGCAAAATGCAGCGTTCTTGCACCGACATGGCCGGGTCGTGGTCAAGCCGATCGCCGGCGAGCAGGGGCAAGGCGTGTCGGTGGACGTGCGAACCGAGGCAGAGCTGGAGCGGGCGATCCGGGCGGCTCGGAGGTTCGGGTCGGACGTGATGCTCGAACAATTCGTTACCGGGCTCGACCTCCGGGTCATCGTCATCGACCGCCAGGCGGTTGCTGCAGCGGTCCGCAGACCGCCCGAAATCATCGGAAACGGTCAGGATGCGGTGCGTGACCTGATCGAAGCCCTGAGCCGCCGGCGGCGGGCCCAGACCGGCGGCGAGTCCCACGTCCCGCTCGACGCGGAAACCCAACGGGTGGTTGCCTCGCAGGGTTACCTGATGGACAGCATCCTGCCAGAAGGGACCGGGCTGATCGTGCGCAACACCGCCAACCTCCACACGGGGGGCACCATCGAGGACGTCACGCCTCGGCTGCACCCGACTCTGGCTGAAGTCTCGGTTCGAGCGGCCGAAGCCCTGGACATCCCGGTAACGGGGCTGGACCTGCTGGTTCCCGAGGTCTCTTCGGATGAATACACGATCATCGAGGCGAACGAGCGCCCGGGCCTGGCCAACCACGAGCCCCAACCTACAGCCGAACGATTCGTGGACTTCTTGTTTCCCCAATCCGTTGCCCACCCCTTGGACGACCGAGACCGCCAATGAAAAAGTATCCGATCGACACCGACTACATTCAAAGGACTCTTTTGGATCTTCTCGCCATCCCGAGCCCGAGCGGCTACACGGACGAGGCCGTAAGGTACACCTGCTCGGTGCTCCAGAGCATGGATGTTCCATTCGAGCTAACTCGGCGCGGCGCGATCCGCGCGGATCTAAAGGGCAAGGTCTCCAGCCCCGACCGCGCCATCGTCGTACACTTGGATACGCTGGGCGCCATGGTGAAAAACCTAAAGCCCAATGGGCGACTGGAGATCGTCCCAATCGGACACTGGTCGGCCCGTTTCGCCGAAGGCGGCCGGGTGACGCTGTTCTCGGAGCGAGGCGCCGTTCGGGGTACCGTTTTGCCACTCAAAGCCTCGGGGCACACCTTCAACGAAGAGATCGATACTCAACCGGTCGCCTGGAACAACGTGGAGGTTCGGCTCGACCACCCGGCGAAAGATACACGGGAGCTCGAAGAGGCGGGCATTGCCATCGGCGACTTCATGGCCTTCGACCCCAATCCCGAGGTGGACGAGTGCGGTTACATCAACTCCCGCCACCTGGATAACAAGGCCGGCGTGGCTGCGCTGTTGGCAGCAGCTCGCGCGATCATCGAAAACAAAGCCGAGCTACCGGTGGATTGCCACCTGCTCTTCACGATCTCCGAAGAGGTGGGCTCGGGCGCTTCGTCGGTCCTGCACGGAGACGTGGCGGAGATGCTGGCCATCGACAACGCCACTCCCGCGCCCGGTCAAAACTCGAAAGAGACCGGTGTCACCTTGGCCATGGCCGACTCGACCGGGCCGTTCGATTATCACTTCACGCGAAAGCTGGTCGAGCTCTGCCGGGACTTCGACATTCCCTTTCAGCGAGACGTGTTCAAGTACTACCGGACCGATGCGGCCTCTGCCATCGAAGCGGGTAACGACATCCGTACGGCATTGGTATGCTTCGGGGTCGACGCTTCCCACGGCTACGAGCGGACCAGCATGAACGCTCTGCAGTCCCTGGCAGAGGTCTTGATGCTCTACATGCAGAGCCCCGCCACCGTGGAGCGGGACAAAAACCCCATGGCCGGGCTCGCCGGCTTCACCCACCAACACACCCCGTCCCCGCCCAGCGGCGCCACCCATTGGCCGCCGTCCGAGGAGTGACCTTCTTCGCTTCATGATTCCGGCGGTCGCCCACTTCATCTGGTTCGGGTCGACTTTTCCCTGGGTAAACTTGCTGGCCGTCCGGTCCGCGGCCGAACGGGGGGGGTTCTGTCGCCTCGTGCTGCACCACGACGGGGCAGCCGTCACGGCGCCCCACTTCCGGGCGCTGGAGGAGCTTCCGGGCTTCGAGAGTCGGCGGATCGACCTCCGTGCAACGCTGAAAGGTGTCCTTCAACATGGAGACATCCGGCAGCTCATCGCCTTGTTCGACACCCTCGAAGCCCCCAGTGCGCGGGCCAACCTGGTCCGAGCCGCGATCCTGGCCGCCGAGGGGGGCGTGTACTTGGACATGGACACGGTGACCCGGGCGCCGCTCACGCCGCTCCGGGATGCCGCAGCGTTCTGCGGCGTGGAGCCCATCGTGTTTCCGGCGGTGGCGGTTCGCTCTCGAAACCCCGCGAGCTGGGCCCGGGCAGGCGCACTCCACGTGGCCCGGGACTTGTGCCGGACCATTCCGGGGGGCTGGCGTCCGTTCCGCGCGATTCAATCCTGGTACCCCTGGGCGGCCAACAACGCGGTCCTCGCCTGCCGCCCCGAGCACGAACTGGCCATCGGCCTGCTCCACGACATGCTCGCCCTTCCGCGAGCGCGGTGGGGCGTGCGCTACGCCCTGGGCACCCACCTGCTTCAGGACCGTCTCGGACGCAGCCCACCCGAAGACGTACGGATCCACCCCCCGCCGGCGTTCTATCCCCTTCCGCCCGAAATCTCTCAGCACTGGTTTCGACGAACACCCGGCGCCCGCACAAAGCTGCGGAAAGTACTGTCGCAGGACACCCGCGTCGTTCACTGGTACGCATCGGTTCGCACGAAGAAGCTGGTGCCCCGGCTCGACCCCGACTACGTCCGTCTTCATGCCGACCGCCAGCTCTTCAGCGCTCTGGCCGAGCCCTTCGTCTGAAAGGAGCCACCGATGACGTGGATGCGGCCATCGGTTCGAGAGCTGGTGCTGATGATGGCCGGCCTGATGTCTGTCAACGCGCTCGCCATCGACATCATGCTTCCGGCCCTGCCCGAGCTGGGCCAGGCCCTCGGCGTGGACGGCCCGAACCACCGTCAATACGTGGTGGTCGGTTTCGTCGCCGCTATGGGCTTCGGACAGCTGATCTGGGGCCCGCTTTCGGATCGCTTCGGCCGCCGACCGGTCCTGTTGGGATGCATCGCGGGATACATCGTGGCCGGCGCAGCCTGCGCCATTTTGGGCCGCTTCGAGCAGCTGGTGGGGTTTCGGGCCGTCCAGGGCTTCTTTGCCGCCGGCCCGCGGGTGGTAGCGATGTCGATCGTGAGAGATCTGCACCGGGGACCGCGCATGGCGCAGGTCATGTCGTGGATTCTGATGACCTTCATGACGGTCCCGATCGTCGCCCCCGGCATCGGCTGGATGATCCTGCGCGTGGCGGGTTGGCGCTCGATCTTCGGCAGCTTGGTGATCTTCGGCGTCCTTTTGGGAGCTTGGGTTCGAGCCCGGCTGCCACAGACCGTGGATCCGAGCGCCCGCCGTTCGGTCCGGGTCGGGCCCCTGTTCCGGAGCTACTTCGAGGTGGCGCGCAACCCGGTGAGCCGAGGCTACGCCTTGGCGGTGGGCCTGGTCTTCGGGATCCTGTTCGGGTTCATCGGCAGCTCCGAGCAGCTGCTCGCTGCGTTCGGGCGGGCCGAAACGTTTCCTCTGTACTTCGCGGGGGTGGCGTCGGCCATGGCGGCTGCGTCGGTCGTGAACGCCCGATGGGTGGACCGACTGGGCCCGCGCCGGACCGAACGAGGCCGGCTGTTCGGTCCGTCCTCACCTTGACCCCGGGGGGCCACTCCACCGAGGATTCCGACGCCGTGATCGACGACTCGGCCTTCGACTCCACCCTGAAGGGCGACGAGGTCCTACCCGCCGAGATCCGACGCGTTCTCATCGTGATCTCGCCGGACGGCGTGACGCAGCGGGACCTGTCTGGATCGGGGGAGCTGGTCCTCGGCCGGGATCCCAAATGCGACGTGGTGCTGCCCGACCGGCTGATCTCGCGCGAACACGCGAGGCTCCGCTGGACGGAAGACGTACAGATCGAAGACCTGGGCAGCGCCAACGGGACCAAGATCGGCGCCCAGTCCCTCGAGCCCGGTCAGCCCAAAACCATTACGCCCGGCCAGCCCGTGGAGTTGGGAAGCTCGCTGCTGGTGCTGCAACGGTCGCGGGATACCGACTCGTCGCGACGGCTTCGTTCTCACGTGGAATTCGAGGCCCATCTGGAAGAGGTCTGCAAGAACCGCCGTCCGAACCAGAGCGTGGTGCTTCTGCGGGTCCGGGTATTGGGTGAGGCTCCGGTCGAGTTGGTGCAGGAGATCTTGACGGAGCCCCTCGGTGCCCGGGATGCCATCGGTGCATTCGCTCCAGGCGAGTACGAGCTGCTCCTGGTCGACACTGAACCACTCGCCGCCAACACGCTCCGAGCTCGACTGGAAACCTCATTCGAAGCGAAAGGTTTCGGAGCCAACGTGGGCATGGCGGCCTGTCCGACCGACGGCTCGAATGCAGACGCCCTCGTCGCTCGAGCCGGTGAACGACTTACGGAGGCCGACCGGGAGGTGACCGCCCCCCTCCAGTTGAGCCCGGCCATGCGTGACCTTTACACCGTGGTCGAACGGGTCGCCACCAGCGACATTGGCGTGCTGCTGCAAGGCGACACCGGCGTCGGAAAGCGCGTCGTGGCCGAGGCCCTGCACCACGCCTCGCCCCGGCGTGACGGCCCCTTCGTGCCCCTGAACTGCGCGGCACTGGCGGAGCAGGCCCTGGAATCGGAGTTGTTCGGCCACGAAAAAGACGCCTTTCCGGGCGCAACCGAGCGCAAGATCGGCGTGCTGCAAAACGCCAGCGGCGGCACGGTGCTCCTGCAGGAGGTGGGCGCCCTCCCGCCATCCACTCAAGGGAAGCTTCTTCGGGTCATCGAAAGCCGTCAGATATTTTTGGTCGGAGGAACCTCACCGCTTCCGGTGAACGTGCGCATCGTCGCGACCAGCCAGGCCGACCTGGACGCCGAGTCGCAGGCCGGGCGGTTTCGGGAGGATCTGTACTACCGTCTGGCCGCGGTCGCCCTTCGGGTGCCCAACCTTCGCGAACGCCCCGAAGAGGTGGTGCCCCTGGCCGAGCGCTTCATCCGGTGGTTCGCCGCAGAGATGGGTCGAAGTCCGCCGGTCCTGGGTCCGAACGCCCGGCGATTGCTGGAGCGGTACGGCTGGCCGGGCAACGTTCGCGAGCTCCGAAACACCATGGAGCGGGCGGTCCTGCTGTGTCCGGAGGAGGTGATCGAGCCCGAGCACCTGCCTCTCGACAAGCTTTCCACGGGCTGGACTTCGGGCCGGATGGCCGCGGCGCGGGACGGGGCCGCACTCCCAGCCGCCGACGAAGACCCAGAAAAGGTGCGGATTTTGGAAGCGCTGCGGTCTTGCGGAGGAAACCAGACCAAGGCAGCAGCCCGGCTGGGCGTCTCCCGGCGCACCCTGACCAAGTGGCTGAACCGCTACGCCGACATACCTCGGCCGCGAAAATAGGCCGGATCGCTCCGGTTCGACCGGGCTTTCGCCGGGCGCTCCCCCGGGCCGGTCTGAGGTGTCCTCCGCTCCGGTCCCCCTCCTCGCGGTCGCGGGGCCCCGCGAACTTCGAAGCCCCCCTGCACCCTCCGTCCACGGCGGGTCGCGGTCCGAAGCATCAGGTCGGGTCGATCCCCCCGTCGCCGTCGAGGAATCCTCGGTCCTGCAAGGCCTGGAACAACCGCTCGTCGCTGACCCCCGCTGCCGCCGCCCGAAGCCGCGCCAGATCGGCCGGAGCCAAAGGCTGGCCTTCGTCTTCACGGGGGGAGGCCGAGGCCGCAGCGCTCCGAGACGCTGCCGAATTCGTCCCCTTGATCCGCTGGGCGCTCATCGTCCGCCTCCGGTCCGCTCGGGCCCGCCGCTGGCGCTGCCCAACTCGGGATGCAGCGCCCGTCGCACCACTTTTGGCGTCCGCCACGACCCCTGGTGCCCGACGTCGAAGAGCACCGCCGCTTTCAGGCTGCCAGCCGGTGCCTGTTGGCCCAGCTGCGGGGCCCGGGGCCCATCCACGGGCTCGCCCCAACGTCGCGCGAACCGCCGCGCCGACCGAAAGAGCCGCTCCTGGGAGCGACCGAGTCGGACCGCCCGGACGGCCCGGTCGTCGTGGCGGATCCATCGCCACAGGCGAGCCGCCAGGGTTGGACAAGCCAGCTCCGTGTCGAGGGCCACCGTCATTCGCAGCAGCGCCTCGATCTGGGCGGCACATTCCATGACCGGGAGTTTGAGGGCGTGTTCCAGGGCCTTCTCCATGGCCTGCATGCCCCGCGCGGTGATGGCGAAGGGTTCGTCGACGCCCGTGCGCATCCAGCGACAGAGGGTGTCGATCAGGGTTTCTTCGCCAGCCAGACTGTCCAAGAGCCCTCCCCCGGCCGAGGCCGGTCCATCGGATGTATCGGCGGACGCCCCCCGAGGTTGCTCGAAAGGCACCGGGTTTCGACCGAGTGTCCGGACACCCCGAAGCTCGCGGCTCGGGTCGCGCGGGGCGCCGGCGGTGCCCGACCGCCGGCGATCCGGCCCCATCTCGGCGTCTTCGCGTCGAAGGCGCGGGCCGTGGGCC
Organism: Myxococcales bacterium LLY-WYZ-16_1; assembly: GCA_031800475.1. Classification (GTDB taxonomy): domain Bacteria; phylum Myxococcota; class Kuafuiibacteriia; order Kuafuiibacteriales; family Kuafuiibacteriaceae; genus Kuafuiihalomonas; species Kuafuiihalomonas phototrophica. Next base: position 13,346 of record DAPKRQ010000347.1, read on the forward strand.
CTTCGCGGACGAACTCTGGCCCGGCGCCCACGCTTCCGTGTAGGCCCGAAACCATGAACGCGCCTTCGGCCGTGGTGGCCTGGAGCTCGGGAAAGGACGCGGCGTGGACCCTGCACCAGGCGCGCCGCGCAGGGGCCCGGGTGACGGGGCTCGTGACCACCTTCGACGAACAAGGAAGGGTGCAGGGTCACGGCGTGCCCCGGGCTCTGGTCGAAGCCCAGGCCGACGCACTGGGACTCGAGTTGTTTTCGGTCACCGTCGAAGACCCTTCCAACGCCGGATACTCGGCCGCGTTCGTCAGTGCCCTCGACAAAGCGGGCGCAGAGGAGGTCTGGTTCGGCGACATCTCGCTCGACGACGTCCGCGCATTTCGAGAGAATCTTCTCGAAGGAATATGCACACCTCGATTTCCGCTCTGGCGCGCGGAACCCAGATCGCTCGTGACGGACATGCTGGACCACGAAGTCTCGGCACTCGTGGTTTGCGTGGACACCGATCAGGCCCCGCGCAACCTGCTGGGGCGGACTCTATCCCCAGGCTTCCTCGCGGAGCTTCCGCCGGAGGTGGATCCTGCGGGAGAGAACGGAGAATTTCACACATTCGTGTGCAGCGGTCCAGGCTTCACGCGCCCGATCGCCCCGCGCTGGGTCGATGTGGAAGATGATGGACGCTTCCTGCGCATGGTCTTGGAACCAGGGCCCCGGCGCGGCTACGGAGATGCTCCGTTCGAACCCCCCGAGCGGTGAGCCCTCACCCCGCAATGGGCGTGGCGAACAGGTAGCGAAGAAGCAGGTTGTTGGCGGGCATTTCGACCCGCTCTCGTCGAACGAACCCGTGGGCCGCGCCCAGGTCGTCCACGTCTTCGCGGCGCCGGATCCCCCAGGAGGGATCTCGCTGGCGCAGCGACACGTCGAAAGCCAGGTTGCTGGGAGCGGTCTCGACGCCGTCCTCGAAGTAAGGGCCGTACAAGATGAGCTGCCCACCGGCCGGCAGGACGTGAGCCGCCCATCGAAACAGGCCGCTCGTGGTCTCGAACGGGCTGATGTGAATCATGTTGGCGTTGAAAACCACGTCGGCCGAAAGATGTTCGTCGGGGGAGTCGAGCACGTCCACAACCCGGGGCGGGTCCACGTTGTCGAGCCCCTCGGTCCATGCCCGAATGCTGTCGAAGTCCGCGTCGCTTCGATCGCTCGGCATCCATCGAAGCTGGGCAAAAGCTTCCGCGAAGTGGGCCACGTGTTGACCGGTGCCCGAGGACACCTCCAGAACCCGCCCCCGGTCGGGCAGCCATCGCGCCAGCACCCGGCGGATCGGCTCCCGGTTTCGCTCGCAGGCCACGGAAAAGCGCCGCTGGCTCATGCCGCCACCTCGAACACTTGCTGGCCGGACGGTCCGGGCGGAACCAGCGACCGAAGCCCTTCGACCTCTGCCAGGGCATCGTAGGTCTTGAACCGGGCGATGAGGCGGACCGGGTGCCGGCTGGCCACCGTCCGGATCATGGCCAGGGCCCCCCTCAAGATTTCGCCCCGAAACGGCTCGTACATGAAAAAGACCGTGGCGTCTTCGCAGGTCACCTCCCGCACGTCGGCTTCGAGGAAGGTCGCCTGCAGGCCCAAGGCGTCCCGGACCCGCTCTGCTTCCCGGACCAGGACCCCGTCGTATTCCACCCCGACCACCCGGGCGCCGGTCAAAAAGCGCAGGAGCAAACAGACCTTTCCCGAGCCCGCGCCCAAGTCGTAGACCACGTCGCCGGCGTCCACGTGCCCGGCCGCATCCAGAATGTCGGCCAGCGGAGAGAGTCCGTGGGGCGCGTGGAGCGCGTCGCTTCGCTTTTCGGGCACCGGCGGGTCGTGCAGATCCAACAGGCGCTCGGCGAAGGCGTCCTGCTCTTCGGGCGACAGGCGGGCCAGATCTTCACGAAACTGCTGCGGGCCGTACGCGCCGGACCGAAGGGCGTCCCGCACCGGACCGAAGATCTCCGCCTCTCGCTTGGACAGGCGCCGGTGGAGGGCCTGCGCCAAAGACAGTTCGGGGCCGTCCTCGCCGGCCAGCACCTGCTCCACACCCCGGAGCAGGCTCAGGGCCAGGACCCGCTGGGCCAGGGTGCCCTCGACCTTGGCAGCAGCCGCGTCCAAATGCTCCCGCAGTTCGGCCCGGTCCGGCGCCCCGTTCCCGGCCCCGACCACGGCGCGCCGTTGCAGGGTTGCCCCGGCAGCCTGGCCGGCGCGGACGGCGGTCAGCAGACTCTTTCGCTCGGTCACGTCCCGTGTGTAGCGCCAAGTCGGAGCCACCGGAAGACCTTGCACCGCCGGGCGACCGTGGTGTTTGCAGCAAGCGTGCACGAAGGATCGCCCACGCTGGTGGACCGGCTCGACCTCGAACGCATCGACCGGGACCTATTCCGGGGCTTCAGTCCGGACCACGGCCTGCCCCGGGTGTTCGGGGGATTGGTGGCGGCCCAGGCCCTGGTGGCGGCGGTC
>DAPKRQ010000348.1:0-9854 GCA_031800475.1 Myxococcales bacterium LLY-WYZ-16_1
CCCCGCCAGGGCCGCCGGTCGAAGCGCCCGCACCGGCACCCGGGACCGCAAACCGAGACCCGTGGAGCCCCGCCACGGCGGTCATCCGGGTGAGGCCTTGTTCCGTCGCCACCCGAATGGCCTCGGCGTATTGGCGATCGATCTCTTCTTTTCGATGGGGCAGGACCGTTTGGGCAAAATGCGCCAGTTCTTCTCGAGCGACCAGACCGAGTTCGGCGGCGGCCGGAACCAACGCTCGCAGAAACTCGCTGGCGCTCTGAAAGCGGGTGTTTGCGTCTTTTGCGAGCGCTTTCGCCACCACCGTCCGCAGGCTGTGGGGAACCGATTCGGGAAGTGGGTCGGGGGGCTCCGCCACCACTGCCCGCAACATGGCGGCCCGTCCTTTCGCACGAACGAGGCGGCGCCCCGCGAGCAACTCCCACAGCACCACCCCCACCGTGTACAGATCGCTCCGGCGGTCGACGCGTTCCCCTCGGGCTTGCTCCGGCGACATGTACAGGGGGGTGCCCATCAGCATGCCGGTTGCCGTCCGGTGGTCGTCGACTGCTCCTTTCGCGATGCCGAAGTCGATGATCTGGGTGTCGCCCCGGAAGTCCAGGATCAGGTTCTTGGTGGACAGATCTCGGTGCACCAGGCCGACGGCGGAGCCGTCGGGGTTTCGAAGCTCGTGGGCAAACTCCACGGCTTCGAGCACCTGACGCACCATTGCAACCGCGAAAGCCGGGGGCACGGTGGCCTGCCGGCGCCAGTGGTGCTGGTTGAGCTCTTCGAAGGTCAGACCCGCCACGAACTCCATGGCGATGCATCGGTGGCCGTCTTCGACGCCCGCGTCCAAGACCCGGGCGATGTGGGGATGGTCGAGCATGGATGCGACCTTGGCTTCGCGCAAAAAACGCTTGGTCACGTCGCTGTGGCTTTCGAGGGATTCGTGGAGCTGCTTGAGGACGACCACCTCGTCTGCGCCGTCTTCCACCGCCAGGTCCACCCGAGCCATGCCGCCTTTTCCGAGGGGCGCCACGATCCAGTATTTGCCGAGCCGCTGCGGGACCGACGGGGCGGCGGAGTCCATCTCGACCAGTCTAAAGACTCCTCGGGTTTCGGGAAACCTCCGCCCGAGGCCGTGTCGTTCTCCAGAGGACGGGTTCCGGGGTAAAAACAGAGGGGAGGGGAAAAGTGGGACAGCCCGGTGGAACCGGGCTGGTGCCGCGGGGGGCTCAGCCTTCGACTTCGCCGCCGGTGTCGTCACCGGTCTGCAGCACCGCGTAGTTCACGTTGGTGTAGCCGGCTTCCGCCGCGGCGAACATCACCTTGCGCACCAACTTGAAGTCCACTTCCTTGTCGGCATTGATGATGATCTGGCCCTTGAACGGCTGTCCCGGGTGCATCATCTCATCGACCTTGCGCATCTCTTGCAGCTTGTCGGTGAGCTCCGGAACCCGGAGGTCCGGGTCGTTGAGCATGTCTTCCGAATCGCCGACCCGCTGGCCTTCGATGGCCACGGTCAACTTGGACACTTGCACGATGGGCGCCCGCTCCAGCTGGGCCGTGACGCTCGCCTTCGGGAGCTGAATGTCCTTGTTGATGCTGACCAGCTCCCCGGTAGCCGAGAAGTTCATGATCAGGAACACCACCAAGATCACGAACATGTCGATGAGGGGGGTGAGCAGAAGGTCGGCCGCGCCGGAAAGCTTTTTGCCCCCGCCCTTCATGGCCTTGTGCTCTTTGAGCCACGGTGCGAAGGGTCGCTTGCCAGGTTGCTTGATGGTCATGGTCGTCCCTCCTCAGGTGTCCACACCCGACACGGAGATGGCGTCGAGCTTGTAGTCGATCAAAAGGTCCATGACGCCGATCAGTTCCTTGTACGGCACCTTGTCTTCGCTGGTCACCGTCACCTCTCGATTCGAGGGGTGCTCGGCCGTCACCTGCTTCAGGACCTCGGCCAGGCCCTCTTGGTCGTACAGCTCGCCCTGCTTCGCGATCTCTTTCACCACGGCCTTCTTCTTGGACACGGTGTAGCCGCTGTCCTTGATGACCACCGTCAGGTTGAGCTTTTCCTCCGGCTCTTCCTCGGGAGGCTCGTCGCTGGGCATGTTCGGTGCTTGCCGGACCTCGATTTTCGAGATCTGGGTCCACACCGAGGTCATCAGCAAAAACGCGATCAAGACCGACAGCAAGTCGATGAACGGGATCAGGTTGATCTGAAAGTCGACGGACTTCTTTCCGCCTTTTCCCTCGGGTACGGGAGGACCTCCGCCACCTGCCATGGTTCACCTGCTCCTTTCCGGACGGGACCGAAGCCCCATCACTCCTCGCGGGCGGCGCCCAGGGTGGACAGGTCCAGCTTGTCGCGGTTGGTCACCACCAGGTTGAGCACCGACACCGACGCCTCGTTGATGTCGTCGAGCAGGTGCTGGGTCTTGCCCTGGAGGATCGAGAAAAACAGCAGCCCCGGGATGGCCGTGAGCAGACCGAAGCCGGTGCAGTTCATGGCCTCCGAGATGCCCTTGGCCAGCAGGGTCGCCTTTTCGGACGGGTCCGCGTTCGCCACAGCGCCGAAGCAGGTGATCAGACCGCCGATGGTGCCCAGCAGACCAGCGAGCATGGCCACGTTGGCGAGCATCGCCAGGTAGGCGGTCCGCTTTTCGAGCTTGGGGGTCTCGCGCAGCGAGGCTTCGTCCATGGCCGCCTGCACTTCGGCGTCGGACTTGTTCACCTTCACCAGGCCCGCCTTGATGATGTTGCTGAGGGGGGTCGGGGTCTGGCTGCACAGGGCCAGGGCCTTGCCGACGTTGCCGGCCAGGATGTACTTGCGCATGGCCTGGACGAACGCGTCCTTCGAAATCGAGGCCTTGAAGTACAGGTACTGGATGCGCTCGATGGCGATGGCGAGAATGAAGATCGAGCAGACGGTGATGGGGTACATTCCCCAGCCGCCTTCCTGGTACCGGTGTGCAATCTCTTCGAACATGGCTCTTCGTGTCTCCTTCTGAGTCCGACCCTGGCCGGGGCCGGGTCATCCGTGGACCGTAGACAACGCGGGCTGCCTCAGGTTCCGGCGAGACTCGGCTTTTTTTGAAGCCTGGGAGGGAGAAGGGTAAGTCCGGATGCCGTCTTGACCCGGCGGCCGGTCCGGTCCATTCAGCTGTGCCGTGGATCCGCGGATGTTCGACAAATTTCTCGCGGCGGCGGTCAAGGCTGGAGCTTCGGACATCCACCTGAAGGCCAACGCCCAGCCGACGCTCCGGGTGCACGGCGTCCTGAAGGAAGTGAAGCTCGACCCCATCGACGACGCTTCCATGGAGCGGCTGCTGGGACACATCCTCAGTCAGGCCGGGCTCGACGCCGGGGCCTCCCAGTCCGGGATCCGGGTGGGGGAGGATGGCCGCCTGGTGGTGTCCGAGCCTCGGGGCCCGGCGGAGCTGCGGACCTTGCGGGAGCTGGATACCTCCTACTTCGTCGAAGGGGTGGGGCGCTTTCGGGTGAACATCCTCAAGCAGCGCGGGCGGTTCGGGGCCGTCCTCCGCTCGATCCCCATGGGCGTTCCGACCCTGGACGACCTGGGCATGCCGGAGGTGCTCAAACGGGTCGCCCGCGAAGAACGGGGCCTGGTCCTCGTGACCGGAGTCACGGGGTCGGGCAAATCGACCACGCTGGCCGCCCTGATTCACGAGATCAACCGAGAGTTCCGCAAGCACATCGTCACCATCGAAGACCCGATCGAGTTCCTGCACGAGGACCAGATGTCTCGGATCACCCAGCGCGAGGTGGGTGCAGACACCGAGTCTTTCGCGGCGGCCCTGCGCGCGGCCCTGCGGCAGGACCCGGACGTGATCCTGGTGGGAGAGATGCGCGACGCCATCACCATCGATACCGGCCTCAAAGCCGCCGAAACCGGCCACTTGGTGTTTTCGACGGTACACACCACGGACGCGGCGAAGACCGTCAGCCGACTGATCGACGTGTTTCCCCACGACGCCCAGGCCGCCGTTCGGCTGCGGCTCGCCGACAACCTCAAGGCCACCATTTCCCAGCGTTTGCTCCGCCGCAGCGACGGGCAGGGGCGGGTGGTGGCCATGGAGATCATGGTGAGCACCCTGACGGCCCAGGAGATGATCAAGGACCCGGGCCGGACCGCGGAGCTGAAGGACTACATCGAGAAGGGCCGAGACATGTACGGGACCCAGTCCTTCGACCAACACCTGACCGACCTCTACCAGCAGGGGGTCATCTCCCTGGAGGTGGCGAAGGCCGCCGCGACCAATCCGGCGGACTTCGAGCGGGCTCTGTTCGTCAGCTGACCGGTTCGGGTTCGCGTCCGCCCCCGGCTTCGGCTAGGTTCGAGCCATGGACTACCCCTTCTTCACGCCCCTGGACCAGCGCCTGTACGAAAGCCGCATCATCCAGATCTCCGGCGCCGTCAGTTCTCGCATGGCTCAGGACGTGAACAAGACTCTGCTGGCCATGGAGCGCGAGGCGCCGGACGAGCCGATCTACATGTTCATCAACAGCCCGGGTGGTGAGGTGACCTCCGGCTTTTCGATCTACGACACCGCCCGATTCATTCAGCCCGAAGTGGTCACGGTGGTCACGGGTCTCGCCGCCAGCATGGGGTCGGTGATCGCGCTGTGCGCCGACAAGAAGAACCGACTGGCGTTCCCCAACGCGAAGTTCCTGATTCACCAGCCCCTCATCTCGGGAATCCTGACCGGACCGGCGTCGGACATCGAGATCCACGCCAAGGACATCATCCGGACGAAGCAGCGCATCAACGAGCTGTACTCGAAGGAGACCGGGCGTCCGATCGAAGAGATCGAAAAGGCCACCGACCGAGACCGCTGGATGGAGTGCCAGGAGGCCCTCGACTTCGGCCTGATCAGCCGGGTCGTTTCGAACCGTTCCGAGATCTGATCGCGCCTCGATTCGAGCGCTACACGGCCGAAAGGGAGCATCGATGCGTCGCCGGGTTCCGGGGATCTATGTGGTCTTGCTGCGCCTCGTCGGGGTTTTGAGCCTCTTCGTCGGGGCGCTTTTGTTCTGGCTTCCGATTCCCCTGGGAGCTCCGCTGATCGCATTCGGTCTGGCCATCTTGGTGGCGACCAGCCGAACGATGCGACGCTGGATCCGAGATGTCCGAAGCCAACGACCGGGTCTCGACCAATGGCTGTTGCGCCTCGAGCAAGTCCTGCCCTTGGGCATGGCCCGTCATCTTCGAAAGACTCGAGGGCGGTCGCTTCGGACCCGTCCCCAACAGCGCTGAGATCAGTCGCCATTTTTTCGACAACATGACTGCCTATTGCTGGGCCGTCACAATCGCGGTGGTCCACTACGGTTCTTCGTTGCAGGCGATCAGGGTTGAACATTGTCCGGCGTCCGGGGATGCTCGGCCTCGTGGGCGTCTGGGTCGGCTCGACGTTCGTCCTTTTCGTCGTTTCGATGTACGCATTGGCCTGGTGGAGTCGTGGCCGGATCGAGTCTGCGGAAGACTTCATGGTGGCCGGTCGCCGGCTCGGATTCGGGTTCACTACCGCCACCGTGTTCGCCACGTGGTTCGGAGCAGGAACGCTACTGACTGCTTCGGAAGAGGTCCGAGAGCACGGTTTGCACAAGGCGGCCCTCGATCCGTGGGGCGCAGGGGCCTGTCTGGTCATCGTCGGGCTCTTCTATGCCCGCCCGCTTTACCGCATGGGGCTTTTGACCCTGCCGGACTTCTTCGCCCGCCGCTTCGGTCCGCGGTCCGAGGTGGTGTCCGCCTGCCTGATGGTGCCGAGCTACTTCGGGTGGATCGCCGCCCAGTTCGTGGCGCTCGCCGGTCTGCTCGACGTATTCCTCGGGCTCGACCCGGTCTACGGCATCGCCTTGGTGGCGGTGGTGGGAGCCGGCTACACGTTCTTGGGTGGCATGTGGTCGGTTACCGTGACCGATGCGGCGCAAGTCACCTTGCTGATCCTCGGACTGCTGGTGCTTTCCGGGCATGTGCTGGCAACCCTGGGAGAGGGGGACTGGGCCCTGGGTTGGGCTAGGTTTCTTTCCGAGTCGGACCCGGAGCGGCTTCGGTGGATGCCCGCGGGCGATGAGGCGGTGGCGGCCTGGGTGGCAGCCATGGCGGCAGGTGCCCTGGGAAACGTTCCGGGACAAGACTTGATGCAGCGGGTGTTCTCGGCCCGAAGCGCCGCCGTCGCTCAGTGGGGGTGCGTCACCGCCGGGGTGGCGTACATCGGCGTGGGCATGCTCCCTCTGTGGCTCGCGCTCAGTCTGCGGGTGGTGGGCGTCGAGGAGTCCGGGCTCGGGCTGGCGGTATTGGCGAAAAGTTTGATGACCCCGCCGGGGGCGGTCTTGTTCACGGTGGTGATGATGAGCGCCATTCTCTCCACCATCGACAGCGCGATTCTGTCGCCCGCCAGCGTTCTTTCGGAAAACGTCCTCCGCCGCCTGGATCTGCGAACGTCGAGCCTTGCGCTCACCCGGGCCTCGGTGGTCGTCGTCACCGGCGTCAGCCTCGTGTTCGCGTATTCGGGGGAAGATGCGTACGCCATGCTCGAGGTGGCCTACGAACTGCTCTTGGTGGCGCTCCTGGCGCCCTTGACCCTGGGACTGTTCACGCCTTGGGGGAGTGGGGCTTCGGCCATGGCGTCCATGATCTCGGGGACCGCATGCTGGCTCCTCCACGTGATGCTCGGGTGGGACCTCCTTTTCGAGCCGTGGCTCCGGCCAGCCCAGATCTGGATGCCGGTCGGTATCTTCAGCGCGGTCCTCGGAGTAGCAACCTACATTGCGGTTGCGTTCGTCGTTCCCCGTCGCACATCGCTCAGCTGAAGGTTTCGATTTTCGCCGGAAACCGCAGGAAGGGGTTTTGGTGGCGCTGCACCTCGCGCAGGGCCTGCCGTCGAAGCACCAAGGGATCTTCCGAAGCGTTCGAGCCGCTGTGGTCCAAAACGGCCCATCGGGCCAGGACGTCGAGCTCGTCCGGCTCGGGCTCGAAGTCCAAGAATGCCTGGGCAGCCAGCATGGCCCGGGCCACCGCCGGCTTATCGGCGTCGCGGGGCTCGAACACAGTCCGACCTCGGGCGTCTCGGCCCACCCGCGGGTTGGTCGGATCCGCGGTCTGCACGACGCCGAAGGGATGGGCCGCTTTCGGTTCGGCGCACCCACGACACAGGTTGCGGATGTCGGCGGGCGATATGGATAGCCGGGTCTGGACGGCCTGCCGCAGGGCTTTCAATGCCGCTTCACCGCGCAGCACCTCGAAACGCGTCGGATCGATGGGCGGACAGGGCAGTCCGCTTTCGGAGATCGCCACCTGCACGGGCGGGCGCTCTCGGTTCTTCGGCCGGTCTCGGTGTCGACCCAGTTTTCGCGGCCGCTTGGACGAAGCTCGCAGCTCGAGTGCCGCCGGTTCGTCGGAACCCCGCACTTCCAGTGTGGCGGCCACCGGCAGGTGATCGCTGACGTTTCGGTCGGGCTTTTGTCCCTGAAAGAGGAAGTGGTCGTCTCGCACCACCTCGGCGCTGCCTTCCACGTACTCGATACCCTTTCCGTCGAGTAGACCCCGGTTCACGATGATGCCGTCGAGCGTGTTCCACGTTCCCTTGTAGAAATGGGTGCCGATCTCGAGGGCGCTGCTTCGCTCCAGGCGACCGAGTTCGTCCATGCTGTCGAAACGCCGTCCGAGTACCTCTTCGGCCACATCAGCCACGGTGTGAAAGAGCTTTTCGCCGTCGGGGGCGTTGCGTACGGCTTCCGGGTCCAAGACCGCATTCAGGTACGGCTCGGAGAAGGGCGCTTCTTCCAAGAAGGTGTTGAAGTCGCCGACCACCAGGATTTCGGCGTTCGGGTCGAGCGCCTGCCGTTCCCGGATCATGTGCTTGAGCTGCTCCGCAACCTTTTCCCGCTGATCCGCGGCTCCCTCTCCGCCTCGCTTGGAAGGCCAGTGGTTCACGAATACGGTCAAGTGGTGTCCCCCGACCTCGAATGTGGCTTCGAGGATGCCTCGGGTGGGGGCTTCGTCCTTCTCGTGGACCTGGTGGAGCTTCGGCGTGCCCACCATGGGGTGGCGGGACAAGATCGCGTGGGTCATCGGATACCCATCGAGCTGTTCCGACGAGACTCGATAGCCCGCCTCTTTCAGTTTCGGGTGCTCCGCCAGCCGGCGAGCGAGCTCGGGGCCCTCGATTTCGGACACGAACGCGAAATCCGGGGGCCGACCGGCACCGGCGACCAGGAGTCCTTGGGCCAGACGACGTGTCTTGCCCTCGAGTGGATCCTTTTCTCTTTTCTGCTTTTGGTCAGACTTGGATCCTTTGGTCTTCGATTTGGACTTCGAGCTCGACTTGGATGAGGACCGAGAGTTCGCGGACGCTCGTTCTGCGGCGGGTGTGTCGTCTTTTCGAGCGAAATAGTGGTCCAAGGCATCGGGGTGCCGGTAGTCTCCCAGATTCCAGTAGACCACTCGGACGAGCTGAGGGTCTTTGGGGTTCGGGCGCGTGTTCGAGACCGGCTTGGCGCCCAACAGCAGCGCCACTTCCTTCGGGGCCTGCCCGAGGCCGCCTCGGGCCAAAGGGTCCACCCGTCTCGGGCCTTGCGAGCGGGGCAGGGGACCGAACGCGAACGTGTCGTCGCCTCCGAACCCGAACTCGGGGCCGGGACGCCGGCCTCTGCCGATTTCGTTCGGGTTGGGCGGAGTGAAACGAAAGCGCTCCCCCACTTTGGGGTCGAATTGCACCACCGAGGGCCAGCTCATCATGGAGGGGGCGCTTCGACCCTCGGTCGACCGCCCGATGGTTGGGTGATCGGATCAGAGTGCGCGATCGCCGGTGAGCCCACCGTCTCGCAGGGTCAGGGTGCGGCGCGGGTAACGTTCGATCAGCCCTTGGTCGTGGGTGGCCATCAGGACCGTGGTGCCCCGGGCGTTCGCCTTTTCCAACAGTCCCATCACCTCGTGGGACAAGCTGGGATCCAGGTTACCGGTGGGCTCGTCGGCGATGAGCAACACCGGGTCGTTGATCAAGGCCCGGGCAATGGCGGCCCGTTGTTGCTCTCCACCCGACAGCTTGGGCGGTAGGGCGTGGGCCCGGTGGGTGAGGCCCACCGCCTTCAAGGTGGCCGAAACCCGGCGGCGGATCTCCCGCTCGGGTCGGCCGCAGACCCACAGGGTCATGGCCACGTTCTCGGCGACGGTCCGATGGGGGATCAGCTTGAAGTCTTGAAAGACGATCCCGAGGGTGCGCCGGAATCGGGCGACGGCCCGGGTCCGAAGTCGTCCCACGTCCTGCCCGTTCACGAACAGCTGCCCCCGACTGGGTCGCTCGGCCGCGAACAGAAGCTTGAGCAAAGTCGACTTGCCTGCGCCCGAGGCCCCGGTGAGAAAGACGAACTCGCCCTTTTCGATCCGCAAGCTCACATCGTTGAGGGCGGGAACGTCGCCGGCTTCGTAGACTTTGTGGATGTGAAACGCGCGGATCACCGACCCGTCCGGGTGTGTCGGGCTCGAAGGCGCCAGGCAACCGGGAACCGCCGGGGCGAGACGCGGCTCACTCGGCCAGGAGGACGAGGAGCGACGTGCACAGGGTCAGGGCCGAGCCGAAGGCCAGACCCAGCAAAAACGCGGGTTCGGCCACGTTCCAAAGGCCGGTGGGGCTGGCCGCGGCCGGGGTGACCGGTGCACGGGCGCCCAGGGCACAAGCCGCGGCCGGTGGCGCGGAGGCCGCGTCGGGGGCCCTCGAAGACGGGCGCAAGCCCTGGGTCGTGGGCCCGTGCTGCCGGGTCTGGAGCTTCTGGGAGGCGGCCGAGTGGGCTCGGCCCTCGGCAGTCCGGGTCCAGCGGTGGGCCCTGGACGTCCGCCGGGAGCCTGGGCCGTG
>DAPKRQ010000349.1:0-45106 GCA_031800475.1 Myxococcales bacterium LLY-WYZ-16_1
TCTGAAGCGCCGCCGCCAGGTCGATGGCCGGGTCCAGAAGATCTGCCCGCTCGGCTTCCACCAGGACCCGGCCCAGCCAAGGGTCGAGCGGAAGCTCGAACAGGCGCCGGCCCCGTGCGGTGATCCCGCCAGCGTCATCCAGCGCCCCGAGTCTCCGAAGCTCATCCCGAGCCGCATCGAGCGCGTGGTCTTTCGGCGGGTCGAGCCAGGGCAAGGATTCGGGCGCCCGGCCGTGGGCGCGAGCGGCCAACACCAAGGGAACCAGGGACAGGCGATGGATCTCGGGTGGCGTCCGCTCGCCCAGATGGGCGTTTCGTCCCCAAAGGCGAAGGCAGCGGCCTGGGGCCGTGCGCCCCGCCCGACCGGCCCGCTGCTCCGCGGCGTCGCGGGCCACCGGGACCAGGGTGAGAGCAGCTCGGCCTTGGTGGTACCGCACCTGCCGTACCAGACCGGCATCGATCACGGTACGGACATTCGGAACCGTGACCGAGGTCTCCGCGACATTGGTAGACAAGATGACTTTCGGCCGGTCGCTCGGGGCGAACGCTTCAGCCTGTTCTTCGAGCGAAAGCCCGCCGTGGAGCCCGCACACCCGCCACCCCGAGCTGCGCCCGAGTGCGGATCGGACCGCCTGGATCTCTGCCTTTCCGGGCAGGAAGACCAAGACGTCTGCATCTTTTGAAGACAGTCCTTCCAGTGTACGACAAACCCGCTCCACGAGACGTTCTGGCGTCGGCACCGTCGGTCCTCCATCGTCGTGCTCGACACGTACCGGATGGGTACGGCCTTCGGCCCGGAGCACCCGTCCGCAAAGGGCTTCGGCCAAGGCATCGGCGTCGATGCTGGCGCTCATGGCCACGAACCGGCGTGCCCGCCCCCGGGCCAGCGCCCAAAGCAAGTCCAGATCCAAGGTGCGTTCGTGGACCTCGTCGAGCACGAAGGTGGCCGCGCCCAGGCAAGTGGCCAGGTCCCGCAAGGCCACTCCGGGTGTGATGAAACGAATTTCGGTCTTTGGTCCCGCCCTTACGTCGTCACGGACCACGTAGCCGACTCGCTCCCCGACCCGGGTGCCCTCCAACTCGGCCACCCGCGCCGCCAGCGCCCGGCACGCCACCCGGCGGGGCTCCACCACCACCACCGGCCGGGGGCACCAGCGAGGCACCTCGGTCGATTTGCCGGACCCGGTGGCGGCGGTGACCACCACGGGCCCCACCTCGACGGCGGACCGGAACGCGGACTCGATGGGATGGATCGGCAACCACATCGGCGACAGACGGTTCGAGCTGGCGCGGGCTCTCGAAGCCGCGCGAGGATGCCCCATGTCCGGCGCGGGATCGAACTGGTTGAGCGACAGTCCGGTGGACCGGCTGGCCGAGATCCGGGCGCTCCCCGATGCGGTGGCCGAGCGTTGGCACGCTCCCAACTGCCGCATCCTGCCGGTCGTGCGAGGCAAACACCCCATGGGCCCCGAGGGTCCCTTGGCCTTTCCCCCTCGGGCCCTGCCCGGGGTGGAGCTCGAGCGAACCACCCTGCTCGGCGAATGGGAGGGCCACACCTACTTCGCCGCCGCGATCGACGCGGTGGACCCGTCCTGGGCGGGCCCGGTCTCCCTCGAACACCTGCGATTTCTGGGAGCGCTCCTCGAATCGGGTCGGGCCAGCCTGCTGGCCATGGCGCGGGCCTTCACGTGGTGGCATCGACAGTGCGCCCACTGCGGTGCGTGCGGGGGGGCGACCCGCGCACGCGACGGCGGCCACCGCCGGCGCTGCGACGCCTGCGAGCAGGACCTGTATCCGCGGGTCGACCCGGCCGTCATCGTGCTGGTCGAGCACGGGGACGCGTGCCTGCTGGCCCGAAGTCCTCGGTTTCCACCGGGCATGCTGTCCTGCCTGGCGGGCTTCGTGGAGCCCGGCGAGAACCTCGAGGACTGCGTCCGCCGGGAGGTCTTCGAAGAGGTGGGCGTGCGCGTGCGCGACGTGCGCTACCAGGGCTCCCAGCCCTGGCCCTTTCCTCAATCCCTGATGGTCGGCTTCGTCGCCACCGCCGAGGACCGCGCCCTGACCCTGGAGCCTCGAGAGATCGAGGCCGCCCGATGGATCGAGCGAGAGCTTCTGGCCGACCCCGAACGCTGGGACGACTTCGTGGTGCCGCCCGAGTTCACGATCGCCCGCCGTCTGATGAACGCCTGGATCGAAGCCGACTCCACGTCTCCCTGACCCGTTGTGCGTAGTCGTCGAGTTCCTTCGGACCGAACAGCGAAGGGTAGAGCGCCAGGGTCACGGCCGAAAAGGGCCCGACCGCCGTGACCACGGCGATGCCCGCATGCACACCGAAACCCACCAGCACATAAGGAATGCGCATGTCGTAGCGGTTGAACCATCGCCGAATGCGACCCGGTTCATCGCGGGTCCTTCGAAAATAAGCGGCGAACAGCAAGATCGGCGCCAGGTGCTCCCAATGCCACGTGACCGCAGTTCCCATTCGGGTCAAGAAGACCTGATCTCGCAAGAATTCCAGCGAATCGAAGCGCACCCACGTCACATCCATCATGATGTAATACAGGGCCGAATAGCCGCCGGCCGGGCTCCAGATGACGGATGCCTTCTTCAGGCCCGTGGCAAAGTACAGGATCACCAGCTGAAACACGAAGACGTACCGCGGCCACGAGGGCACGGACTCTTCGGAAGACCACTTTCGGTTCTTCAGCCAGCAATCCACCGACCAAGTTCGGGTGACCGGGGCCAACAGCATGAAGATCAGCGCGTTGACGAGTAGCGCGTCGTACCCCCCCGTAGACGGAGGATTCAGGCTGCGCAGGGAGTAATAGGCCAGCAACAGGAGCAGAACCGCCACCCTCCCGCCGATTCCTGCCGCGACCGCCACGGCCAGAGCACAGGTGGCATGCACCAGGCCGTACACGGTGGCCGGCTTCGGATCGGGCAAGATCGTCTTCCAGGTCCACAGGTATGGCGTGGTCCGGAAGATGCCTCCGTCGCCAGGTCGCATCCAGATCGCCTCCACGGTCCCCGTTCGGAGCATCTCGAAGAGGCTCCCCAACAAGACGACGGAGACGCCGATCCGAAGCGCCGCCAGATGCCGGCCGTCTTCTCGATCTCGGACCAGCCCCGAGATGCCGGACGGGAGGCGCCGAACCCACTCGAGCCACCTCATCGCTTCAAGGTCACCGTTCGGGAGGACTCGACCTCTCGAACGATCGATGCACCCCGCGCGAACTGCTCCGGCGGGGGGGGAATCAGCTTCACGATCCGAATCCGCATTTGGGTCGAATCCGGGAAGCTCCGTTTGGCGTTGTCGCGCAGCCAGCGGACGAGATACCTTCGGCGCCCCCTCGATTCGGGGACGATGGACCGCCCCACCAGCTTCCGCACCCGATTCTGATCGAGCTTCTCCGCGAGCCACCGGTGCTCTGTAGAGCGAGACCGATACACTGGACGGAACTCACCGCTGTTCGGATCCAGGACGTCCACCTCCAAGGCACGGGTGTACGTTCTGGGCGTGGAGAACATGCGCCACCCTTGATAGAAACCCAAGGGATCGCCCGCCCACTGGAACGGGCGCCGCAAGACGGCGGTCACGCCGGCGACCGCCCGAGCCACAGGCCACAGCAGGGCGTCGACCTGGTCGGCGTCGAGCCCCAGGGGCCGGCCCCAGGCTTCGAACTCGCGACGCGTCCGGTCGGTCTCCCACCGGCTCCGCACGCCGATTTTGCTGGGGTTGGGCAAGCTCAGCACGAAGATTCCAGAGGTCACGAACAGAAACAGAAAAACCTGCAGACCGTGGTGCAGCCGTGCCCACACGCCGAATGCAGATCGCACGGCGGCCCCACCCTGCCAAGCCGCAAAACCCCGGGCGTGGCTCCATCCTGGACGCGGACGCGCCAGGCTCGTATCCCAGCCCCGGGGTCACCGGCCCCGCGAAGGACCCGCCCATGCCCGAGATGGACCTGCTCGAAGACCTGGTGGTGATCGTCGGCGCCAGCGTGGTGGTGGTGTCCCTGCTCCGGCGACTGGGCATCCCGTCGATCGCCGGCTTCATTCTGACTGGCGCGATCACCGGCCCCGCCGGGCTCGGCCTGGTTTCGGACACCCACCGGGTCGAGGTCTTGGCGGAAGTCGGGGTCGTGATCTTGCTGTTCGGGATCGGGCTCGAGCTTTCGCTCGAACGGATCCGACGGCTGTGGAAAGCCGTCGTGCTCGGTGGTGGGTTCCAGGTGGCGGTCACGGTCGGACTCGGCGCCATGGTGGCCATGGCCTTGGGGTCGTCCTGGAACACGGCGGTCTTCGTCGGGTGCGTCCTGGCGGTGTCGAGTACCGCCATCGTGCTCCGGGCCCTGTCTGCCCGAGGAGAGCTCGAAGCTCCCCACGGGCGACTCGCCGTGGGGATCTTGGTGTTTCAGGACCTGTGCGTGGTGCCGATGATGCTGGCGGTCCCGCACCTGGCCGGCCAAGGCGCCCCGGGTTTGGACGCGTGGCTGTCGGTGGGCGCGGCGGTGGCGATCCTGGCCGGGGTGCTCCTGGCTGCGGGCCCCTTGGTCCCGCGCCTGCTGGGTTGGGTCGCCCGGACCCGGCAAAGAGATCTGTTCGTGCTCACCGTGTTTTTGGTCTGTTTCGGCACCGCCTGGCTGGTGTCGACCGCGGGTGTGTCCTTGGCCCTGGGCGCCTTTTTGGCCGGTCTGGTCGTGGCGGGGAGCGAATCGCGCCATCAGGCTTTGTCGGACCTGGTTCCGGTCCGCGAAGTGCTGGCGAGCCTGTTCTTCGTGTCGGTCGGCATGCTGCTGGATCCGACGGCGGTATGGACCCGGTGGGACACGATCTTGGCACTCCTTGCCGCGATCTTGGCCGGGAAGTTCGTCGTCGTTGGAATCACCGCCCGCGTCCTTCAACTGCCCCTCCGGGTCGCGATCTTGTCGGCCACCTTGCTGTGCCAGGTGGGCGAGTTTTCCTTCGTGCTCCTGGAGGCAGCCCGGGGGACCGAGCTTCTCGGACCGGTGTTGGCGGGCGACCTATTGGTTGCGATCATCTTGTCCATGGGGCTCACGCCGTTGGTGGTGGCCACCGGTCCCCACCTGGCCAGCAGCGCGGCCCGGGTTCCGTGGCTGAACCGCGTGCTCGAAGCCGAGCCCCCGCGGGCGGACGGGGAAGAGCCTCACGCGGACCACGTGGTGGTGGCCGGCTACGGCCCGGCCGGACGGGCGGTCTGCCGCATGCTTCGACAGGTCGAGATGCGGTACGTGCTGGTCGATCTCAATCCGGACAACGTTCGGGCCGCCCGAGCCGACGGCCACTACGCGGTGCTCGGCGACGTCACCCAACGGGAGATCCTCGAGGTATTGGGCTGCTCCGCCGCCCGGCTGGTCGTTCTCGGGATCAGCGACACGCGGGCCGTCGAGCTCGCGGTCCGCACCCTGTCGGAGCTGGCTCCGGGCGTCCCCACCGTGGTGCGAACCCACTTTCAGAGCGAGGCTTCGCGACTCGAACACGCCGGCGCTACCCGGGTCGTTTCGTCCGAGTCCACGGCGCGAATGGCCCTGATGGCGACCTGTCGCGACATGCTGTCCTTGTCGTCGACCGAAGTCTTCGACTCGAGCGAAAACTTGTCCCGTACGTCGTGACCCCCCGAATCCTCAGCCGCGACTTCGTTCATGCCGGCGGCGTCTCGTCGGCCGGCGCGGGGAAGGCCTGTTTGCCCTCGAACAGGCGCTCCAGATTTCGAAAGCGGACATTCTCGATCTTTTCGAGCGGAAGGCCTTCCGAGAGTTCCTCGAACCGCTGAAGAGCGCGAACGGGTGAATACTCGGGAAAGTCGGAGCCAACGCTCACCCGCTGGTCCAGATGCTCGAACAGAAACCGCAGGTCTTGGTCGACCGAGCTTCCCTGATATCGCAACAAGGTGAAGGCCACGTCCAAGATGAGCTGTGGGTGCATTCGCACCATCTCGAACATGTCGAGCACCATGGAAGCACCCCCGTGCAGCAAGACCACGGGCGTGTCCGGGTACTGGGTGGCCACGACGTCGACAATGTCGGTCGGATGCCGGGTCGCGCGCCGTCGCTGCCGAAACAGGGTGCACAGAAACACGACCAGGCCGTGCCGACCTGCCGCGTCGATGGCTGCGAGCGCATTGTCCGAAAGAGGGTCGTAGTCGTTCAAGCGAGAATGGAGCTTCAGACCCAAAAAGCCTCGTTGGGCCAAGTCGCGGATCTGTCTTTCGACCTCTTGGGGATCGGCACAGGCTGCCGGATTGATCGAACCGACCGGAATGAACATGTCTGGATGCCGCCGGGTCGTGGCTTCCACGTCTTCGTTCGTGGCGTGTTCGGCAATGGCCACCAAGCACGCCCGGGTCCCCGGGCCGCAAGCGTTCAACTCGCGAACCAGGCGTTCCTCGCTCGCATCGTATCGGTTGCCCCCGAGCCAGCTGCCATCGTGGGTCACGTGTACCAAAGAGTCGATGTACTTCATTTCGTCATCTCTTTCGTGTCCGGCGGCGCCTCCGCCGTCCTCAGATTCAGGTCTTGCAGACAGCGGCGACACTCTTCGGCCGCCGATTCTGCGGTCTCGGAAGCGCAAATCACGAATCCGATCCGGTCTCGGGCGTCTCGAAGCGGAGGCACCCGGTCGCCCACCGTCACCTGCAACTGCAGTTCGATCACCCCGGGGCGCCCGCGGATCTCGTCGAGCGCACCGTGCGACAACACATGTCCGGGCTCGGCTCGAACGAACTCGATGGCGGCACCGCGCGACTGGGTCGACTCGATCCGGGGCTCGCTTCCCAGGACCACATCGATGGCCGCCCCGATGAAGTCGATGCCGGTGGACAGCGGAACCAGGTGCGAACTGATGTATCCGCCTCCGCAGCGCGATCCGATCTCGATGACCACCGGACCCCGTTCCGTCAGGCGGACTTCGGTGTGGGTGGGCGAGTCATCGATCCCCAGAGCCTCGACGCAGCCGCGCACCACCGACTCGAGCTCGACCCATCTTCTCGCATCACCTGGCTGCCGATGGGCCACCTCCACGAAGTGGGGTGCACCGGTCGTCGTCTTTTCGGTGAGTGCCAGGACCTCGGTCCGCCCTCCCCATGTGATCGCTTCGATCGAGAGTTCGTCACCGTCTACGCATTCCTCGACCAGAACGGCCGCTTCGGGCCCCTGGACATTTCGTGCGAATCGAATGGCTCGCTCCACCTGCTCCCGTGGCACCGCGGAAGGAAGTCGCGTGATACCGCGACTGCCGCTGCTTCGGGTCGGCTTGACGATGGATGGCCCGTTCAGCGCCGAGATCGCCCGGACAGCATCTTCGTCCGAAAGGACCTCGTGGAAAGCGGGCACTGCAATTCCTGCCTCCCGCAGCCTCTGTCGCATGGGCAGCTTGTCGGTGGTGGCTGCAACCGCTTCGGGTCGGGGCCCCGGCAGGCCCAGATGATGGCACAACTGTCCCACCATACGCATCGGATAATCCGCCGCGAAGGTCATGACCCCTTCCGGACGAAACTGATGGGCCGCTTCGAAACACGTTTCTTCGTCGGCCAAGTCGGCCACACCCGATCGATCGGCCAGGGCGAATCCCGGTGCCTCGGGATCTGGGTCCATGACCAAGATCTGGTGCCCTCGCCCTTTCGCGCTGCGAATGGCGGGCATCTGCATGCCGCCGCCACCCAGGATCATCAGTCGGGCCATGGTGCCTCCGGGACGGGGCCGGCCCGTGGCCTTTCGGGCAAATCATCGGTATCGGTGCCTGCTCGGGCACGCACCCGGCGGTAGAGTTTGGACTGGCCGACCTCGTCGACCACCCGATAATGGCGGTCCAGTTGGTCCCGGAGAAAGCGGACGGAGTCGCTTTCGAAGTCCCGGAACTGCTGCTCCAGTTCCACGTGGTTCACCAGAGCCATCTCGGGCTTCGCGGCCCGGATGTCCGCTTCGAACCACGCGTCGAACTTCTCGATCAGATCCGGCGGCCGTCCGGGCGCAAGGAGCATGACGTTGTGAAAGAATCGGGTCGGCTGAGGCCGCTCGGTCAGGACGTTGATGACGTTGGCTCGGCCCCACACCAGGATCGTTCCGTCTGGGGGCACCTCCGAGCGCAAGCGTTCGGACAGCTCCACCGCCTGACGCAAAGTCAGCCCGTCGCCGACCTGAAATGGGCTGGACCTCGGCAGGCGTTCGGCCAGCGGCTCGCCCCGCACCCATCCGGCGTACTGCCCGAAGGTCTGGTTGTCGATGATCAGACGCTGCCACTTGCGTCCAACCACCAGCCACACCGATGCGATGAACAATACCGTGGCCCATCGCTTCCAGCCCGAGGCTTCGACGGCGATCGGCGTGACGACACCCATGCCGATGCTGATCAGGGCAATGACCGGCACGGTCGTCGGCGCCATGGTGTAGCCCAGGCCCTTGAGTTGCATGAAGAACGAGATGATGCCGATGGCGAAATGGGCTCCCCAGAGCCCTAGCTCCGGCCCTTTGCGGCGGGCGTCGGAGCAAGCGACGATTCCGGCGGAGACGAAGGCGAAACCGATGAGCGGCACCCACCGGCCCAGCCACATGTCAACCCCCTTGAGAGCGATGGCCGCAAGCCCTCCGCTGTCCTCGTTGACCCGGGCGGTGGCCAGACGAAAGCAGTAATCGACCAGGTCGCTCGACGGGACCCCCTGAGCCAGCAAAATGCCCACCGCCCCGAACAAAAACGCCACCGAAGCGATCCCCGCCGCCGCGATGTGGAAGAGCCCCCGCCTCCAGGGCCAGCGCCCGGCCAACACCGTACCCGCCAGATGGGCGGCCAAAACCAACCCGAACAACGCGAAGGGCGGCTTGAGCAGGGCCGCAGCCGTGATGGTTGCTCCCGTCAGGACCTGCAGCCGCAGTCGGCGAGATTCCAGCCCCACCCAGTAGGACCACAGTCCGACCCCCAGCAGATTGGCAGCGATGATGTCGCGCTGCCCAGCCGTCCAATAACCGAACCCCACGTAGAGGGCCGGATACAGAAGCAAAAACCACACACCCGCCCAGCGGCCGAAGGTCCGCCGCAGCAGGTCCGCGCCGAACACGGTGCACAGGAGCAAGAGCAGGCCGTCGAACAGCCTCCAACCCCACACGGTGGGCCCGAACAGTCCGTAGGACAAGCCGTGCAGCCAATGGCAAAGAGGCCAGCTTCCGTCCACGAAGGTGACGTAGGGCGTGGCTCCCTGGACCCACAATTGACCGGTGTATTCATAAAACCACTGGTCCATGCTCGGGGGAACCGTGAGGTAGAGGACCAGGGACACGAACCAGACGGCGCCGGCAATGGCCCAAATCCGGAGCTCGAAGCCGAGGAGCGAGGGCCGATCGACGTCCACCGCCGAGACCTTGCGTCGTCCACCCCCCCAAAATCAAGGCGGATACCCGCCTGCGCCCGGAGCAGCGACGTGACGCCTGCCACGCCCCACCCTTCGGGCGGGCCATGCCTGCGGCCGACCAGGTCGTCCCGAATTGCGACCCCTTCCCCTTGGTGAGAGCCTTCGGCGGTGACTCGGAACGCAACCCGTCCCACGGCCGCCCCGGTCCTCCGCCACGGTCTTCGAGGCGGCGCTTTGCTGGCGGTTGTGGCCGGCACCCCCCTTTGGGCCCAGGCCGCGCCACCCCCCGCTTGGGTCATATATCCCAAAAAGGCCTGGACGTGGGCGCTCCCGGCCGACGCGGGCTTCGATCCGGGAGCTTGGAGCAACTACCTGACCGGACTCGACGTCGGTCCCGGCAGCTGCGGCGGCGACATGCACACCGGCGGCCGTTGGGGCACCTGCGTGCAACGCGGCGGCTACCTGATTCACTGCTGGGGCGACGAGGACTACCTGTATCAGAGCGCCTCCCTGGGCAAGGCTTTCAATGGATTCGCGCTGCAGTTGGCGATCGACCAGGGCTACGAAGTCGATGGGCGTCCCATCGGAGGAGTTCCGATCGACGAAGTCTGGCCGGACGTCCCCGGACCGGACTGCGGCGACCGGGCGACCCTCGACAATTTATTTGCCATGCGAGGAAACTACGCCACGTCCAACGGGTTCCAGGATGGCTGCACCATGAAATGCGGCAGCGGCTACTCGACCGGAGGTCAGTGGCGCCTCAATCAGGCCCTGACTTACGTACTTCAGGAGGACTTGAAGTCGTTCTTGGACCGAGAGCTGTTCGGACCGATGGGGATCGGCCCGGGCGACTGGTATTGGCTCACCGGACGCCAGGTCAACGAGAACCGGCCGCCTCCGAACGCCCATCCCGACCAGATGAGCCTGTATCCTCAATGGACCGACGACGACCGCTGGTATGGGTGCTTCATCGACCCTCCATATGAGATCGACGGACACCCCGTACATGGAGGAGGCGGCTGGGTGGGCATGTCGCCAAAGGACCTGGCTCGTATCGGACTGCTGCTGGCATCCGACGGTTACTGGGACGGTCGCAAGCTCATCGAGAAGACCTGGCGCGTGAGCGGTCACGCAGGCTGCGGATCCAGTGACCTGGGCTTTCGCAGCTCGGACTTGGTGGCGTGGGGGCGGGTCTCGACCCGCGGCTGGGAAAAGCCGCCATCGGCGTCGGGGCCAGTGCAGCGCCCCACGACCGAGG
The DNA here is from genome assembly GCA_031800475.1 of Myxococcales bacterium LLY-WYZ-16_1. Lineage (GTDB taxonomy): Bacteria > Myxococcota > Kuafuiibacteriia > Kuafuiibacteriales > Kuafuiibacteriaceae > Kuafuiihalomonas > Kuafuiihalomonas phototrophica. The sequence goes on from DAPKRQ010000349.1 coordinate 10,619, forward strand.
CCCCCGTCTTCTCCCCGGCCGCCGGAAACTATGAAGAGGCCGTGACCGTCGATGTGTCGAGCGTCGCGCCCGAAGGGGAGGTCCGCTTCACCACAGATGGCTCCGAACCCGACGCGACGTCCTCGCTGTGGCAAGGTCCACTCCGCCTCACCGAAACGACCGTGCTGAAGGCGATTGCGACTTCGCGCTTCGCCGAACCCAGCGCGGCCGTCGAGGCCCGGTACGAGATTGCGTCCGTAGCCGCCCCCGATGCGGGCACGGGCGAAGACGGCGGCCCCACGGAAGACCTCGGTGGGGATCCGAATGCGGAAGATCTGGGGCCCACCGAACCCGACGCCGGTCCACCCGACACTGGCCCCGCCGATCGATCGCAGACGTCCGATGCGCGGCAGCCTTCGAGGCCGCCTCCCAGCACGCCGCTCACCGGCGGCTGCCGAATGGGCGCTGCGAGCGGTTCCCTCTTGATCCTCTCAGCTGCCTTTGGCTTGCTTCGGGTCATCGGGCGTCGCCGCGCCGGCTCCCAGCCTGACTGATCGGCTCGCGAGCCCCTCCGAAAACTTGCTCGAGTCCTATAGTTCCATTCGGGCGAGTCCGAGGCCGTCTCGGCCGTACCCGTTGCCCGAGTAGACCATGTGCAGCACGTTCCCGCGTCGGATCACGTGCGGATAGCACTGCTCTTTCGAGTCCCAGCCATCCGCCGAAAGTTCGAGTCCAACCAAATCGTCTTTTCGCTCCCAATGCACACCGTCCTCGGAAGTCGCGTAACCGATGCGGTAGTGCTCGCCGCGAAATGCGTACCACATGTGATGGAGGCCCCGCCAAAATAGCACCGACGGCCGGCAGAAGGAGTGCTCGCCTGGGTTTTCGGCGCCTACGCAGATGTGCTTGCCGAACGGGCGCTCCCATCGCTGTCCGTCCAAGGACAGGGCGAGCTTGACCTCGTACCGGTGCTTCGGAGCAGCCTCACCCGAGCCCCATTCGAGAAAAGACGTGTACCACAGGCGCCAAACCCCGCCGCTCAGCGACACGTAGGAAGAGCCCACGGACAGGAAGTCATCGTCGTTTCGGTGGAGGATGGGCGCTCGGGACACCCGATGAAAGCGCCGATCTGGGCCCAGCCGGGCCAGTCCCAGATGGTTTTGGAACGGGGTGAGCACCGTGGGCACCCAGCCCGTGTAGTACATGAGCAGCTCGCCTTTGGTCCGGACGAGCGTTGGATAAGAAACTCCGTTCTCGTCGAAGGCGCCGAGCTGTCCCGGGGTGAAGACCGGCTCCTCTTCGAGCTCCAGAACTTCGTAACGGTCGAGGTCGATCCGCGCACGGCCGATCATGGATCGTCCCCGATCGTCCCGACCGCTGATGTACAGGTCGACCGGCCCTTCGCCATGGGGGTCGTCGAATGCCGCTGCTCCGGTGAAGCCGTACATCCAAGGGATGGTTCCGTCGGCATGAAGCAGACGACCTCGCTTTTCCCACTTGGACGCGGCGCCCTGCACTTCAACTGCCTCGCGTGAAGTCGCGGTACAAGGTCACGAATCCGGCGTAGCGACCGGTGGTGCTGTTTTGGCGAAACGGCTTGGCCAGATCGATTTCGGTCACGCCGTGCATCACTCGAGTATCGTACACCAGGATGTCTCCGAGCTGACACTCGGCTTCGAAGTAGGTCTTGGTGTCCCCGCGGCAAAAGTACCCACCGCCGGTCTCGTAGTCGCAGTCTGGTCCGGTTCCCTTCCGGCTCATGACGATCAACGGCTGAAAGTAGCCATTTTCGAAGCCGTGCTCTTCATAGATCCGGGGAATGTAGTCCTCGCAGTGCATAGACATGAAGCCGCCACCCGTGGGGTACTGATGCACGCGGGCAGCCGTCCAAAATCCATCCTCGAAATCGTCCAACGCGAAATCGGCATGAACGCCCATCAGAATATTGCGAATGCGTCCCGCTGCGCGAAACGCGTGGTGTAGCCCGAATCTGTCTTCGGCGAAGAGCGGGTTGTAGTAGGTCCGAAGGCACTGAGGATAGGCCTTGTCCCGAAACTCTCCGCCGTTGACCGAGAACTTCTGGTGGTTTCCGTAGAGGTCTTGCGGCGTCTCTCCAGTGGCTGGATGGTCTTGCGACGGGTCGAAGCGTTCCGCGATGGTCTTCTTGGCCTCTGCGATCGACTCGGCCGAGATCAATCCCCGCACGGAAACGGCGCGATGCTTCGCGATGGTGTCCAGCATGCGGTCTCGGTCGATGTCCTCGATCCGGCTCACTTCGATGGTAATCTCGCCAATGTAATGAGCGAGCTCGTCGCTTGCGTGTGCCGTCATCATCACTTCTTCACCCGTTTCGGATTCAACTCGCGCGTGCCACGTCGAACCGCCGGTCGCGCTTTCGAAGATAATCGTCGATCCGCTCGGCGACCTCTCTTTGCTGCTCCTCGGACAGCTCGTAATACAGCGGAAGCCGCAGCAAGCGACCGCTCAGATCGTCGGTCACCGGAAGCTCGATATCGTTGCAGCCGAGCTCTGTCCCCATCGGTGAAGAATGGAGCGGAATGTAGTGGAATACCGATGCGATTCCGTGTTCTCGCAAGGTTCTCATGAGACCGTCTCGGGTATCCGAGTCCGGGAGCAGCACGTAGAAGATGTGGGCGTTGCTTTCGCAGTGCTCTGGAACGAAAGGCATCTGAAGAAGCCCGTCATCGCGAAGCGGAGCCAGCAGGTTCCGGTAGTGGCCGAAGCTCTTCCGGCGAACCTGCGTCAGCTCGTCCATCTCTTCGAGTTGCCCGTACAGGAATGCGCAGACCACCTCGCTGGGCACGTAGGAGGATCCGTTGTCGACCCAAGTATACTTGTCCACCTCGCCGCGAAAGAACTTCTGTCGGTTGGTTCCCTTGTCGCGCAGGATTTCCGCCCGCTCCGTGAACCGCGGATCGTTCACGCACAACGCACCGCCCTCGCCGCAGACGTAGTTCTTGGTCTCGTGAAACGAGTACGTCCCCAGATGCCCGATACTTCCGAGCGCGCGCCCTTTGTACCGGGCGTTCACGCCCTGGGCGGCATCTTCGATCACGACGAGCCGGTGCCGCTCCGCGATGTCCATGATGGCGTCCATCTCGGCGCCCACGCCGGCGTAGTGAACGGGCATGATGGCTTTCGTTCGTGGCGAAATCCGCTCTTCGAGCTTGTTTTCGTCCAGGTTGAGGGTGTCCGGTCGGATGTCCGCGAAGACCGGCTTGGCCCCGGTCCGGGCCACGGCGTTGGCCGTGGACACGAAGGTGAAGGAAGGCATGATCACTTCGTCTCCGGCCTCGAGATCGCAGAGCATCGCGGCCATCTCCAGCGAGGACGTGCACGAGGTTGTCATCAGCACCTTGCCGATATCGAAACGACTTTCGAGAATGTTTGAGCAGCCCCGCGTGAAGTGGCCGTCGCCTGCAATGTTGCCATAGGTCACGGCCTGCGCGATGTAGTACAGCTCCTTACCGGCAATGTAGGGCTTGCTGAACGGGATTCGCATCTTTGGACGGACGTCCGATGCGCCCAGCTTCGCCGTACCCTTGGGCCCCATGGCATGTATCTACCAGGTTATTTCGGGCTGCGGCAAGCCGACGGGAGGACTCGGTGCAGACCTGGTTCCGTCCGGTGCTCTGTGCTACTCGGGCCGACGATGGAGGCACCGTTCATCTCCGTGGTCAGTCCGGTCTACCTGGGCGAAAAGCAGGTCCGGCCGCTCGTCGAAGAGATCGTCGCGGGATGTAAGCCGCTGACGTCCAACATCGAGATCGTGCTGGTCGACGACGGCAGCCCGGACGGCTCTTGGGAGGCGATCGAGGCCGTTTGTGCCGAGGAGCCTCGGGTCGTCGGAGTCAAGCTGAGTCGAAACTTCGGACAGCATAACGCCCTGAGCGCGGGTCTAGACGTTTCTCGAGGCGACTACGTGGTCGTCATGGACTGCGACCTTCAGGACGACCCCAAATACATTCCTAAGCTGTACGCCAAAGCGCAGGAAGGTTTCGACGTCGTATACACGCTGAAGAACGATCGAGCTCATACTTCCTTTCGAAACATCACCGGGCGCACCTTTCATCGGATTCTCTCCTGGTTGGCTGGACCCGGTTTTCATTCCGACAGTCGCATTGGAAACTATACATTGATCACTCGACCTGTGGCGGAAGCGTTCCGGAACGTCGGCGATTATCATCGCTCGTACCTGATCATTCTTCACTACCTGGGCTTTCGGACTTCGTTTGTCGAGATCGAGCACCGGGAGCGCATCGGTTCGAAAAGCACCTATACCTTCCGAAAGTTGGTCAACGAGGCGATCAACATAACCACTTCCCAAACCGACAGGCTTCTTCACGCGTCGATTGTGCTCGGATTCACCCTGGTCGGTTTGTCGATAGCAACCATCCTGTTATTGGTCGTGCTGTACTATTCCATCGGTTTTCGAGAAGGTTGGACCTCACTGGTGGTCCTTCAGCTCTTTTCGACGGGACTCATCTTGTCTTGCTTGGGGGTCGTGGGGATCTACATTGGAAAGATCTTCGACCAAGTGAAGGGTCGGCCGGCCTGGGTGGTCATGCAAACGAGAAACTTCGAACGAGACCGCCGGGCCATGCCATTGAGCGCAGCTCGGCCGGTTCGCTCGGGCGGTACCGGGTCGAACGTGGCCGAACTGCCACGCTGAGGGACGACGGGTGGGCCGCCTCATCCATCCGAGGGAAGACTGGGAGATCACGACGCCCGAAGCGGCCGGTTTCGACGTGGAGGCCTGGCAGCGGTTTGTTTCGGATTGCGCACCGACCGAGGCGTCGAACTACCGTCGTCCGGGGCAGGCCGGGTTCGGCGCGGCCCTGAGCTGCGATGGCCGCCTGGTTCACACTTGGGGAGATCCGGATCGGGCCTTCGACACGGCCTCGGCCGGAAAGCCGCTCATTTCCTTCTGCCTGCAGTTGGCGGTGGACCGGGGGCTCGTTCGGAGCATCGACAACCCGATCCGCCTGTACTGGACCGGCGCCGGTGAGCTCGCCCCCGACAAACGCCTCGACCGGGGCCACCACACCGAACTCACCTTCGCCCACCTCCACGACATGACCGGCGGGTTCCCGGTGAGCAACGGCGCCAGCTGGGCTCGGGGTGAGGACGTGCCGTCGTGGGCCCATTGGAGTGGAGACCCGGCTCGAGACAATCGGGCCCACGTCCCGCCCGGCCTCGTCCGGCGCTACTCGAGCGGAGGGCGTTGGCGGTTGGCCCAGGCCCTGACCGCCATTTGGGGGGAGGACCTGGCCGACGTCCTCGACCGGGAGCTCATGGTCCACCTGGGCATCCCGCGCCGGCGGTGGGACCTGCGCGCGGGCCGGGAGCTGGCCGAGGATCCGACCTACTATCGGGACCACCCGGGATACGGCCGGTTCTGTGATCCGCCCTACGAAATCGACGGGTCGGTCGTGCGTGGCGGAGGTGGCTGGCTGGTCATGAGCCCCAAGGATCTCGCCCGGCTCGGGCTCCTGGTGGCGACCTTGGGCGTTTGGGATGGCCGCCGGTGCCTCGGCTCGAGCCGCCTGGTCACCGGTTGGGGAGGTGCCAACGGCAGCCAATTCGGTGGCACCGCAGGCTCCACCGTCCTGTCCTGGGGGGCGGTGACCATCGCGGGCCTGGGCGGAAAACCGGCGGCACCCCTGGACGACGCGCGGATTCAGTCCATGGTACGGGTAGGGTGAAAGAGCGCTCCGCAGCCGCGACCGTTCGGGAGGTGTCCTGTCATGTCCGAAACCATCGAGTTGCCCACTTCGCTGGTCCCCCGCGCCGTCCGCATCGAAGAGATCGGCAACCACGACGCCCTCGTTCGCGACGACGACCGGGTGGCTGAGATCCGAGAGCGCATCCAAGGGGGAGACGTTTACATCGCACGTCGCGTCGTTTCACGGGAACGTCTCGAGCCCATTCGCGACTACCTCCGACGGGTCGGCCGCAATTCGCTTCCGAATTATCATCCGATACGAAGAGGCGCGCCCAATTCCCATCGGATGAATCGATGGGACCCCCGTTCGTACGTGGGCGGATGCTTCCATCAATTCTCATTCTTCCCTTGGAATCAGGACCCGTTCGACCTCTTCGAACTCTTCCGTTCGGTATACCAAGTGAAGAACCGCCTCAGCGCCTTGGACGGCTCCCGGTTTCTCGGCACCGAGCCGGACGCCGGATGCACGGCCCGCCTGTCCTTCCAGGTCTATCCGCGGGGCGGCGGCGCCCTCAAGCTGCACGCCGATCCGGTGGACCACCATCAGCTGGTGGTGCCTTCCCTCGCCCTTTCGAGACGGGGCGAAGACTTCGAGACGGGGGGTGTGTACATCGAACCCGAGCCCGGTCGACCGGTGGACCTGGAGGGAGAGCTCGACTGGGGTGACGTGGTTTACTTCAACGCTCGACAGGCCCACGCGGTCGCTCCGGTCGACCCGGATCAACCCATGGACTGGCTTTCGTTTTCGGGCCGGTGGGCGCTGGTCCTGGCGGTCAACAAGCTCGAGAGCAATCAGGAGATCGCGAACTCCAAAGAATTCCCTTCGAAAGAAGGCTGAGCCTTAGCTCGAGCCGCGGTGGTTGGCGGCAGCGTGCTCGGGGCCGAACCCGCGCTCAGTACAAGAGAATGCCCAGGCCGAGACGGGCTCCGTAGGCGTCGGAACCAGCACCGGGTCGTCCCACGAGCGCCGGAAACAGGTCGAGCCCGGCCAGCAACCGGAAGCGGTCGAGCAGGCTGACGGCAGCGTAAGGCTGCACGATACCCTGGCTGCAGCGAAGCCCACGGCCCTGTTCTGCCTCGGGGCAGGGGTCGGTCCCGAAGGCATCCCGCGAGGAGAATCGGTACCCGCCGCGCACGCCCGCTGCCAGCTGGACCAAGGGACCGGTCAGGCCCGGTATCAGCACTTCGGGCCCGGCGACCACACCCAGGGCGAGACCGTCTTCGGCCGGAGTCAACCACGAAAGCCAGCCGTCGGTCTGCAGCGCCGCTGTGAGCCGAAGCCAGCTGCGCCACCGGGGGATGGCCGCCGCCAGCACCCCCGCTTCCAACGAGCCGCCCACCAACAGTTGCACCGCCCAGGGCGGAGACTGGTAGGCCAACTGGTTGGCCAGAACCCGCCCCGCCGAATCGACGACCCGTTGGCTCAGCGCATCGGGTTGGGCCCGAGCAAACCGGCGAAAGGCCGCGTTCAGCTCTTCGCGCAAGACCTGGGCCGCCTGGTCCGCCTGATCCGCGGACAGGCCCAGGTCGCGAAAGGCGAAGCGGTAGGCAGCGAGCCGCTCGATGGCCTGGTCGAAGTCCGAGGCCCCGTCTGGGGCGGGTGCGAGGGCCTCGAAGGGGGCATCCAAGGTCCAGGGCCGGAGACCGTCTTCGGCTGCGAGCCGGCACATCGGATGGGCCACCAGCAGTTCCTCGCTCGGATCCGGCTCGGATCGGCAGCGGTTCCACAGGCGGTCGATGGAGGTCTGAAGCAGGACCCGGAAGTTGCGGTCGACCCGCTCGCACCAGCGGCGGTCCGCGGCATAGCCCGGCTCGAGCCAGGACTGCAGGCACAGCACCCCAGCCCACGCCCCCTCGAGCCCCGGCGGCGGCGCCCCGTCGGCGCCGGCCGGCACCGCCATCCCGTTTCGCCGCAGGAAGCGCAGACCGTCGAGCATGCCCAGGGCGTGGTCGAAACGGCGAAACGAGCTTTCGAAAAAACCCATGAACCAAAACAGGGGGTCTCCGGCGGCCGGCTCGAAGCGGTAGCCGGGCCGAACCGCCGCCGGCGCCACGTTCTGCTCCTCGACCAGGGTGTACAGCTCCTTCGACCGAGCCGCGGTGACGAAACTGTCGAACAAGGTGCCCACCAGGGTCAGAACGTCGCTTCTCTGCAGATCGCCCCTCTGAGGCGTGGCCACCGGGTACACGGTCAGGCTCGGATCCAGCAGGACGTAGGCCAGGTCCTGGGGCCGGGGCCGCGGATCGGTCCAGGCCGACGTCGCCGGGTCCCGCCAGGTCAGGGCCCCTTCGGAATCCCGCCGAAGCCCCATGTCCGCCAGCTCGAAGGCATGCCGGATCGGGCTGTTGTCGAGCACCCCGCCGTCCACGAACTGCGCCACCTGCTCGGGCTCCGGGCAGTCCCGCCCCCAGGTCGGCTCATAGCGGTCGGGCGGAGGCGGTTGGGTCAGGCACAGGCCCAGCCACTGGGGCGCAAAAGCCACCGGAAAGGCCATCGAAGCGAACAGCAGTCCCCGGACCCGCTCGAAGTTTCGCCGGGCTACGTCCGGACCCTCTCCTCGCTCCAATGGAAGCATCGGCTTGGGCACGTCGCTGTACGGGTCCACGTAGTTTTCGAAGCGAACCGGACGTCCCGGCCCCTGGCCCCGCACCCGAAAACCGAATTTCTCCTCCTGCCGGGGAATGCGCAGACCCGACGCGAATTCAGTCCGGTACACCCGCAGTCGGGTGGTGCTGACCCCGACCACGAAATCGCAGTCCGCGGGCAGCCCCTCCTCGAGTCGCCTCCAGATCCGGTCGGTGGCCCGGACGAGCACCCGGCGCGACAGCAGTCCGTCGGAACGAACGCCGTCCGGATCCACCAGGGCGCCGAAGCCCACCGGGAGCCATACCTTCCATCCCAGACTGGCTCGTGGGTCGGGCTGCCGGTCTTCGCACCGCATCATCCCAGCCAGCAAGCTGTTGGCCGCACCCGCCGAGGCCCCCACCCACAACGGCGCCGGCCGGGCCTCCAACTTGGAGGACTCCACCAGCAGATAGAGGAAGCCGGCTTGATAGGAGCCTAGGGATACCCCGCCGCTCGACACCACGGCCACCGGCGACGGACTGCCCGCCAGGGCGGCAGCACCGATCAGAATCGGCAGCATCGGTCCCCGCCGCCGGTCGGAACCTCAAAAAACACATCGCCGGCCGGAGAGCGTTTGAGGACCGGCCCACGAAGTGGTTTCGTGCGCCGGTGGACGTGGAAACTCTCCGCGACGCGTTCTTGGACGCGCAGCTGTCCGGAGACCGGCGGCAGAGCATTCGCGTGATGGACGAGGGCCTGGGTTGTGGGATCAGCGTCAAAGACCTCCACCTTGGCGTGATCCAGGATGCCCAGTACCAGGTCGGGCGCCTTTGGGAACGAAACGAGATCACCGTGGCCCGCGAGCACGTGGCCTCCGCCATCGCCCAGCTCGCTCTGGCCCACCTGTATCCCCACCTGCCCCGAAACGCGGCCAACGGTTGGCGCGTCCTGTTGGCCTGTCCGACGGGTGAGCAACACGAGCTCCCGGCCCGGCTGGCGAGCGACTTCATGGAGATGGCCGGCTTCGACGTGGCCTTCACGGGAGCCGACACCCCCGAATCGGCGGTCTTGGAGGGCCTGCGCGAGACCGACGCCCACGTCCTCGCCTTGTCGATCACCGTGACCCACCACTGGCCCGCCTTGGAGCGAACGGTGCACGGCGTCAAGGCGGCGCTTCCCGCCGTGCGGCTCGTGGTGGGGGGCCGCGCGGTGCGGGAGCGCGAACAGTCCCTGGCGGAGCTCGGGGTCTTGTGCAGCGCGGAGCGCGCCGACGTGCTGGTTGAGCGTCTGGTGGCGGAGCTCGGCGAGGGAGGCCGGTCATGACCCTAGACGTGCCGGCGCGGGTGCAACAGCTTCGGTCCGAGTTCGTTTTGGCCCTGGACGGCCAGGGCGCCGTGGTTCAGGCGGACCCGGTCGGGCGCCGGCTGGGCCTCGAGCCCGGCGTTCGCGTGCCAGATCGGCTCGACGCCGGAAGCCGGCTCAAGTGGGACGACTTCTTTGCCCGGGCCCGGAAGGGCTCGACCCCCGGCTGGGAGCTTTGCGTCGAAGCCCCGGAAGGGGCGGTGCTCGTCCGGGTCGGAGGGGCCCCGGAAGACGACGGACGGGTGTGGCTGGTGGGCAGTCTGGTGCCCCAGGAGTTCGAAGCGGTCATGGGCCAGGTTCGGCAGGCCATGGCCGAGATCGCCGACATGCACCGGACCGCCGCCCAGCAGCAGCGGGCGCTGAGCGCGCGGAACCAGGAGCTGGCGGAATTGAACCGCCAGCTCGAAGACTCCTCCCGGGGCATGCGCGTCCTGCACCACGAAGTCGAAGAAAAATCGGACTCGCTTCGCCGCATGTCCGAGGTGAAGTCTCGGCTGGTCAGCAACGTCAGCCACGAGTTCCGCACCCCCCTCAACTCGATCCTGGGCCTGACGCGCATGCTCCTGTCTCGGGTGGACGGCGACCTGAACGACGAGCAGGAAAAGCAGCTGCAGTACATTCGACGGTCGGCCGAGAGCCTGACCGAGCTCGTGAACGACGTGCTCGACCTGTCGAAGCTCGAAGCGGGCAAGGTGGCCCTTCGGACCGGGAGCTTCCCCGTGGCCGAGCTCTTCAGTGCCTTGCGGGGCATCTTCAAGCCCCTGGTGCCCGAGTCTGGGGTGGAGCTCGTGTTCGAGGACCCGCCACCGGAGCTGCCCGAGCTCGACACCGACGAAAACAAGATCTCCCAGGTCCTGAAGAACCTGGTCTCCAACGCCCTCAAGTTCACCGAAGCGGGCTCGGTCCGGGTGCGGGTCCGGCCCGGGTCCCAGCCGGATCGGGTGATCTTCGAAGTTCAGGACACCGGCATCGGCATCGCCCCGGAGGACCAGGAACGGATTTTCGAGGAGTTCAGCCAGGTCGAACACCCGATCCAGCGCAAGGTGAAGGGGAGCGGACTGGGCCTGTCATTGTGCCGCCGTCTGGCGACCATCCTCGGCGGAGAGCTGTCGGTCGAAAGCGAGCCCGAGCAGGGCAGCACCTTTCGGATGGAGATCCCCCGGGTCCATCCGGAGGTGCAGGAGATGGACCGGCTGGACCAGGAAGCCACGCAGCTCGACCCCAGCCGATCGCCGGTCCTGGTGGTCGAAGACGACCGGCAGACCCTGTTTTTGTACGAGCGCTACCTGCGGGGTTCGGGCTTTCAGGTCATCCCCGCCCGGTCCCTGGAGGAGGGGCGGCGAAAGATCGAAACCCTGCGACCGGCCGCGGTGGTCCTGGACATCATGCTCGACGGCGAGTCGTCCTGGGGTTTTTTGCGGGAGCTAAAAGACAAGGCCGCAACCCGGGACATCCCGGTGCTGGTGGTGACCGTCACGAACCGGGAGCACAAGGCCCGGGCCCTGGGCGCCGACGAGTTCTGCGTGAAGCCGATGGAGCGGGAGTGGCTGATCCGGCGGCTGGAAAACCTGGGTCGATACCGGGGGGTCATCGAGCGGGTCCTGGTCATCGACGACGACGAGGTCTCCCGGTACCTGGTCCGGAAGATGCTTGCCGATACCAGTTATCAGGTCATCGAGGCCGAAGACGTGCACGACGGGGTGCGCAAAGCCCAGACCGAGCGCCCCCACGTCATCTTCTTGGACTTCGTCCTTCCCACGGGCACGGCGTTCGACGTGCTGGATGCCCTGAAGATCGATCCCCGGACCCGAAACATCCCGGTGGTGATTCAAACCTCGAAACAGCTCACCGAGGAAGAGGTGCAGACCTTGTCTAGGGAGAGCACTTCGGTGATCTCGAAACAAAGCCTGAGCCGCGAGGTGGCCATCGCCCGGATCCGGGAAGCCCTCCTGCAGGGAGGCCTCGGACACGGGATCGAGGGATCCGGGGTCGAGGGGCGCGGCCGGGCGGAGGGCGCGTAGTCGGAGCAGCGAGTCGTGGACGAGTCGGGAGGCAAAAGCCTGCACGCCATACCGGTGGCGCCCAGGCCATTGAGCGGGGGTCCCGGTCGCCTGCTCAACGTCAACGACGACGAGGCCACGCGCTATATGGTCTCGCGGATCCTGCGGCGGGCCGGCTACCAGGTCGAAGAGGCGGACACGGGCATTCATGCCTTGGAGCAAGCCCGCAAGCTCCCGGACCTGATCGTGCTGGACGTGCGCTTGCCGGACATCAGCGGGCTCGATGTCTGCCGCACCCTGAAGTCCGACCCCCTGACCGCGCGCATCCCGATTCTTCAGACTTCGGCCACCTTCATCAGCGCCGAGCGAAAGGCCGAGGGCCTCGAGTCCGGGGCGGACGGCTACCTGGTGCAGCCGATCGAGCCCCCGGAGCTGATCGCCACCGTCCGTGCCCTGCTGCGGGCTCGCCAGGCCGAAGACGCCCTCCGCCGGTCGGCCCTGGACTGGCAACGCACCTTCGAAGCCCTGGGGGACGGGGTGGCGTTGGTCTCACCCGGGGGCGAGGTCGACCGGGTCAACCCGGCGATGCGCACCTTGCTGGGCGAGCCCTTCAACACGGCTGCTTGCACCCGCCGCCTGGACAGCCTTCTGCCCGAGGGCCTGTCGGCGGTCTTGACCCGGGCCGCCGAAGCCGAAGACCGGGCGACCTTCGAGATCGAGCACGACAGCCGGACGTTCCGGGTCGTGGTCGATCCGGTACGGACCAACACTGGAACCCCAGAGCGCTTCATCTTGGTGGCCTCGGACGTGACCGGGCAGAAGGCGCTGGAGCAGCAGCACCTGCGACGGGCCGACGAGCTGGCCGAGGACGCGCGCCGCAAAGACGAGTTTCTGGCCATGCTGGCCCACGAACTCCGAAATCCACTTCACGCCATCTCCACCGCCAATCGCCTGCAGGATCAGCTGAAAGACGGGGACCCCAACCGGACCGAGCTGCGAGATGCGGTGGCGCGGCAAGTCCGGCACCTGGCGCGGTTGGTGGACGACCTGCTCGACGTGTCGCGGGTCACCCGAGGTAAGATCGAACTGAACCGAACCTGCATGAACTTGGTGGACTGCGTACAAAACGGCATCGACATGGTGGCCGGTCAGGCCGAGCACCGCCGGCAGTCCATTCAGTGGGTGCGTCCTACCCAGCCCATGCCGGTCTCGGTCGACGGGCTCCGCCTCGAGCAAGCATTGGTCAATGTTTTTTCCAACGCGATCAAGTACTCGCCAGAGGGCGAACGGATCGAGATTGGCATCGAAGCTCGCACCGAAAACGGGGAGATCGTCGCATACACGGTGTGGGTCCGGGATCACGGACTCGGTCTGGCACCGGACAAGCTCGAAGAGATTTTCGACCTATTCGTTCAAGTGGATCAAAGCCTAGCGCGCTCGCGAGGCGGGCTGGGTATCGGGCTCACGGTGGCGCGCTCTCTGGTCGAGCTCCACGGGGGCCGGATCTGGGCGGAAAGCCCGGGGGAGGGTCTCGGAAGCACCTTCTTCTTGGAGTTCCCCCGAAGCCGCCAAGACCTGCCGCACGTTGGGGGCGAGACCGACGACTGGCCCGTGCCCCCGGCCGGTCGAAGCCTTCGGATCCTGATCATCGAAGACAACGAAGACGCGCTCTTTGCGCTGCGCACCTTGCTCGAGTCCATGGGGCACCGGGTGTGGGCCGAGGCCGACGGCGTGCGGGGCTTGGAGGTGGCCAGGCACGAGTCCCTGGATCTGGCCCTGATCGACATCGGGCTGCCCGGACTCGACGGCTATTCGGTGGCCCGGCGGCTCAAATTGGCCCATCCGAACGGGGACGGTCCCCGGGCGGTGGCGATTTCGGGCTACGGCCAGATGAAAGACCAGGAGCGCGCGTCGGAAGCCGGCTTTTCGGGCTACCTGGTCAAGCCGGTGCAGCCCCGGGATCTCCTGACGGTCTTGGCCTCGGTGGACCCGGCCGAAGAGTGACGCCGGCCGCGGCCCGGAATCGGCTTTGCGAAAGTGGGCGGGGCCGGTAGTGCGTGCGCCATGCTGCGCCCCAGCATTCACAGCAAGATCCACATGGCCTCGGTGACCGGTGCGCACCCGGACTACATGGGATCGATCACCATCGACCGCGACCTGCTGGACCGGGTGGGCATGCGGGTGAACGACTGGGTGCTGGTGGCCAATTGCCGCAATGGCGCCCGCTTCGAGACCTACGTGTTCGAAGCGGAGCGGGGCAGTCGGCGGATCGAGCTGAACGGAGCCGCGGCCCACTTGGTGGAGGTCGGCGACCGGGTGATCATCTTGCACCGGGCCCTGATGAGCGAATCGGAGTACGCTGCCTTCCACCCGAAGGTCGCCCTGATGAACCCGGACAACACGGTGCAGGAAGTGGTGCGGTACGGCCCTTCGGCCCCCCAGCCCGGGATGACCTAGGGTTTTCACGAAAACCGGCAACCGGCTGGGCCCGCGCGAAACATTGGACCCATCCGCTGCGCCATCGTAGGGCACCCGAACCGGAGATTCGATGAGCACCGAACCCAGCCACCTGCGCGGAGTGCCCAAGCCGCACCGCGGTGCCGGCCCCGCCATGGACAAGCTCCACACCTTCAAGCTGATGGTGCGGGCCCGCGTCCTGGAAGAGCGCATGATCTCGATGCAGAAGTCGGGAAACAGCTTCTTCTGGATCGGCGGGCCGGGCGAAGAAGGCTTCAACGTGCCTCTCGGGCTGCAGGTCAAAAAAGGCCAGGGCCTGGACCACGACTACCTGCACCTGCACTACCGCTCTTCCGCCATCATGCTGGCCATGGGCATGGACCCGATCGACGCCCTCCGGCAGGCGGGCTCCAAAGCCACCGACCCGTTCTCCGGTGGACGCAACTTCGTGAACCACTACGCGGTCCCGAAGTGGAACGTGGTGCCCGGCAGCTCGCCGATCGAGGTTCAGTACTCGGTGGCTCCGGGGACGGCCCGGGCCCAAAAGCGACACGGCGGCGACGGGATCACCATCGTCAACGGGGGCGATGCGGGCACCGCCGAAGCGGACTTTGCCACCTGCCTGAACTGGTCGAGCCAGCCGAATTGGGAGCTGCCGATCCTGATCTTGGTCGTGAACAACAAATGGGGCATCTCCACCCCCTTCGACGAGGTCCACGGCGACCGGATCATCGTGCGCCGCGCCGAATCCTTCGGGATCCGGTGGGACGTGGTCGACGGCAACGACCCCGAAGCCTCTTGGTCGCGGCTCGCCGAAGCCATGGCCTACGTGCGGGCCGAACGAAAACCCTTCGCCCTGGAGGCCATGGTCTCGCGCTTGAACGGCCACTCCTCCAGCTCGGGGGCCAACCGGGTCGACGACGAACCAGACTGCGTGCGGGACTTCGGCGAACGCCTGATCGAGGAGGGTCTGATCACCCGGGACGAGGTCGACGCCCTGGTGGAACAGAACACCAAAGAGATGGGAACGCTGTCCGAGCGGGTGCGCGCCGAGCCGGAGCCGGAGCCCTCTGCCGCCTACGACCACATCTTCACGGAGTCCTGACCGTCATGGCCACCATCGCTCAAGCCGTTCGATTGGCGCTGCACGTGGGAGAGACCCGCCTCGGCGTCACCGACATCTTCGGAGAAGACGTGGGTCCGCCCCTGGGCGGGGTCTTCACCTGCACCCAAGGACTCGAGACCACCTGGAACTCGCCCCTCGACGAACGCGGCATCGTCGGCACTTCGTTTGGGCTGGCCTTGGCCGGATGTCGCAACGTGGCCGAGATCCAGTTCTGCGACTACATTCACAATACCATCGATCTTCTTCGGTTGATCGGAAACGCTCGATGGTCGTCGGCCGGCCAGTTCAGCGTGCCTTTGGTACTGGCGACCCCTGTCGGGGCCGGGATCCACGGTTCGATCTACCACTCGCAGTCCATCGACGCGATGGCGACCCACATTCCCGGATGGAAGGTGGTCCTGCCCTCGACACCCAAGGACGCCTACGGCCTGTTGATCACCGCAATCCAGGATCCGGACCCGGTCATGTTCCTGTACCCGAAGGCGCTGATCCGAGCTCCCGGAAAGGAAAAGATCCCCGGCGAACCCGAAAACCCAAAGGAGCTTTCGAAGATGATCGACGCGCCCCTCGGGGACGCTCGCGCCGGGTGGAAACCCAAATGGCCCGAGCTCGAGGACTTTTCGATCCCGATCGGAAAGGCCCGGGTCACCCACGCGGGCACGGACGTGACGGTGGTGAGCTACGGACGGACCGCACCTCTGTGCACCAAGGCGGCCGAGAAGCTGGCGGATGAAGGGGTCTTTGTCGAGGTCATCGACCTGCGCAGTCTGTACCCCTACGACTGGGAGGCGGTGGTTGGTTCGGTTCGAAAGACCGGAAGATTTCTGACCGTCAACGAGGACACCGAAGTGACGAACTTTGGAGAGCACCTGATCCGTCGGGTGGTCGACGAGTGTTTTTACGAGCTGGAGGCGCCGCCGCGCTTGTTGGCCGGGGCGAACGTGCCCGGGATCGGTC
Source organism: Myxococcales bacterium LLY-WYZ-16_1 (assembly GCA_031800475.1). Lineage (GTDB taxonomy): Bacteria > Myxococcota > Kuafuiibacteriia > Kuafuiibacteriales > Kuafuiibacteriaceae > Kuafuiihalomonas > Kuafuiihalomonas phototrophica. Next base: position 26,812 of record DAPKRQ010000349.1, read on the forward strand.
TCGCGTGGAATCTGGAGCGGGCGTCCGTCCCTCAACCCGACGGCATCGAAGCGGCGATCCGTGAGCTTTCACGGCAGTACGCCTGAGGGCTCATGCACTTTCGATCCTTTCGGCTTCATCCGGTGGCTCCCGAGCGGCTGACCGACCTCGTGTCCTTGGTGTCCGAGGCGCAGGTCACCCTGCGGATGGCCCTGCCCGAGCGGACGGTGCAGCTGGGGCCGTGGAAGAAGCGCCTTCCGGAGGGACATTGGGCGGAGCTTCAGCTTCGGGTCGAACGGGGGCGAATCCTTCGAAACGAAGTCCGCGGGGTGGTCGATCCACCCGTGGGCCTGCCGATGGGACTGAAGCTCGCTGGCTTGGCGCTTTCGGACCGGGGTGACGTCCTCGCCAAGGTGTCGGGACTGCCGCCCGTGAACCTGACCCGATTGGCGGCCGGAGTGCCCCGGATTCCCGGGACCACCGAGGAGCTGCGCCAGGTGCTGAGCGACCTTCGGGCCAGGCCGAGCGGCCCGGGATCGAACGGCGCCACCGCCCCCGCGACCTCGGAGCCGTCGTACGCGTCGCACGGGCCGGCGCCGGAAGAAGCTGCGTCCCTGGAGCTGCGGCTGCAGAGCCTGAAGCCGGTGGTCGGGGGACGCCTGGAGCTCGGCGACGCCGGGGTGGTCGCCCTGGGCGAGGAAACCTGCCTGCACCTGGAGAGCGCCGGGACCTGCGTGTCGGTGGGGGGTGTGCTCCACGTGATCGAGGGCTCGCTGTGGGGGCCCGAGCTCGAGGCCGAAGGGGTCCGCGGGCGCGTGCAGATCGGCCTGGAGCGAAACGGCACCCACCGCCGGACGCGCCTGGAGTCCGGGACCGTGGAACTCCGCCGCTTTCGGGTGGGCGAAGATCCGGCGCCCGGCTGGACCCTGGACGGCGCCCAGCTGGGCATCCACGCCTTGGAGTTCGTGCGGAGCGAGGGGGGCTGGAAGAGCTCTGGGGGACTGGAACTCCGAGGTCGCGGCGGCATTCGGGTGCCCGAAGATCCTCGATGGGCGCGATGGGAGGTACACAGGCCGGCCACCACCCAACAGCACCTGCGCCTGCGCTTCGACCCAGAGGGCTGAACGGGTGTCCTACTCGCCCTGCCCGCGCGAAAAGCCCGGCACGCCGTCGAAGAGGCACAGGCTTTCGATCTTGATGAAGTCCAGACCCTCCGCTTCGATGGCCGACAACAGACGAAGAATGTCCCCGTGGCTCACCGTCTCACCGGCCGGCGACTTGAAGCGGCAGCGCCAATGGTCGGTGCAGAAAGTCTCCCGATGGCCCTTCGGCCACACTTTGACCCCCCGATTCGTGATCATCGTGAGCTCCAAAAGCGGCTGGTTGGCTTTGCGGAGGCGCTCGGCCAGGGTGTCGGGGTTTCGGTCGTCGCAGTCGACGAACACGTCGACGCCAACCATCTCTTTGTTGGGGCGAACGGGCTTTTCGGGGACGGAGATCCGGATCCCCTTCGAGTCGTCGGCGTACCGGACCGCGGCGAGCTTTTCGGGCCGCTGGCCGAGCCGCTCCATCACCGCCCGAGCGAAACCGTCGGTGCCGACCCGCTCCAGACTCTTCCCTTCGATGTAGACGTCTGTCGTGTGGACGCCGTCCTCGATGGTGCGAAGCCACGCGTTGTGCACCCTCTCGGCCACCTTGGGATGGCCGACGTGAACCAGCATCATCACCGCCGAAAGCAGTAGCCCGGAGGGATTGGCCAGGTCCTTTCCCGCGATGTCCGGCGCGGAACCGTGTATCGCTTCGAACATGGCGCAGTGCTCGCCGACGTTGGCAGAGCCGCACAGCCCGACGGACCCGCTGATCTCGGCCACGATGTCCGAGAGAATGTCGCCGTACAGGTTGGGAGTCACGACCACGTCGAAGCCGACCGGGTCGTTGGCCAGCCGAGCTGCTCCGATGTCGACGATCATGTGACGGGATCGAATATCGGAGTATTCTTTCGCGATGCGGTCGAACTCCAGGTGAAACATGCCATCGGTCAACTTCATGATGTTGTCCTTCGACATGCAGGTAACGGTTTTTCGGTCGTTCTTTCGAGCGTACTCGAATGCGTAACGAATGACCTTTTCCGTTCCCGGCTGGCTCAACAGCTTCAGGCATTGGGTGACCTCGGCCGTCTGGCGGTGTTCGATCCCGGCATACAGGTCTTCTTCGTTTTCTCGAACGATCACCACGTCCATGCCCGGAAAGCGGCTGCGGACGAAGGGGCTGTAGGTAACGACCGGCCGAACGTTCGCGAATAGACCGAGCGTTTTCCGGACCGTCACGTTGAGCGATTTGTACCCTCCACCTTGGGGCGTCGTGATCGGCGCTTTCAGGAACGCCTCGGTCCTCCGAAGCGAATCCCAGGCAGATTCCTCGATACCGGAAGACACTCCCCGTTCGTAGACGCTTCGCCCTACCTCGATGGTCTCGTACTCGAGTGGGGCCTCGGCCGCGTCCAGAATCCGCAACGTGGCCTGCATGATTTCGGGGCCGATGCCGTCGCCGTGCGCGACGGTGATGGGGGTCTTGCTCACGGGGGCCGGATAGCCACCCGAGCGCCGGGAGTCCACCGGTACGGCAAGCGCCCCTCGGTTCGCTCGGAGGGCGTTGTCCCGCGGACGCCGCTTGGGTATCCACGGATCCGTGGAGGTGGCCGTTTTGGCGGTGCAGGCCCCGCCGCACCTGAGTCTGCAGATCCGGCTCGACCGGACCCGGTCGGTGGTGGGCTCGGACCCGACGGCGGACGTGCTCCTCCCCGAACTCCCGCCGGCAGCGTTCCAGGTCGTGCACGGGGGCGGGCGTCGGGTTCGGATCGACCGGCTCGACCAGGAAGGCTCCTTCGAGCCCGAGCCGGACTCGACCTTCGAGATCGGGCCCTATCGCTTCGCCATCGGGTGGGCCGAACTGCCGGCTGAAGACCGGGTGCGGGGCTCGGGCACGGCGGTGCTGCATCCGTCGGAGCAGGCCGACGAGGCCCCGGGGCTGGAGTTGCGACCGGTCGATGGCCCACCGCTGCAGCTCCGACCCGGACAAAGCCTGACCCTGGGCAGTGCCCCCGACAACGACCTGCCCATCCGGGCGCCCCATGTTTCGGGCTTTCACGGGCGCCTTCGGTGGGATCGGGAGGAGGGCTGGAAGGTCGTGGATCTCGGCTCCACCAACGGCACCTTCCTGCAGGGCGTTCGGGTGCAGGAGGCTTCGCTCCCCGAGGCCGGCACCCTGCACCTGGCGGACCACGCCCTCCCCTTTCGGCAGCGCCCGCCAGCCGAACCGTCCGACGGGGGCACGGTGGCCCGGGCGTATCACGGCATGGTCGGTCGCTCGGTCGCGATGCAGCAGGTGTTCGACCAAATCCCGCGGGCTGCGCGCAGCGACGAACCGGTCTTGGTCCACGGGGAATCGGGCTCCGGCAAGGAGCTGGTGGCGCGGGCCATCCACGCCGAGTCCGGCCGGTCCGGCCCATTCTTGGCCCTGAACTGCGGCGCCCTGAACCCGACCTTGGTCGAATCCGAGCTGTTCGGGCACGTGAAGGGCGCGTTCACCGGAGCCGGAGCGGACCGAAAGGGCGCCTTCGAAGCCTGCGCAGGAGGCACTCTGTTTTTGGACGAGATCGGCGAGCTGCCCTTGGATCTTCAGCCCAAGCTGCTTCGGGTCCTCGAAAGCTCCGCCGTCCGCCGGATCGGCGACACGGTGGAGCGTCCCGTCGACGTCCGCATCGTGGCCGCCACCCATCGGAACCTGGAAGAAGCGGTTCGACAGGGCCACTTCCGAGAAGACCTCTTCCACCGGCTCTTCGTCTTGTCGTTGATCCTGCCGCCGTTGCGGGATCGGCCGGAAGACGTGGAGCTGTTGGCCGAAGGGTTCGCGGCGTCCCGGGGGGATGGCGTGCGTTTCAGCGAAGCGGCCCGGGCTCGGCTCAGACAGCACACCTGGCCGGGGAACGTGCGGGAGCTGCGCAACGTGGTGATCCGAGCCCTCGTCATGGGCCGCGGCCCCCAGATCGAGGCCGAGGACCTGCAGTTTTCCTCCGAGGCCTTCGGGCCCAGCCGCCCCCTGGTGCGCCGAACCGTCGAAACCGACGAAAGCTCGGAAAAGGCCCGCATGCTCGATGCCCTGACCCAGTCCGGCGGGAACCGCTCCGAAGCGGCCCGGCTGCTGGGGGTCTCGAAGAGCACCTTTTTCGATCGCCTCAAGCGATTCGGGATCGACGACGCCCCCAACTGAGCCCCGCCGGCCGGTGCTCTGCGGCAGACCGAAGACAGCCCGGCGACGGACGGATCAGAACGGGCAGGGACTGTGAATGTGGACAGGCCAGCCGGTCTGGGGGTCCTCGAAGGCCAGGTCGGTGGCGTGCAACAACAGGCGCCCCTCTCCCCGTCCACCCCCGTAGAGGCGGTCGCCCGAGATCGGCGCTGCGAGCCCCAGCGGATGGGCCGCGTGCAGGCGGATCTGGTGGGTGCGCCCGGTGCGGGGCCGCGCTGCCACCCGGGTCCGGGCGCCCGTCCGCTCCAGGACCTCGAAGTCGGTGTGGCCCGAGCGCCCGTGGACCGGGTCGGCCACCTGCCGGGGCCGCTCGGCCGGATCGAGCCGAGAAAAAAGGCGAACGGAGTGATGGTCGCCGGCCAGGGTCTGGCACAGGAGGGCCTCGTACCGCTTTTCGACCCGTCGTTCCCGGAACTGTCGATGGAGGTGGGCAAGGGCCTCGGGCGAGGTGGCCGCCACCATCAGCCCCGAAGTGGCCATGTCCAGACGATGGGCCATCTTGACGAAGCCCCACGGCCCGCGGCGGGCCAAAGCCCGCTCCACGCAGTCGGCTCCGCCTTTGCCGGGGACGCTCAGGACGTCCGCCGGCTTTTCGACCACCACCCAGCCCGGCCCGGTGGCCCGCACCGTCATGCCGTCCGGCGGCCGGGCCGCGGGGCGATCGGCGAAAGGCGGGAGCCACTGTCCGTCGAAGCGGGCCTTTCGAAGGGGGGTACCACCGAACCACAAGACCGCCATGGGCGACCGGGGCGCGCCCAAGGCCCGGCTGGCGTCGGCCAGCCGGCGGGCCGCCGGTCCGAGTCCACCGACCCATCCCGGACCCGGCGGCCTGCCCAAGACCGTCGGCCCGAGTGCGCGAAGCACGAAGGTCCGGGCCCCGTGGACAACCACGGCCACGCCCATCTCCACGCCACACTCCGGACGGAGCAGGCGGGCGACCGGAACACCGGCCAGCAGGCCCCCGCCCGCTCGAATACGGTGGTGCAGCTCGAGGGCCAGGTGTCGAGGGTCTGGCGGATGGCCGGCGGGCAGCTCGGCCACGCCGGTCGGCCCGGTCTCGGGCCAGACCGGCGTCGGTTTCACTTCATCTGCTCGTTGACGAAGTCCCAGTTCACCAGATGCCAGAAGTTCTCCAAGTACTTCGGCCGGGCGTTCCGGTAATCAATGTAATAGGCGTGCTCCCAGACGTCACAGGTCAGCACCGGCTTCTTGCCTTCCGTGATCGGGTTTTCGGCGTCGGAAGTGGTCACGATGGCCACCCCGTCGCCGTCCTGGATCAGCCAAGCCCAACCCGAGCCGAACTGGGCAGCGGCGGCGGCGTTGAACTTTTGCTTGAAGCTGTCGAAGTCTCCGAACGACTTTTTGATCGCGTCGCCGATGGCGCCCTTGGGCTCGCCGCCTTTGTTCGGGCCCATGCAGTTCCAGTAGAAGGTGTGGTTCCACACTTGGGCCGCCTGGTTGAAGAGCTTTCCAGAAGAGCTCTTGATGATGTCTTCGAGGCTCTTCTCCGCATCGGCGGTGCCCTCGATCATCGAGTTCAGCGTGTCCACGTACTTCTTGTGGTGCTTTCCGTGGTGATACTCGAGCGTCTCGGCCGAAATGTGGGGAGCGAGCGCGTCTTTGGGGTATGGAAGTTCTGGAAGTGTAAAAGCCATGTCGGTTCCTCCTCGTCCGACGCTCGGCTCCCATCGCGCATCGGTCAAGTCAAGGCCGACCCCTCGGCCACGCCGGCGACTGCCCCACCTGAAAAATCGCCCGACCGCGTACGACTTCCCGGCTTGTTGAAACCCCTCCGACGTGTTGTGAGGCCGCCGTGACCGGCTGGGTCTGGTTTTGGGCGGCGTACACGGTCGCTGCCGCCGTTCCCTCGGCCGAAGGCGCCGAGACCTCGCAAACCGAGGATGCTCCCGCAAAGGTGGTCGAGGTGTCTTTCGAGGGGGTCGAAGACGTGGACGAGGGAGCACTCGCTGCCGGGCTCGCCAATCATCCTCCCACCGGGTTTTTGTTCTTCAAGAAGAAGGTCCCCCTGGACCGGACATCCTTGCGGCTCGACGAAAAGCGGGTCGAGGCGTTTTTGGCCCGCCGAGGCTGGTTCGAAGCTCGGGTGGTGGCGGTGGATGTGTCGTGGCACGAAGACGATCCCGAACGAGCCAGCGTGCTCTTTTCGGTCGAGCAGGGCCCCCGAACCCGGGTGGTCGGAATCGACCTGGTCGGCGATCCCTTTCCCGAAGGAATGCCGTCGGACGAACGCATGCGCGAAGCGCTGCCCGCAAAGCCGGGAGATCCTGCCATCTACTCGAAGTACCAAGCTGGCATCAGCCGACTCCGAGAGCTTTTGGTGAGCCGAGGCTTTGTGCACGCAAAGGTCGAAGCCGTCATGGAACGGAAAATCGGGGTCCCCGAGGCCCGGATCGAGTATGAGGTCGACCCGGGTCCACTGACGCGCTTTGGTCCGCTCACCCTGGACGTATCCGGCGGAATTCCCGAATCCGCCGTTCGGTCTCGAATCGCCTTCAAAGAAGGCGATCGTTTCGACCCGAACCTGATCGAGCTGACCGAGGGACGTCTGTTCGACCTTCCGGTGGTGGGTTCGGTTCAGATCGAATGGACCTCCAAGGGTCGGCCCAATCCGCTTCCGGTCACCGTGGTGGTCCGACCGGGCGTGCCCCGCGAGCTGCGGCTCGGCGGCGGCGTGGCGCGGGACAACGTGAACCTGGAGGTGCGCCTGCGGGGCTCGTACCGGCAGGCGAATTTCTTTCATCCCCTGCAGACCTTCTCCGCCGAGCTTCGCCCTGCCTTCGTGTTTCGCGACGACCTGGGCCAACCCGCCCTGAACATCACCGCGTCGACCGAGCTTCGTCGAGACGACTTCATCGCTGCGCGGATCCGGGGGACTTTGGGTGTCCGCTACGACATCATCCAATACGAAGCCGTTCAGAATCGAGGGCCGCAGGTATCTGTGGCCTTGGCGAGACCCCTGCTGCTGGATCGGCTCCAGCTCCGCACTTCGGTGAGTTTTTCGTTCGTGGATCCGGCTCTGAGCTTCTTTCCAGAAGATCGAGACCTGTCACTGGATCGGTTCGGCATCTTCGAACGAGAGGCCTTGCAGCTTCCAGGGATCCCGCCGGCTCCCACCGACCTTCGGATCCGCCGGCCGGCCGACCTCATGTGGGTGACCTGGGCCGTGGAGGTGAGCTATGATCAACGGGACAACCCGCGGAGCCCGAGACTCGGCTACTATCTGCAGTTTTCGAACGAGATCAGCCAGCTGTTCGATCCAGGGGCCTGGTATTGGTTCGTCAAGCCCGAGGCCCGGGGCTACCTGCCCCTGGGGTCCAGGCTGGTCCTGGCCGGTCGGCTGCGGTGGGCCATGGAAGTCTTTCGGACCGACCCGGCCCCGTTTCCGCTGCGTCTGTTCGCAGGCGGGGCCCAGAGTCAACGGGGTTTCGCAAACCGCCGGCTGGCGCCCTCGGTGCGCAACACGAATGGGGATCTGGTTCCCCTGGGTGGGGAAGTCCTGCTCGAGAGCAACGTCGAGCTTCGGCTGGACCTCTTTCGCCTCTTCGGCAGCATGTTCGGAATGGTGGCGTTCCTCGATGGCGCGGACTCGGTCCTGAATCTGGAAGACCTGGATCCATTGAACCTGCACTGGGCGGCCGGCGCAGGGCTTCGCTACCGGACGCCGATCGGGCCGCTTCGCTTCGACATCGGCTTTCGCTTGAACCGAACTGACGGCGTGCTCCCGGCCGAAGGGCTGGAGCGACTGGCCTGGCACATCAGTCTGGGAGAGGCGTTTTGAGCGGGTCGGGGTCTGATCCCGGGTCCGGACCTGGTTCCGGGTCGGGGTCTGGTTCCGGGTCGGGGTCCGGATCGCGCGGGCCCGGCCGCTGGGCCCGCGGATTGCGCCGGACGGGCATGGTGATCGGATCGGCGGTGCTCGTACTGCTGGCACTGGTCGGGTCGGTGCTGGGATTCGTGCATACCGAAGCTGGCTGGCGCTTCGCCAAGTCGGTGGCTCTCCCGATTTTGAACGAAAGCTTGTTCGTCGGTGAACTGTCGGTCGGGGACCTGAGCGGCAGCTTGCTGAGTCGCTTCACCCTCTCGGACGTCGCCCTCACCGACGAGTCGACGGAGCCGGCCATTCGGGTCGCGACCCTGACGGTCGATTGGGATCCGTGGGCGCTGTGGTCTCGGCACGTGCGGGTCGACTCGCTGGACATCGATCGTCCCCGGGTGATCCTGCGTACCGGGCCCGACGGCGCGAACTTGGGTCGACTCGTCCACACTTCGACCGCAGCCGAAGAGCCCGCTCCACCCTCCGCGGAGGACCCGGTGCCTTCCTCTTGGCGAATCACGGTGGAGACCCTCGGGCTTCGAGACGCGCGGTACGGCCAAGCCGGCGTTCGCGTCCGCGCTTCGCGCATCGCCGGATTCTTTCGAATGGTCGGAAGCGACATGGCCTTCGGCGTGGATCCGGTGGTGGCCACGGCCCGGGTCGACGGTCTTCCCCAGCCGATTCCCGCCAAGATCTCCGTGGACGCGACCTTGGATCCCGAAGCGAACCTGGTGCTCCGAACGGTCAGCGCCACCATCGCCGACGGAGCCACGGTTGCCGCCCGCGGGACCCTGGGCCTGGGCCCCGAAAACCGTTTTCGGGTGCAAGCACGCGTGCGAAGCGACCGCCGGACGCTCCGCGACCTCTTCGAACTCCCCGAGGATCTTCCGGTGGCCATCGACGTCCGAGCCTCGGGAGCTCTGGGAGGCGAAGGCCCTCGGGTCCGAGGCCGGGCGGAGGGTCGAGCCGCAGGCTTCGCCCTTCGGGCCCGGGCCCGTTCGCGGGGGGCGCTGCAAGAAGCCCGGGCGACGATCCGGGGGCGCGGACTCGACGGGACGGCTACGGCCACCCTGAGCCGTTCGGGTGCCTTCGAGGTGGCAGCCCGGGTCGACGTCCGGGAGCTTCGCGATCTTCCGGTGCCTAATTCGCTCGAGTGGAAAGGCGCCATCCGAGTGGAAGCAAGTGCCCGAGGGCCATCTCCAGCGGGGCCGGTCGCGGCACGATTGAACGTCTTGGCCCGAGCGCTTCGCTTTGCGCCGGTGCAGGCAGGTCGGATTCGAGTGACAGGAGACTGGACCGACGTGCGCCGTTGGTCCCGGGGGCGCGTGAGCGTGACCGGACAGGATCTCGTCGCTTCCGGCGTCTCCTTCGCCCATCTCGAAGTCTCGGCCGAGCCAGCGTCCGAGCCGAAACGGGTCGCGGTACGGCTGTCCGCTGACGGCGGCGACCCGGTCCAGGCCTTCGATCTGTCGGCCCAGACGACGGTGCAGATGCCCTTGGAGCTGAACTTCGAAGGGGGGTTCGTGACGGCGGACCGGCGCTGGGAGGTGGCGCCGTTTCGGGCCCGGGTGACTTCGGACCGGGTCCGGCTCGAAGGCCTTTCGGCCATGGCGGAGAACTCGCGCATCGCGGCCCAGGTCGACACGGCGTTTCGCCCCGAGCTGGCCGGTTCGGGGGAGGTGAGGGTGAAGAACCTGGACCTGTCCCCCTGGGCTCCGCTGGTACCCCGCCTGGACGGGGGCGGGGTCGACTTGGACTTCGCTGGGCGGTGGGGCCCGGACACGGGCCTCCGGGTGAAAGGGGACCTCCGCAGTGGACTGCGGCTGTCGGGGCTCGACGCCGAAACCCAGGTCACCGCCCGACTGTCGGGCCGGGGCCGAAAGGTCCGAACCACGGCCCGGATCGAGGGGCCCGGCCTCGGTCGGTTCGAAGCCCGGGCGCGAGCCACCCTGCCCCGGCGCTTCACCCGGCCAAAGACATGGAAGCGCGTGGGTCCTCGGACCCTCCGGCGGCTGGATCTCGAGATCGAAAGCCTGAACCTGTCTCGGCTCGCGCGGGTGGTGGACCCGGGGCTTTCGGGCTTTGCCGGGCAGATCCACGGTTCGCTCGCCTACCGGCGAGACCGGCGGCTCCAGGCGAACTTCGAGGGCAGCGACCTCGAAACGCCGGTCACGGCCGCGCCGGCGCGCTTCGACCTGCAAGTGCAGGCGAACCGAAGCGAGACCGCCGTCGGCTTGGACGCCACCGCCGTGGACACGGCTCTGTTGCGGGTGGAAGGGCAGATCCGCGCCGGCGTGCAGGATTGGCTGAACCGGCCGGCCGACGCGGCAAAGCGACCGGCCGAGGTGCGGGCCGAGAGCCGGAAGGTACCGCTCGCGGCCTTGGTCGCCCTGGCTCCCGTCCCGGATCGTTTCGAGCAGCCCGAAAGCGGCGTCCTGGACCTGCGGGCCGAAGCTCGCAGGGTCGATTCCCGCGTCACCGCCACGGTCAGCTCCACGGTCAGCGGTTACCGCGCGTACCTGGGCGCTCCGAGGGTCGACGTGGCGCTGGCCGGAGACCTGGTCGACCGGGTCTGGTCCGCCACCTCTTCGGTGAGCGGCGATGGTCTCGGCCGCTTGACCGTTCGGGCCCAGGGCCGGGGCTTCGCGGTACCGAGCTCCCTCGACAGTCTGGACCTTCGCCTCGAGCGTCTCGAAATCCTCGGACTTCGGGCATTCGTTCCCTTGGATGTACCATCCAGCGGCGCCATCTCCGGCCGGGTCGTGACGCGAAACGGCACCCGCGACGGGCTGGTCGAGCTCAGCCTGCGCAGTGCGGATCTGGGCGAGACCCTGGCGCCGGTCGGCGCTCAGGTCGTCGCACGAATCTTTCCGGACCGCGTGGATGGGAGCGTGCTGGTCTTCACCCGCGACAGGCCAGCGCTCGAGGCCACGGCCGACGTCCAACGAAACCCCAAAACCCTGCTCGTCGACCCGAACGCTCGCATCACGGCGGAGGTGCGCACGGTGGACTTTCCAGTGGAGCGCCTGCTGGCCGAGACCCGGCGAACGCCCATGTCGGGTAACTTGGATCTCGGGGCCACCTACGCCGGTCGACTGGATCAGGTCGGAACCGCCAGCATCGCCTTCGCTTGGAACGAGGCACAGGTTGGTACGGTGCGCTTCGATGCTTTCGAGGCCTCGGCACGGCTCGACGCAGCCGGTCTCGTCGCCCACTCCACCCTGGAGGAAACGACCGGGGGACGGCTGCAGGTAGACCTAGACACGCGCAGCCGTGAGCGGCGTGGCGGTTCACCCATATTTCGAAGCGAAGCACGGAAGTTCGACCTCGCATTCGTGACCGGACTGTTGTCGAGCGCGGTAGGCCCGGCAGGCGCGGTCGGCGGCAAGATGTCCGGGCAAGTGGTCTGGCCCCGCCGAGATGCGCGCCCGAACGGAAGACTTGCCATCTCGGACCTCGAGGTTCTGGTTCCGGGGGCGCCGGGGCTCGAAAAGGGCACCCTGGACCTGAACCTGGACACGACCCGAGCCACCCTGGATCTACGAGCCGCCGCCATTCCCAAGGGGAGCCTGGATCTGCATGCCGACCTGAAATTCGAGGAGACCGGTCCGCCTGGGTTTCAGGCGGAGATCCGAAGTGACGCCGTACGCATGCTCGCAGGCGTGATCCCGATCGACCTGACCAGCCGGATCACCATCGATGGCTCGGGACCGGAACGAGGCGCCTACCGAATCGACACGGACATCGAGCGCATGTTCATCGGCCTGCCAGACACGTCCATGGCCTCCCTTCACCCCTTGGACGTGCCAAAGGACGTGGTCGAGGTGCAGACCTTCGGTGTCCGCCCTCGGGTCTGGGTGGCCCCGACTTCCACCGTCGGCGAAAAGCCCCGGTTCGTGGCGACGGTGGATACGGTCGATCCGATCGAATTCCGAGGCATCGACGGGTTCGGATCCGCGGAGGTGGGCATCGAGGTGACGGGCTATCCCTCGGGGGCTCGGGTGAAGGGCAAGGCAGCCGTGCTCGAAGGCCAGATCACCCTCTTCGGCCGAGACTATCGATTGACGAAGACCGAGGTGAACTTCCGGGGCGCCCAGCCCCCGAATCCCACCCTGGACCTGGAACTGACCCACGAGTTCGAGACCGCGACCCTCTTCGTGTTCATCTCGGGCTCCGCCCAAAACCCCAAGATCCGCTTCGGCGCAGACCCCTCCCGCTACGACCAAAGCCAGCTCCTGGCGTTCTTCGCGGGCCTTTCGAGTCCCGACGACCCGGGCCGACCGAGCGGAGATCCGGGCGGCCAAGCGGCGGGGGCTGCCGCCGGGGTGCTCTTGGGCCCGATCACCAAAGAGGCCCGCAAAGCCCTTCCCTTCGACACCTTGGACGTGAACTTTCAGAGCGAGGGAGGCCGGACCGCGCCCGTCGTGACCTTTGGCAAGTGGCTGACCGACTCCCTGTTCGTGGCATACACCTGGAACGCGGCGGCGAGCGCCCGGGCCGAGGAGCAACAGCAAGGCACCCTGCGTTACCGCCTCGCCCCGCGGTGGGTCCTGGAAGTCTTGGCGAGCCTCGGCACCCAAAGCGCCGACCTTCTGTGGACCCGGCGTTTCTGAGGGCGCTGCTCAAGCCACTTCGGGAAAGCGCTCTTCCGGCACGGGGTGGGGATCGTGCGGGAGCGTGCCTCGGGCCGAACGCAAATACGCAAAGGGCGTGGCGTCGATGAAGCTCGACACCCGAGACATGTAGATGTCCGCGTACTGCTCGACCTGCCGGGCGTAGTGGCTCTTGTCGTTTCCTGCCCGCATCAGCAGCCCCCAATGGTTGTTGTTCATCTCGTCCGCAGTGATGGCCAACGGTTGAATGCGCCCGTCCAGGTCCTGCAGCTGAGCCCGGTTCTTCTCGAGCTCGGCTCGCATCCCATCGGGATCGCCTTCGGCATCCCCGTAGCCGTGCTTGAGGCGCTGCAGCGTCAGGCGCAACTCGTATCCCTCTCGCTCGAGCCGCTCCTTTTCGACCATGAGCCTCTCGAGCTCCATCCGCTTTCCCTCGAACGCCTCGATGGCTTCGATCTCCTTTTCGATCTCCCGCAAAACCAGAGCGGTCCGCCAGCGCTGGATGTTCTTGCTGACGTGAACGTCGCTGAAAATGTGGTCGCCCACGTAGAGGACTTGATCGCCATCTACCCCCAGACATCCTTCGACCAGACCGGCGTGGCCGCCCAGATACATTCCGCCTTCCTGCAGGCCCTCGCGTACCGGCTCCAGAAAACCGTCTTCGTTTACCAGACGGAACGCGGGGTTTTCTTGGGTGAAGAAACTCGGCTTTCGAGCCTCGACGATGATCACGTCGAACAGGTCGCGCCAGGTCATCTTTTTGGGCAAAAATCGATCGAACGCATAGCTCAGCATCGCCTTGCTGTAGTGCCATTCCGAATTGGTGATCAGCACGAGCTTCTTCCCGGAGTGGTGCTGGTCCAGCAGAGCGATCGGTGTGCGCTCGTCCAGCTCGACGAAGCGATCCGGGTTGGCGATGATGTCTCCTTTCAGTCGACCCTCGAGGTGGGCATAGTCCACGGTGTGACGGACCTTTCGATAGAGGTCGTCGTAGCCGAGAACCCCGCTGAGCTTTCCTTCATCGAAGCGATCGACCATCTGGGCGTAAAGCGTCGCTTCGGACAAGGAAAACAACGTGTTCATGAATTTGAAACGAGGCTCGTCCAGGTCGACGATCACTCGACTGTACACCTTTCGCATCTCTTCATACGAAAGGGTACGGGTTCCGTGGGACGCTCGTTTCACGAAGCCGAAGCGATTGGCCTTCAGGACATTGCCGAGCTCCGTGTCTACCACCAATCCGCGGATCATCTGGCTCGGGTCGAATTCCAGACCGTCCGTCGGCCAGCCTTGCTCTTTGAAGATCCGCAGCGTGTGCTTGTAGGCGTGGGTCTCCCAATCGTCGGTACGGTAATGGATCAGGGTGTAGTCCATGTCGTACCCGATGGCGCGGATGGAACGGAGATTCAGGGTCCGGTTGCAGAAGATGCGCCGGCGCCGGGGGATCTGACTCACGGCTGCATCATCCCCCAGGGCGTTCCCGGCGCAAAGGCGAGGTCCTCAAAACGACAGGGTGAACGCGAAACCCACGTCGAACAGGGGCGCCCTGATCCCCTGGGTCAGCAGGGCATCCAGGCCCGGGACGGCCCCGACGAACGGTGCCGCCGGGTCTCCGGGCTCGACCAGCGGCGGAACCTCGAGCTTGAAGATGCCGCCGGCGTCTCCGGCATAGATCTGGGTGAAGACCCGAACTCCGAGGTAGGTGAGCACGGTCTGGGACAGGTCCAGGCGAAACAGGGCCGTGCGGTCGCTCAGATTGGAGATGCCGGTGAGGAGCAGTGTCGTGTCGTCCAGCGAGCCCGGTCCCAACAGTGTGGCGAAGGCCGCCAGATAGTGCCGCCCGAACCGAAACGGATTGAGCGAGACCTGGGCACCCGCGACCGCCGCGTCGAGCACGTCTTGCTGGGCGTCGGGCAACAGACCGACCAACGGACCGAGCCCTTGCAACGTACCGGCAGCCGCCGCGCTGAATCCAAAGTAGGGCACAAGGTCCGATTCGGCGTAGCCGCCCTCGTTGTAGTAGTACTCCGCGCCCAAGATCAGCTGATCGCCGTCGTCAGAGAGTCGAAAGGTCACGTCGAACCCGACCATGGCCTCCACGAGCCATCGCTCGCTTCGATCGACTGCTGTCGGGAAGACCAAATTGCCCAAGTCGAATTCGCCCTCGAAGAAGGGCTCGTTGCTTCCAGTGGTAAAGGCCAGCTCGGAGCGGAGCTCGAATCGCCACACCCCTGCGGACAGGTCGAGGCCGATGCGCTCACCCTGGTCCGCCTGGCTGGCCAGCGTCACCGCGAGCTCGGCCTGCTCGACCAAGAACTCTCCCCGCACGAGCCCGCCGACCTGCCCCACTTCGTCCGCGTCTTCCAGATCCGCCACCGCGTAGAAGTTCCACCCGAGCGATTCGACGGGAAGATGCAACCGCAAGAGCCCCAGTCCGAGGCGCTGGTCGAAGATCGCAACCGGATTCAGGCGCTGCCGATTCAAAAAGTCGGTGGGATTGAAGACCCGACCGGAGCCCCACCTCACTCGCTGCTTGCCGGCGGTGACGTAGAGTGTTCGGGCCACGTCGAACTTGAGCCAGAGCTGGTCCAGCAGAGCCTGGGTCTGTTCGGTCTGAAACCCGGCCACGCCCTGAAAGGCGAAGGCCCCGCCGTCCGCAGCTGCGGCATCGTCCCGGAATGTAAAGTCCGTCTGCACGCGACCTTGGGCAAAGAGCCGGATCCGCTCGTTGGGCCGGGCGTCCAAATAGACATCGAGAAAGTTCGGAGAACGGACCGTCGCGTCTTCGAAGTTTCGATCCTCGATGAAGCCGAGCTGCGCCTGCAGCAGCAGCTGCCCTCCGATGTCGACGATGTCGTCCCGGGCCTCCAGCTCGGAGCTGAGGCGATCGGTCAGGCTGTCGAGAAGTCGGCTGGATTTTCGCTCTCCCAAGGCAGCGGGAGACCGGGGGGCTGCAGACCGGGCCGTCTGTCCAGGCCGCGTGGGATCGCCGAAGATCGCAGCCTCCCGGGCCGATTCCTCGTCCCGCTGCGTCTGGGAAATCGAACGGGTCGATGTTCCGGTCTGCGTCGTCCTTCCCGGCTGTTCGGACAGGGATGCCTCCAGGGCCGACGCCGCCTCCCGCTGGGCGTCCGAAAGGCCCCGAGCCGGCGTGGCGGTCTGGGTCGGCGGTGCAGGACTGCCGAACAACGCCGCTTCCCGGTCTGATTCTTCCCGGCGCTGGGCGTCAGAGATCGACCGCGCCGACGTGCTGGTTCGAGTGGCCTTCGAGGGCTCGTCCCCCTCCTGCGCCCCCGCCAGTGAAAGGGCGACGGCGAGCGCCACCCCCGGAGCGATCACCGGCTTTTGCTCTCGAGCCAGGCTTTCGTGAAGATGTTCGGGTCGAGGGACTTCAGGGCCACCTTGGTCACGACCATGGTGGTGCGATTGCCTTTTTCGACCTCGTCGAAGACCCGGATCTCCTCCGGGAAGAACACGTCTGCGCCCTTCTTCTGGCTGTAGACCTGTTTCCACCGAGGATAATAGGTGGTCCGCAAGAGCTTGCCCGAGAGGGCAAAGTCTTGTCGTTTCAAGATATTTTTTGTTTGGGTATCCACCCAAAGATGCAGCACCGGGTATGCCACATCGGCCCCTTCCTTGGCGTTCAAAACCAAGTGGTGCACCGAATACCGTCCGAGCGACTCGAGACCACCATAGGTGGCGTCGTATTCGTCGGACAGGCGCGACTCGTCGAAGTCCGCTCGCCGGGTATCGGTACCGAGAATCCGCTCTCGCTCGGTCCGCCGCTCCCATTTTCCAACGGTCGGGTCGTAGAGAAATAGGTTCTCGTCAACGCGCAGATAGCCCTTGCCCGCCTCCGACTTGGGCTTCAAGAACATGATCAAGAGCTTGTCGGCTTCATCCCTTCGGTAGACGACCGATTGGTACACCAGGTCGTTTTTTCCACGTTCCTTTTGTTCGATGAGGGCCAGTGCTTTGAAGTCTCCGGCTGCCCGCTGCTTTTCGTCGAGCACCTCCAGGAGCTGGTTGGCCTCGGAGTCGGTCATCGGCGCCGAAACCAGCGCCAGAGCACACATCGTGGTCCACATGCCGTTCATCATCCCAAAAAGTGTATCGCCGTGACCGGCTGCAGGCGCGAAGCCCGATAGGCCGGAAGAACCGCCGCCAGGCCTGAAAGACCAGTGAATGCCGCCACCGCCAAAATCAGCTGCTGGGGCTTCACCACCAGATTGAGGGTCTCGCTCATCAGGATCGCCTGCACCGCTTCACTCGGTATCGACCAGTCCAAAGCGTCGAGCCCGCCGGCGACGGCCGCCCCGAGCACAGACCCGAGGGTAGTGCTGAGAAGACCCAGCGCCAGCGCTTCCAACAAAAACATGAACAAGACTTGGCGCCGGCCCATTCCGATGGCGCGAAGCGTTCCGACTTCGGGCGTGCGCTCCCGCACGCTGACCCACATGCTGTTCATGACCCCGATGCCGATCAGCACCACCAAGATGCTGACCAGCGCGAAGGACACGGTATCGACGGCGTTGAGCACCCACGTCAGGAACAGCACCTCGTCCTCCCACGTGGTCACGTCGAGCTTTTGACCCGTCCATTCTTGCCCAGCGATGGTGCCGAACTTCGTGAAGAAAGGCACCGGCTCGTGGGCGAGCAGATCGTAGCCCGCTTCTTCGAGGACCGGCCGCAGCTTCTTCATGACCTGGGCGCTTCGATTGTGGTCGTTCAAGTAGATGTGGATGGCTCCGGTAACATCGGGACCCACGTGATACACCTGGCGCAGCGCGTCTTCGTGCACGAATATGGAGAAGTTGCTCAAAAAGCCGATGTCCTTCGCGACCGCCACGACCGTGAGCTCGGTCGAGTTGCGAGCGCCTTGAACGGTCTCCGCCACGACCGAGAGCTGATCGCCCACCTCCACCGAGAGCCGGCGGGCTTGGGCTGCAAAGAGCATGGCCGCGCCGGGCTCCGCGAGCTGGGACACGTCGCCCCGGACCTCGTCGGTGCCGCCGTCCACGTACTCGGACCGGGGAGCGAGCCGGATGTTCTCGAGGAATGCCTTCTCCTGGGTCACGTCGATGCCGGTCAGCCCAACCTGAATCGAGGTGGTGGGGCTGATGATTCGGGCGAAGCCGCGGCCGCGATCCACCACGTAGTCGAGCCCGTCCACGTGTTCCCGTACCAGCGCTTTGAGACGGGTCTTGTCCGTCACCAGGGGCGATACGTCGCTGATCTTCGCTTTGAAGAAACCCCCGATGTTCACATGGCCTGTCGAAAGGGTCGTCGCGGATCGGATCATGGTGTCCGAAAGGCCCGCCGACAACGCGAGCAGAAGCACCAAGAGCATCGTCACCAAAGACAAGGCCACCGCCAAAACCAAGGTCCGGCGCCGAGCCTGCACCAGGTTTCGCACCGCGATTTCGAGAAAGGTCTTGTACACGTCCGCTCCTCAGTCTCGGTCCCGCATGGCTTCTACCGGCTGAACGCGCGATGCGATTCGAGCCGGGTAGAGGGCGGAGACCAGACTCACCGCCGCCACCGCCCCCACAGCCCCCAC
>DAPKRQ010000350.1:0-2317 GCA_031800475.1 Myxococcales bacterium LLY-WYZ-16_1
CTTATCGTAAGGGATACTCTGACTCCCCGTCCCCCGTCTTCGCCCACAGGGGGCGTCACCACATCGACGCCTCCATGCGCCTTTGGCACGTGACGGAACCCGTGGTCCGAGTCCGCGGCGCTCATTTTTTCGATGTCGAATTCCACTATGTCCTCTGATCTGGCGTCTTCCCCCACCTCTCCGCCTTCAAGCTTTTCGGAGGACGAGCAACAGCACGGATTCTTACAGACGCTTATCCACCGGCGCGTTCCACACGTTGGCGCGCTTTACGTTGGAGGCGGGTGGACCTTTATCGAGATTGTCCGCTGGGCCGTCGACCGATTCGTTCTTTCGCCTCATATCGAGGAGGTCGTTTTCCTGGGTCTCCTCTTGATGCTTCCGACGGTGCTCCTGCTCGCGTACGAATTCGGCGCTCCGGGTCCGGATGCCTGGTCGCTCACAAGCCTCGTCGGGGCCGGCGCCAATGTGCTTGTCACGGTAGGCCTCTTGTCGTTTCTGTACGCGGATAAGGATCTCGGGTCGGCGCAGCAGACCGTTCAACTGGCGGGCCTTTCGGGAGAGACCGTCGAGCGAACCGTTCCAAAGAGTGAGTTCCGAAAGCGGGTGGGACTCTTCCACTTCGACGCGTCGGGCGAGGGCACCGAGCCGCTCCGATCGGTCCTCCCCTACGCGATCGAGAGCGACCTGATGCAGGACCTCTTCGTGACCGCATACAGCCCACTTGCGCTCGGGGAGCCACTGCGCGAAACCGGGCTCGAAGACCCGACGGACCTCCCGTTGGCCCTGAAACGAGACATCGCGAGTGAATACGACGTCCCCTACATCCTGGATGGTACCGTTTCTCGCGGAGAAGGGCCATTTCGCCTGACGACGGTACTCCGCTCGACGGACGACCTGGAGGTGGTCGCCGAGCACACCTTCCAAGGGGCAGCGCTGCTTCCACTGATCGACCTGGCCTCTGAACAGCTGCGCCGCGACCTCGAGATCCCGTCGGCCCACATCGAAACCACGCCCGATCTGCCGGTCCAAGAGATCACGACGACGTCGCTGGCAGCCTTCAAGGCGTTCGCGGAGGGGTGCGACGCGGTATACGTTCAGAACGATCTCGCCCGTGGCATTGAACGCCTGGAAGCAGCGACCGCGGAAGACCCCACGTTTGCGCTTGCTCACGTAATTCGGTCGTACGGATACGCGATGTCGGGGCAGTACCAGAAGTCGCAGGAGGCTCGACAGAGTGCTCAGCGTCATCAGTATCGACTCGTCGAACCGATGCGCTATGCCCTGCGCGTGGGGAAGTTTATGTCTAGCCAGAAGATAGACGAGGCGTTCAAGATTGCTGAGCAGTGGACGACGCTGTACCCGAACGATATGTCGGCATGGTCGATTCGCGCTCAGATCCATCGGTTCCGCGGGGAACAGGTGGAAGCGGCCGAAAGCATGCGAAGGGTGGTCGAGATCGACCCGGGCCAGAGCCAGATTCGTCTGAAGATCGCGAGTCTGCTGTCCGAAGCCGGGGCCTTCGACGAGGCGGTCCGCGAACTCGAGGCCTATACGAGGGCGTTCCCCGAGCGTGCCGATGGATTCCACCATCTGGGCGAGATCCACCTGGACCGGGGCGCCCCGGAGGCTGCGCTGTCCGCCCATCAAGAGGCACACCTCCGCGATCCCAACGACCCGGACGTCGTGCGGGGCCTCGGGTTGGCCCACCAGCGCCTCGGCCACTGGGCCGACGCCCACACATACCTCCGCGATGCGCTGAGCCAGGCCTCGACCCCCGAGCAAGAGTTTGATGCGCTCCAGAGACTCAGTAGCTACCACCGCCTCCGCGGCCAGTACGACGCCTATCACGCAACGGTCGATTCGATGCTGACTCGAGAGTTCTCGCGTCCTCCGGTGCTGCAGCTCTTCGATCACGCCATGCTGGCCCGGCACCTTCACGCCACCGGAGCGGAGGACCGAGGGGAAGCCCTCGCCTCCCGCGTGAAGGCCGCGATCGCCCAAATGCCGGAGACGACAGCCGACAAGGGGGCGCTGCAGCTCCTGATCGGGCGCTACTACCTCGAAGTGGGCGACCTTGAGACCGCCGCTCGTTATATCAACGACGCCGAGCGAGTCATCACCGGGGTCGGGATGACCGATCTCCTGACGCGGTTCAGCTACCACTACGCCCGGGGACAGCTTCTTGCTGCTCAGGGCCAGCACGACGCAGCGCTCGAGGCGTACCGCCAGGATATCGACCTCGACGATACGGCCGTGAACAGCCGGTACCGCATGGCGGAGCTGTACCACGACGCTGGAGATTTCGACCGCGCGAAAG
>DAPKRQ010000351.1:0-10033 GCA_031800475.1 Myxococcales bacterium LLY-WYZ-16_1
CCATGGAGTGATCCGGATCATGGCTCCGAAGCCCACCTCGGCTCCTCCCCGGAGGAGCACGTCGTTCGGGAGCGTTTGAAGCGTGGTGTCGTACTCCAGCACGTCCACGAAACCACCCATTTCCGGCGTCAGCATCAGCGACGGCGAAACCCAAAGCGCCCAGCCGAGCAGCAGTGCACCGCCCCACCGGGTTCCGGATCCGACCTCGAGCAGCGCCACCTGGTCGAACACATCCTCCTCGTCCACGGCCGGGATCAGGGCGGTGCGCGAGAAGTCGTTGGGGACCACCGCATGGGAAAAGCGCGCACCGAGGGTGAACGTGCCCGGCAGGCCCCGGGGCGGTCCGAGGGGGAAGTTGCCCGGCGTGAACCAGGTGACGCGGGGTTCGACGACCCGGAACATGCCCGAGGATGCCAGGTCGGAAGTCCCGAGATCGGGCAGGGGAATCAGATCGCCCGTGCTCGGATTCGGGCCAACCTGGTTTTGGACGCCTCGGGATTCGGTTCGAACGCCCTCGTAGGCCCAGCCGCCGGCCACCTCGACGGCGAAATGGTTTTCGTCGAGGAAGCGCTGGCGCACCTGCTCCCGATCCAGGTCGATGTCCAGCAGCCGGCGCCGGGCCGCCACGTCGCCGGCGCGGGGCTCGGGGAACGGCGCCATCATCGCCGGAACGAAGCGTCGGGCGGCCTCTCGGGCTTTTGCGACCTCGGTCGGAGTCGGCGCGCCTTCTTTGAGGACGAAGCCATAGCGAAGGAAGGGATGCCGCGGCACGAGCCGGCCCTTCTTCGGGAAATCGGGCACCTGGCGAGACCACAAGCGGACCCGGCTGCGCGGCTCGAACAAAAAAGCCTGCCCCACCAGCAGGCGGCCGGTCCGCACGGCCCGCGGGTCGCGGCTTCCCCGAACGAAGCCCGTACCCACATCCTCGAGTTCGACCACCTCTTGTCCCGATTCGGACAAAAAGATACCAAAGCGATCCACTGGAACGACGCGGACCAGGAGCAAGGCGTCCGCTTCGCTGGACTGCATCACGGCATCAAGGTCGGGCCGGGCCGCGGCGGCTCGATGCACCCTCGCATCGAAGCCCCGGCTTTCGGCCCATTCGACGAGCGCTTGCTCCAGGGCGGCCCGCTGCTGCGGGGCCCGCCGGTCGGCTTCGGGGGCGATGGGGCGGTCCAGAGCCGGCGCTGAAAACGCATTCACGTCGATGGCCTCCTCGAACTCCACGGGACTTCGAGACACGACCACGATGTCGAGGGTGCGAAGGGGAATGTCCGCCAGGTCGGCGCGGCGAAAGTCCCGGGCCGTGGCGTCTCCCACCTGGGTGCCCGCGCACCCGCCGAGCGGGGTGGTGAGGGCCAGCGCGGCCCCCAGTGACCGGAGCAAGAGCCCGGTGCTCACGGGAACTCCACGCAGACGCCCGTGTTGTACGGAACCGGTTCCGCGCCGGGGACCTGGTAGGTGAACCGCCGGCTTTGACAGCGAAAGTCCGGCCCCACGTCGGAACAATCGGCCCCGCCCCCGCCGCACAACCGGGTGCAGACGTTCTGAAAGCACAGACCGTGCTGGCACTGCGCATCGCCTTCGACGCGCAGGCTCGGGCCGCATTCGCTCCCGAGCGGTCGGCGTTCCAGGTCGAGCTCGGTACAGACCCCCACGTGGAGGGTCGGGGAGGGCAAGATGCGCCGCCAAGCGCAAGCCGTGCCAGCGGGGCAATCTCGTGGGTCGAAGCACACGGCTTGGCATGCCCCGTGGGAAGGCCGGCCGGTCAGCACCTGCGCGGCGCAAGCGAGTTCGACCTCTTCGCCCCGGATCCGACGCCGGGTCGGACAGTCGTTTTCGAAGGCGCCGTCCCGGCATGCCGGCGAGCAAAAGCCGCCGTTGCAGATGCCGTTCGGGCATTCGGAGCCATCGTTGCAGGGCGCATAAAAAGACCGACGCTCCACGGTCGGTGCACATTCGGCCTGTTCCGCGCCCACTTCCGGGATGCACGAAAAGGCCCCGCAGTCGTCTTCTCGGGTGCAGGGCAGGGGAGTGCAGTCGTCGTCGATGACCCCGTCGCAGTCGTTGTCGAGACCGTCGCAGGCCTCGTCGGCATCGTCGCCGCACTGCCGCACGGCCTCGGCGCACACCCGAATATCGGGCTGGGTGTCCACGGAGCTGGGCTCTTCCGCCAAGCCCAAGCAGGCCCGCGTCGGCTCGCAGTCGAAGTCGTTCGTACACTCGAGCGAACAGGTGGTCAGCTCCCGCGCTGCGTCGTACAGGCAAAATCGACCGGCGGGGCAGTCTTCGTCCCGCTGGCATTCGCCGGCGACGTCGGTGCCGTTGCAGGAAAGCACCGCCATGAGCGCGAGCGGGAAGCTCGAGTTGCTGCGCCACGCGCCGATGCGGAACCGAAGGGACGGATCGGAATGCCGCCGTTCGCTAGAATTCATGCGCCATGTCACCCCAGTCCCGTCCCGCGTCCCGGCGTGTCGGTCGAGCATTGCAACGGCGGGGGGGCTTCGTACAATGAAAAGGTGGACCTGACCTCTGCCGACGCCCATCGAGCCCTCCGGGGCGCCAACCTGAGCAACAAGGGTCAGAACGTCCGGCTGCGATTGTCGCTGTTGATGGTGTCCATCGGGTTGGGTGTCGCTATCGCCCTGGTCCGGGCCGACCTGGCGCCAAAGTGGCGGTGGGTCTGCTTCTTGCCGTTCTTTTTGGGGTGCTTCGGCGCCTTTCAGGGCCTCTTTCGCACGTGTCCCATGCACGCCATGAAAGGCCATCGCGAAGAGCGCTCTGGGGTGGCGCCCGTGCTGCGGAACGACGAGCAAGGCTGCGCGAAGCGCCTCGCGCGTCTGGTATGGATGCTGTCGCTTTCCGTGTCCTTCGTGGCGACCTGGGCGGTCTACGCGATTCCCTGAAATCGTTCGCGTGTGACACGTCTGTCCGGGTTCGCGAATGGCTGCAAATTGCGCGCCACCCGGGCAGGCCGGTTGTTAAGTTTCGTAAGTTCTCGCGAATCCCGACATTTTGTCCTCGCCCGTCGACGATGTGTCGCATGGCACGTCGCTTGAAGTCCCAGGCCGACGTGCCGGGAAACATGCCTCGACGAGCCGATCCATTTCTTTCCGACCCGGGGTTTTTGGAGGCCTTTCGGGCCGGGCGCCCCGAAGCGCTGGACCGGGTCTACCGCACGTACAAGCGCCCGCTCCGCAACTTCATTCTGCGGGGCTTCTCGTTCCGGAGCGAGGGACGGCAAATGTACTTCGGCGGCATGGCCAGCGAAGCCGACGTCGACGACGTGCTCCACGAGACCTTCCGCCGGGCTTTCGGTCCGCGGGCTCGGGCGGCCTACGACGGCGTTCGCCCCTACAAGAACTATCTGTTCACCATCGCCCGGAACGCGGTGATCACGGATCTGACCTTGCGCCAGCGGCACATTCCGGTGGGTGAAACGCTCACCCGAGACACGCCCCTCGAGGAGATGTCGCCCCTCGAGTGCTGGGTGCGCTCCAGGCGGGCGACCCTGGAGCAGGATTCGGTGCGAGACTCGGAAGAGGAACTCGAACGTCTCGAGATCTACGCCTTGCTCGCAGGATTCATGGAACACCTGGACGCGGAGGAAGGGCGGTTCTTCAAACTTCGTTTCTTGGGCCTCGAGTCCCAGGAGCGCACCGCCCGCACCTTGGGCTGGAACCGGGCGAAGGTGCGCAAGCTCGAAGCCAAACTCCGGAAGGCATTCCTGACCCACGCCCGGGGGACCGGGTACCTCGAACAAAGGAGTGAGGGCCGGAAGATCCGAAAGGCGGACCCGACCCCGCGATACGGGCAGATGCGCGCTCGGACCCGAGAGATCTGGCGCAGCGCCCGGACAGACCCCGCCAACGGCGTGGTGCTCGAGGCCGCGTGAACACCGCGCCTTGAAACCTTCGCGTGAAGGTTTCAAGACCGGACAGGCAAGCAGGGAAGCGCCCCTCGCATCGTAACGTCTCGGCCACCTGGGTCACCCAATCCGCCCTCGGTTGGGGCCAGTCCGTTTCCTCTCGGTGACTCGCCGGGCGATTTACGCGAAAGCTTCCCCGGCACGCCTGTTGCTTACCCTCACCGCACCATGAGTAGCCGAACGATCGTCGCCGCGACCGACTTTTCGGACCGAGCCGATATCGCCTTGCAAGGGGCCAAGCGCACGGCCCAGCTGCTGCAAGCCGACAACCTGCACATCGTCCACATCCTCGACACCGGCTTGGGCGGAACGCCCCTGCCGTACACCTTGGGGGAAAGCGCGACGGAAGAAGCGCAGCGGGAGGCCATGTCCCGCGCGAAGACGCGTCTCGAGGAAAAGGTGAAGTCGATGGACTTTCCCTGCACCACGGAGATCCGTTCGGGCGAGCCTGCGTACGAAATCGCCTGCGCCGCGGACGACCAGGAAGCGGAGCTGATCGTGGTGGCGACGCAAGGGCGGGGCGCCATCGGCCGCGCCTTGGTCGGGAGCGTGGCAAGCGGCGTCATCGCCTATGCCCACTGTCCGGTCCTGGTCACCGGCAAAGACCGCAGCGAGATCGGCTTCGAGAAGATCCTGGTGGGTGTGGATCTGTCCCCGGTTTCGAACGCGGTGCTCCGGACGGCCAAGGGGCTTGCCGAGCACGGCTCCGGCAACATGCAGGTGTTTTCGGTGTTCCAGCGCCCCTACGCGCTGCCCGGAGACCATCCCCTGTACTTCGGACCTTCGCAGCGGTCCTATGAGGTGCAGGTCGAAGAAGATCACCGAAAGCTCTTGGCCGATCTTCTGGGACGGACCTTTCCCGGAGAGACCATCCCGCACGACGTCCAGCCCGGGCAGGAGCCAGATGAAGCCGTCCTCGAACGGGTTCGCAAGGAAGAGCCGGACGTCTTGGTGGTCGGGTCCAGCGGCATTCAGACCTGGGGTCGCCGCATCTTCGGCACCAACGCCGAGCGCATCGTGGCCAAGTCCCGCTGTCCCGTGGTCGTCGTGCCCGACCCGCTCCGGCGCGGCGTCGACCCCGATCCCCGCCGCATGATGGCGGCCATGGGCAAAAAGCGACGGGAAGACGAGCAGATGGTCTACGCCATGTTCGACGCCGAAGCGGAGATCCGCCAGGTGCTCGCCGACCTGAACGACGCCAACGTGCCCGTGGACGACATCAGCGTCCTCATGCACGAGGACACCCACAAAGAGCAATTCGACACAGAAAACCCCGACCAGTCCTTCACCGCCGGCGGTGCGCTCGGAGCTTCGGTCGGTGGCGTCCTGGGGGGCCTGGCCTCCTTCGGGGCGGCCACCGGCGTGGGTTTGATGGTTGTGGGTCCCGCCGTGGCCATGGGCTTGGCGGGCGGCCTGTTGGCCACGCTCTTGGGCTTCGGCGTATCGGCCCCCGAAGCCGAAAACCTCGAGCGCAAGATACGGGGCGGGAAGACCATGGTGGCCGTGCACACCCACGACTTCGAGGGCCTTCAGACCGCCAAGGAAGTGTTCGCGAAGCACGGCGCCCAGCCTCGGCGCCTGGCGCTGTAACCGGACGAGGGCCGTCGCATGGGCACGCCGAAAAGGCGCCGTCGTCGCGAGGCGCCGGCCGTCCATCGGTCCATCGGCGGAAGCCGCCAGGCCCCCGGCATGGCATTTTGGTCGGCCATGCCGGCCTTGTCGTCCGTCCCGGAAGCCCATGCGGGTCCGCACCCGACCGAAGACTTTCTCGCTCAGCTGGCTCGACGTCTCCGGGCCCATCCCGGCCCGTGGCTCATGGAGGGGACGCTGGCCCTGGGCGAGCGCAACCGTCCCGGCCGGTGGCTGATCTTGGACTTGGCCCCGTCCGGACCAAGTTTCACTTGGACTTCGTTTCTGCCCCTCGACACGCGGGCTGCTCTGGCATTTGGCGACCCCGCCCGGGCCCACGGGGACCTGCGGTTCGCGCGGGCCTTCATGGACTTCTACCTGAACCAGTCCCACATTCCACCGGTTCGGCAGGGCGCAAGTACCCAGAAAGTCCATCCCAAACCGCCTCGCGCTCCCACACCCCGACGCACCCGCCCGCGAACCACCGGCTGAAACGGAGCGATCCCACCGAGGGCCGGGTCCCGTCGCCACGAACAGCCTCAACGCAGAGCCTCAACCCCGAGCCTCAACGCAGAGCCCCAACCCCGAGCCACCTCAACGGGCGGCGGGACCCGCAGCCAGCATGGGATTCTCGCGCAACGTCCCAGGCTCGCCTGCAACGCTCTCACGCCCGCAGGAGCCCGCCAGAGGGACAATACAGCCCCGGTCCAGAGGGGGAGCGCCGTGGAGGCCAAAATTAACATAATGTCGATTCTCGGACATTCGGCTGGGCTGGGTAGGGCGGTCCCGCCAGTCGACCAGGTCTCGCCAGTCGACCTGGTCTCGCCATTCCACTCGGTGCCGCCGGTCCTCCGGGTAGTTTCTCGAGGGCGCCTTCTTCGTCGCATCGAGCTCAAGGTTTGCGGCCCGGCTCTGGGGCTCCAGCGGGCGTTTTCCAGGACCGGTTGCCGGGTTGCCCATCCGTTGCCGTTGGCCGCTGCCCATGGGCTGCTTTGGGTTGGCGCAGTGCTCAGTGCTCAGTGCTCAGTGCCCGGTTCCCGGCGCCAAATGCCCCGTGCCCCATGCCGTTGCCCGTGGCCAGTGGCCAGTGCCCGTTGGCCGGCGGCTCCTGGTGCGCTTGGGTCCCGTGATACAAGCGAAATGAAGTGGTTTCGCCTGGCGAAGAACACCGGCCCCGGATCCAGGGTTACGAGGTCCTGGGCAAGCTGGGCGCCGGAGGCATGGGCAGCGTGTACGCCGCACGGCGGCACGGCGACCCGGGGCTGTGCGCGCTCAAGGTCTTGAACCAGAGCTTGCTCGGTCGAGAGTTCGCGGTCCGCCGATTCTGGAAGGAAGTCGAGGTGCTGATGCTTCAGCGGCACCCGGGCATCCTGCAGCTTCGGGACGCCGGGCACGCCCGTGACGGCCGCCTGTATCTTGCGACGGAGCTGATTGCGGGCACGGATCTGTTCCGTCTGATCCAACGGGCTGGTCCCATGCCGCTGCCGCACTGGCTGGAGCTGGCCCAGCAGTTCTTGACCGCGCTCGACGCAGCCCACGGCCTGACGGGCCCCCGCGGGGAGCGCCTGGATCTGATCCACCGAGACTTGAAACCCGAAAACCTGATGCTGACCTTCGACGGCCGCGTGGTCGTGCTCGACTTCGGCCTGGCCCAGGCCCGGGTCGACGGTGAACGTTCACGGATCACCCGCGCCGGCCAAGTGATGGGCACACCGAAGTATATGGCCCCCGAGCAGATCGTGGACCCGGACTCGGTCAGCCATCGAACGGACATCTACGCCGCGGCGATCGTGCTCTACGTCACCGCGGTGGGTCGGACCCAAGGCCGCGATTTGCCCAATGGAGACGATCAGGCCCCTCTGGCGAGCATGTGGGCCCAGATGATGGCCCCCGAGTGGCGCCCGCTGTCGTCGATCGCCCCGCAAGTGCCGGTGTCGATCGATGAAGCCGTATGTCGGGGCTTGGCATTGGAGGTCGACGACCGTCCGCCTTCGGCCCGGGCGTTTCTTCAGTCGTTGCTGTCCGCGGCGGGCTCTCCCGCGAGCGGGCCCGAGCGGCTGGGCGCCTTCGTGTCCGCCCAGTTTCGAAAGGAACGAGCCGATTTCGAGGCATGGCTCGGACTTCACGAGGGAACGAGCACGGACGCTCCAGCCACCCAGCTCCGGCCTGCGCCGGGAGCCGATCTGCTGGGCCCCACCGTCGAAACCGCGGCGGCGACGGTGGCCTCGTTCGCGCCGACCCAGGTCCGCGGACTCCGAGACAGCGCCCCGACCCGGGGTTTGCAGGCTGCAGAGGTACCCGCTGGGTCGGCTGCGAAAGCTGCCTCGACCGGCACCGGCAGTGCCCCCGAACGAGCCAACATCTTGGACCCCGCGTTGGGTGGTCCCACGCCGCCCCATCCGTCGCCGGCCGCGAAGCGCGGGACGGGCGGCCAGCCGTCGACCCTGGGGCGACTTGTGCGAAACCCATGGCTTGGCGGCATGGGGATGGGCGTGCTCTTCACGCTCGCGGGGATGACCGCGTGGTCGTGGTGGGTCGGCGGCGGCGCCCCCCCCGCGGTAACGGCGCCAGCCTCGGTGGCGGACCCGAGAGTGGACATTCGGCCGTCCGAGTCATCCCCGAACGCATTGCGTTCGAAGAATTCCGAATCGCCGGTCGCGAAACGTGCCCCTGCCGAGGGGCCAGCTTCGTCGCGCTCGATTCCATCCGAAGGAGCCCGCCGCAACGCCGTCGTCTCCCCTTCCCGACCGCGCCGCGGACGGGCTCGTCCGTCGAGGCAGGCCTCGGACACCCCCGGCGAAGAACGGCGGCGCACAGACAGTTCGGAGAGTTCTGGGGGCGCAGGCCTTTCAAAAGAGCGAGTCGATCGCACGAAAGCGAACACTTCGCAGGCCGACTCCACGGAGTCGGACGTGGAGCTGGTGAGCGCACCTTCCAAAGACCTGGCAGCGTGGCGGCGCTTCGAAGCTCGGGTGAAAGCTGATCTGCAGCGAAATGGGGAAGATGCGGCGAAGAGCACGCTCGAAGGGGCGCGGCACGAATTGCCCCCCGAGCAGGTGGATTGCCTGACGAATTACTTGTACTCCGGGGAGAGTGTGGAGAAGATCCTCCGGGGCTGTAGGCCCGAGGGCTTCTGATTTGCGTATCGCTCGGACCACGCTTGCAGTGATGTTGTCATGGTCTGCGACGGCTGTGGCGAAGGACGGGTGGTCGTCGGTGGATGCCGAGCAAGCCGGCGACATCTACGCCGCGCGTGTGGTGCTCGATGGCGCGCCGTCGGTCCTTCAGCCGCTGGTAAAGGGCATGCGCTCGGCGCTCCGAGAGCACGGGTACGATTTGGTCGTACTCGAAGCCTGTGATGATGCCATCGATCCAAACGAATGCATCTCGGAAAGAGTCCCGAGGGCTCCCCTGTTCGTGATCATCGGCGCATCGGCCACGTCCGACCGGGGCGCTGTGACGCTCGTGTGCGGCTCCGACGCTTCGGTTGCTCGGGAGCCGTTCGCGCTGCGGGCGGTCGTCAACGAACATGGCCCCACCCTGCGCCGGATGCAGAGGGCGCTGTTGGAACGGGCCCGGGCGTGCGGCGTCGAAGGGACGGCAGCCCGGCTCGCTGGGGAACTGGACCCCGGCTTGTCGCTCGAACTCGACGGCAAGGCGCTCACGGTCTTGGACCGGGCCGTCACCCAGTTCGGCATTTACGGCCTGCGGGAGGGAGAGCACGCGCTCTACGCGCGGTGGACAAACGGTGCGAGCCGTCGCTTCGCCTTCGAAACCCACCCAGATTTTGAGACCCGCCTGACCCTGAAACCGAAGCGCCGCTCCGCTTGGTATTCGGCGGCTTTGATGGGTGCGGGCGCAGCCGCCGTGGCGACGGGTGTGTACTTGCTCGTCGACGAGGAACGGGAGCGCGAACGGGAGTTGCTGGCTTTTCCGGGGACCGAGGGCCCCGTGGACGACGGTCAGGTGGTGGCGGGCGTGGGTCTCGTGGCCGCGGGCGGAGGGGCCTTTCTCGCCGAAGCCCTCACTCCTCGACGCTTTCCTTGGTGGACGGCGCCCTTGTCGGGCAGCGTAGCCGGAGGCCTGGCGGCGCTGCTGGCCGCGGTCTCCCTGTGAGCAAATGAACGATGGAAGTTCGAAGATTCAAACGGTCCGTGGTGCTCCCCATCGCTGCCCTGCTGGTGAACATGATGGCCTGCGGCCCCGCAAACATCACGTACCTGCCGCTTCCCGAGGATTTTGGCGGTGAAGGATGGGAGGACGACACCCTCCGCCAACTGGTCGTCATCACCGAGCCGGCCGAAGACAGCTACGTTGTCTTCTTCAACGGCACGGACCTTCCCGACCTCATCTTCGACCGCGAAACCACCCGAGAACTCTACATCACCCCCCGGGTCGACCACCTCCCATGGCCAACCACGGAAGGCCGCTTCGAGCTGGCGTTACTGTGCTGCTGTGTCCTCGATCGCTGCATCG
>DAPKRQ010000352.1:0-8449 GCA_031800475.1 Myxococcales bacterium LLY-WYZ-16_1
GGCCGCGGGCGCCGGTCGCACGGTCTGCACCGCGGGCGGCGTGGGGTCGGGCATGGGCTGCACCAGCGGCTGAGGCGGGGTGGGACGAACCGACGGCTGCAGCTGTGGCGCCGTGGCCGCGCCCGACATGGCACCGTTTGCGGCGAAGCCGGCCTCGAGCATCGGGGTGTCGGTCACGGTGGCCGCCGTGCTCGGGTCGTACGCCGGCGGTTCGTCCAAGACCACGCCCTGCTCCCGGATCGCGCGGGCCTCTTCGTCGCTCGGTTCGAAGGGAACGCCCGCCGGCACGTAGCGAAAGTGCACGTGGCCCAGCTCCACCAGGTCCCCCTCCCGGAGGTCGGTCATCGCGTACTCCTCGCCGTTCACCAAGATTCCATTCGCGCTCTGAAGGTCGACGATCCGGTGCCCACTTCCGGTGGTCACGATCTTGGCGTGACTGCGGGATACGCTTCGGTGTTCGATGACGACATCGTTGTCGTCGACCCGCCCGATCACGGTTTCGGTTCCCAGGGGAAAGGCTCGACCGGCGTACTCGGTGGACACGCAGATCACCCGAGGCACCTCGCTGAGCCTTGCCAACCGATCCGGTGAAAAGGGCGCGGGGACACCGTCGGTCGGCGTGGGCGGCACCGGCCCGAGCGGCACCGTCGATGCCAGAGCCGGCGTACGCTCGGCCGCCGGCTGGTCGATCAGCGTGTCCCGGGCCATGTCTTCGGCGTTGGCGGGGGATGCGGCCAACGGCCGGGTGGCGTGTTCTTCCAACAAGCCCGGTGTCACCGCCGGCTCGGGTCCGGGCAGCTCCGGCTCCGCCTCCACCCGCTGCAGGGTCAGGTGGTAGTCCCCGATTTCGACCAAATCTCCCACGTGCACCGGCCGGCGCCCCCGGATGCGCTCCCCGTTGACGTGCACGCCGTTGTAGCTGTCCAGGTCCTCCACCACGACCCGTTCGTCGGTCCGGCTGAGGCGGGCGTGCCGTCGCGACACGTTCCGCTCCATCAAACGGATCGTGTTGCCTTCGCGGCGCCCGATGGAGACGTCGTCGTCGGCCAACGGGTAGATGGTGGTCTTGCCCTCGTCGTCCTCGATGATGAGTTTCAACAGGCTCCCCACCCGCGCGGCTCCGCTGAAGGAGCCGGTACCATGGCCCAGCCACCGGGTAAAGCGAGCCAGCTCGGGCGGGTCATGGACAGGTCTCGGGAATGACTCGGCTTTCAGCGCCGACCGATCGCCCGGCGCAGGACCGCCAAGGCCCGGGCCTCGGCGGCATCGCCTTCCCCGCCGGCCTGCTGGGCAGCCGGGGACACCGGGTGGTCGGGCTCGACGCCGACCCCCTGCACCGACCGGTGACCGGGCGTGTAATGCCGCGCCACCGTCAGCTTGAGGGCGGAGCCGTCCTCGAGCTCGATCAGGGTTTGAACCGATCCCTTTCCGAACGTCCGGGTGCCGACCACTTGGGCCCGGTCACGCTCCTGCAGGGCGGCGGCCACGATCTCTGCCGACGAGGCGGTCTTGCCATCGACCAACAGCACCAGCGGATAGTCGGGCTGGGTTCCGAAGCGCCGCGCCACGTATTTTTCCAGGACCCGGCCACGGGCCTCGGTGGTGACGATGGTGCCCGCTTCGAGCCATAGATCCGCCACCCGGGCGGCCGCCTCCACCAGCCCGCCGGTGTTGCCCCTCAGGTCGAGAAGGACGCCGCGGATCGGTCCCTGCTCGGCCATCACGTCCAGGATGCGCGCCAGGTCCAAGGGCAGATCCCGGGTGAACCGCTCGATGCGCACCCGGCCGATCCCGTCGGCCGTGCGCTCGCCGACCGCATGAACCGGGCGAAGGGGCGCCCGGCGCACCCGGCGTTCGAAGCGATCGCGGCCCCGGCGCAAGACGAGACCCACCGGCTCTCCTTCGGTGCCCGCCAAACGTTCCCGGGCCGCCGGCACCCGGTCGGGGACCGACTGTCCGTCGATCTCGAGCACCACGTCCCCCTCCCGGATCCCAGCCCGGTCGGCCGGCCCTTCGACGATGACCGCTTCCACCCGGAGCCCCTGGGCCGCAGGCCCGAGCCGCACCCCGATCCCGACCCGGGGCGGCTCCGCGCCGTCGACCAACGCGGCATACGCCTCGGGGGTCAGAAACTCCGAGTGGGCGTCGAGTTGGTTCACCAGGCCCTCGATGGCCCCGTAGACCAATCGTTCGGGCGGCTTCGGATCCACGTGGTGGGTCTGCACGTAGTTCAGGACCTTGGCGAAGACGTCGAGCTTCGCATAGGTCGCCTCCCGCTCGGGCCCCGAAGACGCCCAGGCCACTGCTGCCCACCCCAGGGCGCACAGCCCGCACAACAGCCGGGTCATGGGCCCAGCGTGAACCCGATTCACTCGGCGAGCCAGTCCAAGGGGTCCACGGGCTCGGGCCCGCGGCGGATCTCGAAGTACAAGAACGCCCCTTTTTCCGATCCGGAGGCTCCGACGGTCCCCAGAACCTGCAGCCGCCGCACGGGGCGGCCGGGCTCGGTCCAAAAAGCCTGCAGATGCCCGTACACGGTGAACCAGCCGTCGCCGTGGTCGAGCACCACCGTTCGGCCGAAGCCTTCCACCCAGCGAGCGACCGAAACGGTGCCCGCGAATGGCGCCCGGACCAGGGCCCCTTCTTCGGCCCGCAGGTCGATGCCGCTTTGCTGCAGGACCACCCCGGTGGCCGGGTCGACCTTGTGGCCGAACGTCACTTCGACCCGCCCGGGCGTCGGCCATGCGAGCGCCCCGCGCTGCCGGCCAAAGCCTCCGGGCCGGGGGGCCGGAGGCGGCCGATGCCCCCGGAGCCGGTCCGACTCCTTCACAGCCCCCCGCTCGGCCCGACGAAGCCGGCGCGCCAGGCGATCGCTTTCGACCCGCTCCCTGCGGAGCGCCTCGACGAAGGCCCTGCGCTCCGCCTGCTCCAGGGCCAACTCCGACCGCTCGTCGGCCAGGCGGCGCTCGGTGGCCCGCAGCTGCGCCCGCTTGGCTTCCACCTCGGCCACCGCCTCGGCCCGCCGGTCGCGGACGGCTCGGATCTGCCGGGCGAGGCGACCGTCGTGGGCGATCACGAAGCGAAACCGGTCTTCGGCCCGCCGTTGAGCCACCGGATCCTCGATCCCGACCAAGAATGCTTCGAGACCGATGCGCCGGATCCGGTGCATGGCGGCCGCCCGCCGGCCGGCTCGGGCATGAAGCGCCGACAGCCGGTTCTGCACGGCATCGAGGCGCGCCCGGACCCGCCGAAGGTCCGTTTCCACCACCGACATCCGCTCCCCCAGGCGCTCCAGCTCCCCGGTGCGCTCTTCGATGCTCCGGTCCAACCGAAGGATCGCCCGGATGGCGCTCGTCTCTTTGCGGCGCAAGAAATGGTTTCGCACCCGTTCTCGGGCGATGCGGGTCCGCACCGCTTCGAGCTCACGGGTGTCCACCTCGAACGGAGCCCCCGGAAGGACCAGGGTCAAAACGAGCTGAAGCGCCGCGGTCACAAAGCCCTCAAAAAGCGGGTCACGGCGAACGCCGCCCCCAACAGCCCCAGCACTGCCCCGGCCACCACGACCGCGGCCACGACCTGGGCCCACTGCACCTGGACCTGCACCGGACCGAAGGTGGGCTCCAGGAGCCGACCGAAGCCGGAGCGAAACACACCCTCGAGCAACCGAAGCCACAGAAGGGCCAGCAAACCGCCCATGGCGCCCTGAATGGCGCCCTCGAGCAAGAAGGGAACCCGGACGAACACGCCAGACGCACCGACGAGGGCCATGACTTCAATTTCTTCTTTTCGAGAGAATACGGTGAGACGAACCGTATTGGCAACGATCGCGACCGTGGCCAACAAGAGCGCAGCCCCCAAGATCGCGCTCGCGGTCTGGGCGAACCGGTGCACGACCTCGAGTCGTCGAAGCCGCCGTTCCCCGTAGCGGACCTCTTCGACCCCGCCGGAACGACGCAATCGGTCGGCCACCGCCCGGGCTCCCGCGGGTCGGCGGTGGCTCGGCCGCAGGGCCACCTCGATCGATGGCGGAAGGACGGTGGGGTCGAGCCCGTCCAAAATCACCGCTTCGTCGCCGAGCTGCTCTCGAAAGTCGCGCATGGCTTCGGCGGAGGAGATGTGCTCCGCCGTCTCCACCTCGGTCCATCGCGACACCCTGGCGAGCAAGGCTTCGATCTGGGGCGCGTCCGGGCGATCGAGCTCGGCAGAAAGGTAAGCCGACACCGCGAGCTGGGATCCGACCCGCTCCGACAACCGCTGCAGCTCGAACAGCGTGATCCCAAAGACCGCCAAAATGGCCAGGGCCGTGGAGATGGTGCCTACGGTCAGCACGGTGATACCGAGGGACCGGCGCATGGCGGCCCACGCCAGGCCCACGAAAAAGCCGAGCCGCCCCACCGCCGGGAGGCTGCGCCATGCTGCGCCGCGGGCCAAGCCACGGCGAGCCGGCCTCGAGCACGGAGTGCGTGACCGGGGGCGGCGGGACCGTCAAAGTGAGGGCATGACCGCCGCCTTCAGACCGGCCCGGCGCGCCAGCGGGCGCGGCTGGATCCTGCTCTTCGTCTTCGGGGCCTTCGGCTGCGACGATCCCCGCAAAGGGGCCCCCCCCGAGGCGGCCACCGGCTGGAACCGCGACCTGGACGTGCCACCGGCCGAGGCCATGGTGGTGGCCGCCCACCCGCTGGCCAGCCAGGCCGGCGCGGCGATGCTCCGGGACGGGGGTTCTGCGGCCGATGCTTCCGTGGCGGTGCAGGCCATGTTGACCTTGGTCGAGCCCCAGTCGTCGGGGATCGGCGGCGGCGCGTTCGTCCTGTATCACACTCCAAAAGGCGGACTGCAGGCTTTCGACGGGCGGGAGACCGCCCCGAAGAGCGCGGGCCCCGACCTGTTCGTCGGGCCGGACGGGGAGCCGATGGGGTTTTTCGACGCCTTGGTTGGGGGCCGCTCGGTGGGCGCACCCGGGGCAGTCGCCGCCTTGGCCCGGGCCCACCGCCAGCACGGCCGACTGCCGTGGGCCCAGCTGTTCGGCCCGGCGATCCGGACGGCGGAGCGCGGATTCGAGGTGACGCCCCGACTGGCTTACCTGCTGCAGCGGGATCCGGTCCTCCGCCTGATGCCCGCCGCACGGGCCCTGTACTACCCGGATGGGGCCCCGCTGGCGGCAGGAGAGCGGTTGCGAAACCCGGAGCTCGCCGCCGTGTTCCGGCGCCTGGCCGAACTCGGACCGAAGGCCCTGTACGAGGGCGAGTTGGCCGGTGACATCGCGGATGCGGTGGCCCAGGCCACCCAACCGAGCGACTGGACCCGGACCTGGACCGACGCCTGGCTCAGCCTGGGCTTTCGGACCGACCTGGGCCTGGTGGCCGAAGTGCCCGCACCCGGGCTTTTGACCCGGGCCGATCTCGAAGCCTATCGGGCCCCGATCCGGGAGCCGATCTGTCGGCCCTATCGCGGGCACCGGGTGTGCGGCTTTCCGCCGCCGACTTCCGGCGGTCTGGCGGTGCTGCAGGCCCTCGGGATCCTGGAGCAGTTCGACCTGTCGGCCCACCCGATCCGGGATCCCCGAACGGTCCACCTGATCGCCGAGGCCAGCAAGCTGGCCTTCGCGGACCGCAACCGGTGGGTTGGGGATCCGGACTTCGTGGAAGTCCCGGTGGAGGGGTTGTTGGACCCCGCGTACCTGGCGGAGCGGGCCCGAACCATCGACTTGGATCAGGCCATGGAGCGCCCGAAGGCCGGCAAGCCGCCCGGCAGCACCCAGGCTTTTCGCACGGGCAGCTCACCGGAGCTTCCGTCCACCAGTCACTTCAGTATCGCAGATCGCTTCGGGCATCTGGCCTCGGTGACGACCAGCATCGAAAACGTGTTTGGAAGCCGAGTCCTGGTCCGTGGCTTTCTACTGAACAACCAGCTGACGGATTTTTCCTTCGCCCCGACCCGCCGGGGACGACCGGTGGCCAACGCGGCCGCGGCCCGAAAGCGCCCCCGGTCCTCCATGAGCCCGACGGTGGTATACGGCCCCGAAGGACGGCCCCGATTCGCCGTGGGTTCGCCCGGCGGCTCCCGCATCATCGGCTATGTGCTCGATACGCTGGTGGCGCTGATCGACCACGGGATGTCCCCGCAGGAGGCGGTCGCCCTGCCCCACGTGCTCTGCCGCGGCGGCCCGGTGGAGGTGGACCGCAGGGGATGGGAAAGCCCTCGGATCCGGGAGAACCTGGTTTCCGCCCTGTCCGACATGGGGCACCAGGTGCGGGTCGACACCTTCACCAGCGGGCTCCACGTGCTGGGGAACACGGACCGGGGCTGGCGGGCCGGGGTGGACCCGCGCCGCGAGGGTCGGGCGGTTGCGGGCACTGGGCAAGCGCCCCCCTCTGCCGCTCCGGGCGGTTCTGCGGTACCGTGAACGGGATGGGCACCCCGGCTGCAGGACCTTCGCCGGACTTCGTCATCACCGCGGACGGCGAACTCGTCTCCAGTCGCGACCTGGAAGGGGGCCAAGACGACACCGAAGGCACGGGCGACTTGGTGGCCGACCTGGTCCTGTCCGAGCCGCCCCGGCGGGAGCGTCCGGAAGACCGGATGGGCCGAGCGCCGCAAGACGGGACCCCATCCTCCGCGCCGACGGGCGCAAGCGCGGGCGGTCGGACAGGACCTCCCCCGCAGGCCCCTGCGGGCGCCTCGCCGCCATCCCCGTCGAACGCCCCGCGGCCCAACGGCAACGTTCCGTTCGCCCAACCGACGGTCCGAGGAGCGGACGGGACCCCCGTGATTCCGGGCCGGCCCGTGTCGGGAGTCCACGGGCGACCTGCGACGCCCCCGTCGCCTCCGCCCGACGCCAGCCGGGACCGGTCCTTCGAAATCGACGACCGGTCTTTGGCGGAGCAAACCTTCGACGCGCTGCCCGTGGAGGGCGGCGGCTTTCACGAAGAGCAAACCGAGGGGGCCCAAGTCCATGTCGGACCGCCGCAAGGGCGTGCGAGCGCGCCGACCCCGGCCCGCCTGAGCCGCCCGGTCCGGGAGCGGAACCGGGCCGCCACCCAAGACATTCCCTCGCCCGCGCCTTCCGCGGGGACCCGCAGCCCCAGCCAGCAGGCGGAGCTTCTGTATCGCGAGGCGATCAAGGCCGCCTCGGTAGGCGACGTGGCCGCAGCCCGGCGCCACCTTCGCCTGGCCTTGAGCTACGACCCTCAAAATCCCCAGTATCGGCGGGCCTGGACCCGGCTCGGCAGCGGGTGACGGCGGCCCGCGGCTTGCCGAGCCGCCACGGTTCTGACAGGGGGCGCTGCATGGACCGGCACCGGAGCGGGCCCGCGGCCTTCGGTCTGTGCGTCGCCCTGGCCAGCTTCGGCCTGGGCTGCGAAGGGCCCTGCCGCAGCCTGTCCGTCCAGGTCTGCGAATGCGCCCCATCCCCGCGGGAAGAAGCGGCCTGCATCCGGCGGCTGGACCTGAACGAATCCCAACAGCCCGAGCCCACCCGGGCCGAGCAGGAACGATGCGAGGCCCTGCTCGACACCTGCACCTGCGAAGCGCTCGCTCTGGGCTTGCCAGAACGCTGCGGCATTTCCCGAGATTTTCGCTTTTCGGAACCGGACGCCCCCGAGTAGAGACCTGGGTCGTGCTGGACCTGACCGACGTCCTTCAGCCCCCGCCCCGCACCCTTTCCGCGTTCTCGCAGCGGATGGTCACCAGCGAGATCCTGACCATGGCCTACGAGGTGGCGGGTCGGATCCGCAATGGGGAAGACATTCTCAACCTGACGGTCGGGGACTTCAAACCCGCCGAGTTTCCGATTCCGGACAAGCTGTCCCGAGCCCTTCGGAGCGCCCTGGAACGGGGCGAGACCAACTACCCCCCGGCCCCCGGCATTCCCGAGGCGCGGCGCGCGGTGGCCGGCATGTTCGAGCGCCGCCTGGGTCTGAAGATCCCGGTGGACTCGGTGGTCATGGTCAGCGGGGCCCGGCCCGCCATCGCCGGGGCGTACCTGGCCTTGGTCGACCCGGGCGACGCGGTGGTCTACGGCCTGCCGTCCTGGAACAACAACCACTACAGCCGCCTGGTGGGCGCCCGGATGGTGGAGCTTCCGACCACGCCGGAAAACTTCTTCTTTCCGGAGCCGAGCCAGATCGAGCCCCACCTGAAAACCGCCCGGCTGATCTGCTTGAACACCCCCCAAAACCCCACCGGAACCGTGATTCGAAAGGATCACCTGGAAGCGATCTGTCGCATGGTCGTGGAGGAAAACCACCGCCGACAACGGGCGAACGAGCGGGGCTGCTACCTGTTGTTCGACCAGGTCTACTGGGCCCTCACCTTCGACGGCGCCGAGCACGTGACCCCGCCCCATCTGGTTCCGGAGGTGGCCCGCTACACCGTCTTCGCCGACGGCATCTCCAAAGGATTCGCGGCCACCGGACTCCGGGTCGGGTGGGCGGTGGCCCCGACCGACGTG
>DAPKRQ010000353.1:0-3293 GCA_031800475.1 Myxococcales bacterium LLY-WYZ-16_1
TCTCCGGGAGGCGCTGCTCCCAACGTGGCTTCGAGCCGGCGCAAGGTCTGCCGGGGGTCGACCGCGCCGACCACCGCCACCACCGTGCGGGATGGAGCCAGCTGGGTGCGCCAGGCCCGTTCGATCTCATCTCGGGTCAGCGCCGCCAGGCTGTCGGCATGCCCCAGAACCGGCAGGCTGTAGGGATGGTCGGCGTGGATGGCTTCGGCCAGCCGGTCGAAGACCATGGTGGTGGGGCTGTCTTTGCGGGCCGCCACGTCTTCCAGCGCAGTGCGCCGTTCTCGCTCGAGCTCCGCTTCGGGAAAAGTGGGCTCGAGCAAGCAGTCCATGAACAGGTCGAAGCCCCGGTCCCAATGGGCCTGCAAAAAGTCCCCGGACAGCCCCAAAGAGCTTCGCCCGGAGATGCCGCCGAGTCCGGCCGCCATGGCGTCGCACAGCTCCACCAGTTCCTCGGCCGAGCGGCGGCGGGTCCCTCGAACCAGCAGTTGCGACGTCAAGTGCCCCACTCCGCTGGTCTGTCTCCGCTCCGCGAGCAGGCCCCCGATGGCAGCCGCGCGGATGGCCACCCGGGGCACGGTCCGGTCTTCTCGAATCACCACCTTGGCCCCATTTGACAGCACCGTTTCCACCAGCTCGGGCTCGCCCGGGGTCACGGAGGGCGTCGGGGCAGGCCCGCAGACCCGCTCGAGCCGTTCCCGGATGGCAGATTCGGTGCAGTCGGGAGCCGATTCGCTCGGCAGGAGGGCGGTGATCACCAAAGCGTCGGGCTTCAGGAGCTGGCGGGCCACCTCGGCCACGTCCGTCACCGTGGCTTCGCGGATCGCGCGGTAGTAAGCGTCCTCGAACCCCACGTCGCCTACCGTGGACGCGAAGTAGCCGAGCCGGCGAGCCATGCCATCCACCGTCTCCCGCAGGTAGACCTGCTCCGACAGGATGATCGTGCGGGCTTTCTCGAGCTCGTCGTCGGTCACGCCGTCCCGGACTGCCAAGGACGTCTCGAGCAGGGACTCCAGGGCGTCCAAAACCCCGTCTCCGTGAACTTGGGCGCCGACGGCGAACAGGCCCGGGTCGTTCGGGGTGTGCGACAGGGCGTAGCAGTCGTTCACCCG
This sequence comes from Myxococcales bacterium LLY-WYZ-16_1, assembly GCA_031800475.1. GTDB lineage: Bacteria > Myxococcota > Kuafuiibacteriia > Kuafuiibacteriales > Kuafuiibacteriaceae > Kuafuiihalomonas > Kuafuiihalomonas phototrophica. Next base: position 1,110 of record DAPKRQ010000353.1, read on the forward strand.
TTCGAGCTCTCGCTTCACACGGCGATACAGGCGGGACGATTCGCCCGCTCCCAAGATCACGCTCAGCAGGTCGACGTACGGCGTTCGGGGGTCCGCCAAAGGCACCGCGGACCAGCCGACGAACAGGTGCGTCTCTTGAATGTCTTTTCTTTGAACGGCCACTCGGACCTCGTCGAGCGGGGGCTCCACGGGCCGCGCCGGACGGGCCACCGGCGCGGAGTCACCGTCGAAGAGCTCTCGGATCCGCGCCTCCACCCGCGCGGGCTCCACGTCCCCAGCCACCACGACGGTCATGTTCCCGGGGCGATACCACCGGTCGTAAAAGCGAAGCACCTTGTCCCGGGTCATGGACCGGACGCTGTCGAGGGTGCCGATCACGGGCCGCCCATAAGGGTGGCGCCGGTACAGGCCCGAGAACAGCATCTCGCCCGCCACGCGGGCCGGCTGGTCGCGGCCCCGGTGCAGCTCCTCGATCACCACCTCGATCTCCCGCTCGAGCTCCTGCGGATCGAAGGTGGAGTGCCGCACGGCGTCGGCGAGGACGTCCAGCGCCACATCGAGCTCCCGGCTGGCGATGGTCACGTGGTAGACCGTCTGGTCGAAGCTGGTCCACGCGTTGATCTCACCGCCGGCCGCTTCGATCTCCGAAGCGAGCTCGCCCACCCCCCGGCTGGCGGTTCCCTTGAACAGCATGTGCTCGTGCAGGTGAGCAAGACCCGCCTCGTCGGGACCTTCGTCGGCAGATCCGACCCGAACCCAGATCTGCACGGCGACGACCCGACTGGCGTGACTCGGCTCCACCAACAGGCGCAGCCCGTTGGGGAGGGTGGCGTCGTGCATGACGCCCAGCCAGCAGGTCGGGTCGGGGTCCTTGTCAAGGACGAACCGGCCGGAGCCCCAGATCCCGGGCGATGCCCCCGCAGCGGGCCGGGTCGGCTGCCGGCAGCCGTCGGGTCAGGGTCACGACCCGGCCGTAGGGGCTGGCGCGGAGGGTGACCTGGTCCCACGTGCCTTCGTGACGCAGCAGACGCACCACGTCGTCGGCGCAGGCCCGCAGGATTCGGGCTCGGGCAGCCCGGGCTTCGGCGGGTGCGCCTCGGGCCGCCAGGGCCAAGTCCAAGGGGAGGCCAAAACGAACCTCCCGTTCCCGCTGGGCGCCGAAGGTCAAGGTGTCGCGGCTGCGTTCCACGGTCTGCAACACGGCCTGCCGGGCCGCGACCTGCGCCGCGACCCGATCCATCTCGCGGCGCCATGCCCGGCTGCGCAGGACGGCGAGCTTCGGGTCCCGTCGGCGCGACCGCAGAAGCTCCGCTCGAAGCGCGAAGGGATCCACGTCCAGCGGCTGACGCTCGAGCAAGCGACCGATCACCGTCCCGGCAGCGTCGTGTCGGCGCAGCTGGGTGAGGGCCCGGGCCCACAGGGCGAGCCCGGAAGGGGTCCGGGCCTTCGGGGCCACCGCTTCCAGGTCGGCCAGGGCGTCGGCAGCCCGCCCCTCGGCCAACGCCAACCGGGCCCGGAGCATGCGCGGCGGGTCCGTCCCCCCCTCCAGGTAGGCAGCCGCTTTCGGCAGGTCCCCCTGGTCCAAGGCCGCCCGCGCCAAGGCGAAGCGGGCCAGTCGATCGCCCGGGTCTCGTTTCAATCGAGCCCGAGCCTGGTCGAACCGGTCCGGGTGGCGGAACGCCAGGGCCCGGCGCAGGTTGAAACGCTCCGGGGGCATCACCCCTTCCGGCGCCCGGCTCCTTCCGGAGCGCCACCACGCCTCGAAGACGGCCTCGGCGTCGGCGGGCGAGACCCGGCCTGCCCGCTCCCAGATCCGGACCAGCAGGCGATGGGCCGGATCGGGGGCGAATCGCTCCGCCAAGGGATCGCTGCCCTCGCACGCTCGCCGCAGCAGGGCATCGGCCCGCTCGGTTTCGCCCACGCGGGCCCGAAACAGGGCGGCCCAAAACGACGCCGCCGGATCCCCGCCCCGGGCGCCCGACTCCACCTCGGCCCGAGCCCGGGCGGGGCCAGCTCCCCGCCGAACCCAAGCCATGGCCCGGTAGACGGCCCACTCGGGAGAAGAAGGAAGACGCGCCAACGCGGTCTCGGGCTCCCCCCGCAAGAGGGCCGCCAGGCCCCGGTCGATGGGATCGAAAAGACGGGCCGAAACCGCTTCGTCGCCGTCCAGGAGTTGCACGAACC
>DAPKRQ010000354.1:0-5088 GCA_031800475.1 Myxococcales bacterium LLY-WYZ-16_1
CAGTGGGGAATCCGCGGATCCGGTAGGCCTCCGCCGCGGCGTGGCTTTCGGGACCGATGGCCACCGGAAACGTCAGACCCCGCTCCTTCACCACGGCCCGCACCTCGGACTTCAGGTCGGTGGGGTCCTGATTGAGCGAAAGCACCTGAAAACCCCGATCGCCGTAGTCGCTCTGGAACCGCGCCAGACGATTCAGCGAGCCGATGCATCCGACGCAGGTGGTGGTCCAAAAATCGAGCAGCACCGCCTGCCCTCGGTGATCGGAAAGGCGGACCGGCCGGCCGTCGAGCCCGGCCGCCGCAAACGCCGGGGCCCGCTCCCCCGCCTCGGGCAGGGGCTCGGCCAACCACGCCGTCACCAACCCCCCCAGCACGTACGCGGTGAAACCCAAAGCTCCCGTCAGGGCCGCGGCCCCGAACCAACGACTGCCGTCCATGGGCTCGGACATAGTCACCGGATCGCCTTCGTCCAAGCTCGAGGGGGTCTTCCTTGGCCTATGGGCCGATCCCGCGTATGCCAGGGCCGATGACGCAGCAGCAGCCCCGACAGGCGGTCGCGGTGGTGGGCGGCGCCGTGGCCGGTGCCCGCTTGGCGGAGATCTTGGCGGAAGCCGGGCTGGAGGTGGCGGTCTTCGAGCAGAACCGGCGCCCCTACGGAAAGATCGAGGACGGTCTGCCCCGCTGGCACACCGCCCTCCGTCAACAGGAGTACCGAAAGATCCGGGAGCGCCTTTCGAAAGGTGGGGTGCATTTCGTGCCCCTGACCCGGATCGGCCAGGACGTAACCCTCGACGGGCTGATCGACGACTGGGGCTTTACCGCGGTGGTGCTGGCCTGCGGTGCGTGGCGGGACCGGCCCCTGCCGGTAGACGGCATCGATACGTACCTGGGCAAGGGCTTCGTCTACCAAAATCCATTCATCATCGCGTTCAACCACGCGGAAGATCCGGAGTACGTGGGTCCGAACTTCGAGGTCGAGGACGAAGGCATCGTGGTGGGCGGCGGCCTCGCGTCGATCGACGTGGTCAAGGTGATGATGCTGGAGACCACACGGAAGAAGCTTCGGGAGCTCGGGCACGACGTCGACGTGGAAACACTGGAAAAGGCAGGTCTCGAAAAGGCCTGCGCCACCGTGGGGGTTCAGTGGAGTGACCTGGGCCTGAAAGGCGCCACCCTGTTCTACCGACGCCAAGCGGAAGACATGCCGCTTCAAGAGATTCCCGAGGGCGCCGACGACAAAAAGCGAGAGAAGGTTCGCTCCAATCGGCGGAAGATGCTGGAGCGAACCATGCAGAAGTACAAGTTCCATTTCGAGCCGCTCAGCATCCCCGACGCACCCCTGATCGAAAACGACCGAGTGGTGGGACTTCGGTTTCGGCGGGCCGAGCTCGTGAACGGTCGGGTGACGCCGACGGACGAGACATTCGAACGGCGAGGCTCGCTGGTGGTCAGCTCCATCGGCTCGATTCCGAACCCGATCCAGGGCGTCCCGATGCGGGGGGAACTGTTCGCCTTCGAAGACTGGGAGCTCGGCCGAATCTCGGGCCTGCCGCGGGTGTTTTCGTGCGGCAACGTGGTCACCGGCAAGGGAAACATCGTGGCCTCCGGGCGGCATGCCGCCTCCGTGGGGGAGCGCCTGATCAGCGCCTTCTTGGGCCTGGAAGAGCGCACCGAACAGACCGAGTCCCAGGTCGGAGAGGCCCTGGAGCAAGCCGCGGCGCCCTCGGGCCCCGCAGTGGCCGAAGCGGTCACGGGACAGCTGCCCGAGCTCGAGCCCGGGCAGCTCGAGGCAATACGCAAGCGGATTCGGGAGCGCCAAGCCCAAGTCGGCTTCGAAGACCTCGACCGCTGGATGGACCGGCACGCCGCTCAGGTCTGACCGCCCCCTTCGACTTCGGACCGGGCCGCTTCCAGGCGCTCGATGATGGCGTCGAGTCGGTCTCGGTGGCTCCACTTCATCAGCACCGAGCGCAGCGCCGTCACCACCGGTTCATCGAAGGACAGATCCGGCCACCACCGCCGGACCTGTTCGGGCCTCAGCCGGATCAGGGCCAGATGGAGCCCCCGGCGGGCGGCCGCGTCGAATACCGCCCGGCTGTTCCGGCTGACTTCAGACGCGGTGGCTCCGCCCGGGGCCCACACCACGATGTCGAGGTCGGGCGCCGCCAGCACGCGCCAGCCGTTCGCCCCGAGGTGACGATGAAGGGTACGGGCCGCCTCGAGACAGCTGCCGAGCCCCGCCGCGAACTCGCCGCCGTCGGTGAGTGGAAACCGTTGCAGGGTCGCCCACAAGGCCACCGCCGCCGCTCCCGCCCGGGAACACTCGAGACTGATCTCGCCCAGATGCAGGTCATCGGAAGTGAAGTAGGTGTAGGGCGAGTCGTGCTCGTACATTCGACCGACCGCTGGATCTTTGAACAGCACACAGCCACAACCGTAGGGCTGGAGGCCGTGTTTGTGGGGGTCGACGACGAGCGAATCGGCCGAGCCGAACGCGTCGAAGGCGCGGCGGGCGGGATCCGACAGGTCTCGGCGAGCCAGGCGAAAAAAACCGCCGTAGGCTGCGTCCAGGTGCAGGCGCACGCCGTGATCGCGGCAGACGGCGTGGATGTCCGCCACCGGATCCACCGCACCGAGACCGGTGGTCCCCGGCGTGGCGACCACGCAGGCCACCCGCCCGTCCATGGCCGCGAGTTGCGCCTCGAGTCGTTCCGGGTCCATCCGACCCCGCCCGTCGGTGGGGACCGATTCGAATCCGAGCCCCAGCACCGACGCCATCCGGCGGTGGGTGTAGTGGGCTCGTTCGGATGCGAGCACGGCCGTCCCGGGCCGCAGTCGCGCCGACACCCACAAGGCTTCCAGGTTCGCGAGGGTCCCGCCGCTGGTCAGATGGCCCAGGGCCCCGGGCAGACCGAGGGCGCCGGCGAGCTCGACCACCGATTCCTTTTCCATGCGGGAGCTCACCCGCCCTCCGTCGAGGGCGTGGTTGTTCGGGTTCAGCGCCTGGGCCAGGGCGTAGGCCCACCGCGCCACCCGGTGGGGCGGCTTCAGCATCTGCCCGGCGTACAGCGGGCTCGGAAACGGGATCTCGCCCTGCAGGGCCTCCAGGGTCCGACCCAGGGCTGCGGCGTCTGCCGGGTCCATCGCGTCGCCCTCGAATCCGGGCAGCTCCAAGGCCTGCAGCTCTTCGGGCCAAAACGGGGGCGGCTCGCTCACGGCCGGCACCTCCGCGAGGCCGGGGCCCCCGGGAAGCTGCCGACGAAGCCCTCGACCCCCGAGGAGGCCCGGCTTCGGCTCGGGCGAGAGCCGCCGGCTGCGCTGCCGACCGCTCGCAGCGCTGGATGGGTCGATGGTCCTGAACACCGGCCGGGATCCGGATCCGGTGGGGGTCGGCAAGCCATGTCCCGGTTGTCTCGAAAGGGGCGACGGAACACCACGGTTCGATGGCGCTTCGCTCGGGGGTCGGAGCCGAGGGCCGGCCGCGCGATCCTCGGAGGGAAGATGGAAGCGCTTCGCGCCGACGGACCGAGCCGACACGCGCCGACACGCCGCCACCGCCGAAGCCGCACCGGCTGGGCACGGAAGTGGGATGCGCACCCGTCCGGGAAGGGCCCCCGGTCCATCGCCCCGGGCTGGAGGGGACGGCCGTGAGCGTTCTGACCGCCCGGGGGCTTCGCAAACGGTACGGGGCCGAAACGGTCCTCGACGGGGTGGACCTGGAGCTTCGGCCCGGGACCACGCTGGCGGTGTTGGGTGCGTCCGGCTCGGGCAAGAGCACGCTGCTCGGGATCTTGGCCGGGCTCGAAGCGGCGGACGCCGGACAGGTCTGGGTCGACGGACGGGACGTCACCCGGCAGCCCCCCGAGCGCCGTCAGGTGGTCTATCTATACCAAGAGGCCCTCCTGTTTCCCCATCTGACGGCCTATGAAAACGTGGCTTTCGGGTTGCGGGTGGCCAAGCGCCCCCGGGCCGAGATCGCGGCCCGGACCCGAGCCATGCTCGAGCGGCTCGCCCTCGGGTCCCGAGCCCATCGAATGCCGAACCAGCTGTCGGGGGGCCAGCGCCAGCGGGTGGCCTTCGGCCGGGCGCTGGTGCTCGAGCCCCGGGTCCTGCTGCTGGACGAACCCTTCGGCGCCTTGGATCCGGGCACCCGCGATTCCATGCAGCGCTTTTTTCGCGAGGTTGTGGCGGCACAGGGAACGTCGACGGTCTTCGTCACCCACGACCTGAAAGAAGCCCTGCGGATCGGCGACGACTTCGCGCGACTTTCGGACGGGACATTGTCGTTTCACACAGACCGACAAAGCTTTCTTCGAGACCCCAGAGTCGGCGCCCTGGAAGAGCTACGATTTTGGCAAGAATCGTTTGGAGAGAAATCTTGAGTCGAGCCTCCCAGTCCGTCTGCAGCCATGATCTGCTCAGGGCGCGAGCTCGTCCGTGAGAGTCCGGGCCCAGCGGCGGCGGCCCGCCAGCACGTCGAAGTCTCGCAGAGTGCCCTGCACGACCGCCGTGAACGGCGGGGCGTCGGCTCCAGGTTCCAGTCGCACGTCAACGCGAAGAACTCGAGGGGCTCGGACACATCCATTTCACCTGCGTCGAGCCCGCCGTCCGGTCCCCCGTCGGGGCCCCGATCGGGCGGGCCCCCGTCCGACCGGTCGGACATGTCCATCGGGTCGGGTCCCAGGTCGGACGCGTCCATCGACCTGCCGGCGTCGGTCCCTCCCGGTGGCCCGTCCTCCCCGCCCGAGCAGGCGCCGAGCACCCACATGGCCGAAACCAACCACCCCCCACGTCGCAGCATGGTCGGCAGATACGCCGAGGATCCGAAAGCGGGCAAAGCGGGTGCCCCGCTCGACGAGCCTTCACGAACGATCCGGCAAGTTTTTTTACCACGGCGTACACCGAAGGGCGGCGGCGTCCGTCCGTACCCTTCGAACCCGCCGCCGCGGGTAAAGGAGAGCTCATGTACGCAGCGACGAAGACCTACGGATTGTTCCTCTTGGCGGGTGCAGGCTTTGCGGCCGCCACCGGCCTGGGCGTGCCGACCGCACCCGAAACCCCGAAGCCCGTCGACCCCAGCCCGACAGCC
>DAPKRQ010000355.1:0-19622 GCA_031800475.1 Myxococcales bacterium LLY-WYZ-16_1
CATGCCGTTCGGCCTCCGCGGCGCCCGGGTTTCGGTCACCTCCGGCGTCAGCTCGAAGCCCGCGTCCAATACTTTGCGGCGCTCCACCGGATCTCGGAAGGACGCCGCGTGCCGTTCCCGGCGCTGCAGCCGTTCGGCGAACAATCCGCGCATCCACTCGGCCAGGGCCTCTCGGGCCTCTCGTCGGCTGCGCCCATCGACCGACTCCACGGCCCGCAGCATCGCGGCCGAGCTTTCGAAACGCAGGCGCCGGTTCCGCCGGGTCGCACGCCAGCACAACCACGCCCACCGCAGCGGCACGGGCCGGCCCGGGTTCCGGGGCCAGGGTACGGGCTCCCGGACCACGGCCCTCGCCGTTGCGGCGTCGTCTTCTCGATAGAAGAGCCGGCGCCCGGTCAGCAACTCCCACAGGACCACGCCGAGGCCGAACACGTCCGACCGAGGGCTCGCCGAACGCTCCGTCAGCTGCTCGGGAGCCATGTAGGCAGCCTTCCCCTTCACCATTTCCGTCGACGTGCCTCCATCCAAGAACGCTGCCTTTGCCAGTCCAAAGTCCGCGAGCTTCACCTGGCCCTCGAAGCTCACCAAAATATTTTGAGGCGAAACATCCCGGTGAACGGCTTCCAAGCTCTGTCTTCCCGCTCCGGAGTGAACGTGCGCCAATCCGCACAAGACTTCCCGCATGACCGCGGCGATGACGAAAAGGGGAACCGGACGCCCTTCTGCCCAGATCCGATCCCGGATCTGCGCCACGTCTCGCCCGAACACGAACTCGAAGATCAGATGGGGTCTCGTGCCCTCCAGCTGCGCATCCAAAAGCTCGACCAGGTTGGGGTGCCGAAAGGCGCGGCCCACCTCCGCCTCCCCGAATAGGGCCCGCTCCAGGTCGCCCGTTCGCGGTCCGGCGTCGGCCCGGGCCGTCTTTACCACCACTGTGCGCTCGTAACCCCGCCGCCCATACGCCTGGGCCAAAAACAGGTCCGCCATTCCACCGGCGGCCAGGCGCTTGATCAGCCGGTACTCCACGTCGCCACGGCGCAGCGGTCGCTCCACGCCGCGGTATTCTCCCTGGAAGGGCGGTTGCGCAAGACCGCGCGACGGGAAACCGTGGTCCCATGGACGCCTCTTTTGCCGAAGGGCTTCGATTTGGCTGCACCGGATGCGGAGACTGCTGCCGGCAGCCGGGCTCGGTGTACTTCGACTGGAAGACCTTGCGCCGCATGGCGCGGCACTTGGGCATGTCGGCGTCGCAGTTTCGGAATGCCTTCGATGTCCAATGGGACCCGGAAGATGGTGTGCATTTTTTGGATGCCGAAGATGGCTCCGGCTGTCCGCTTTTGGACGGCGATCGGTGTCGCGTTCACCCGGTCAAGCCCGAGCAGTGCCGCGCCTTTCCCTTCTGGCCCGAGATCGTGGCCTCGCCTGCGGCGTGGGCCGAAGCCGCCCAGTCCTGCCCGGGCATCGACCATCCGGACGGAGAGTGGTTTTCGTGGGAAGCGGTCCGGGACCGCGCCCGGCGCCTTTCGCCGTGACGGCAGTCCGGGACCCGCGGGTTTTACCGCGCCGCAGCGGCAAGCTCCGACCGCCTTCAGACGCGACGCCCCAAAAAGGTGGCCAAGGGCGGGGCTCGAACGCAGACTGCCGGTCCTCGGAGTTCCGGCTCCCGGAGTGCGCACCATGGTAGCGGCAACCATCGACCCGACCCTCGACCTCTTCGACGTCATCGACGATCTGAAGCGGGACATGAACGCGGTGATCCTGGCCCATTTCTACCAGGACGCGGACATCCAGGACGTGGCGGACTTCATCGGGGACTCCCTGCAATTGGCCCGCGAAGCCGCGACCACGGATGCAGACGTCATCGTTTTTTGCGGCGTCCACTTCATGGCCGAGACCGCGAAGATTTTGAATCCGGACCGGACCGTGCTCCTGCCCGACATGAACGCCGGGTGCTCGCTTGCCGACGGCTGCCCCGCCGACCGCTTCGAGGCATTCGTCAAAGACCACCCGGATCACTTCGTTGTCAGCTACGTGAACTGCTCGGCGGCCGTGAAGGCCTTGTCGGACGTGATCGTCACCTCGTCGAACGCCGCCCGCATCATCGATCGGATCCCTGCGGATCGCCCGATCCTGTTCGCCCCCGATCAGCACCTGGGTCGGTACCTGATCGAAAAGACGGGACGGGACATGGTGCTGTGGCCCGGCGTCTGCCAGGTCCACGAGCTCTTCAGTGAAAAGAAGCTCCTTCAGCTCAAGACCCGGCATCCCGAAGCCCAGGTGGTCGCCCATCCCGAATGCGAAGCCCCGGTGCTGCGTCTGGCGGACCACATCGGTTCCACCCGGTCCCTGTTGGAATTCGTCGTCGAAAGCCCGGCCCGGGAATTCATCGTGGCCACCGAGCCGGGCATCATCCACCAGATGGAAAAGCGGACCGAGGGAACCCAAAAGCGTTTCATTCCGGCGCCCCCCGATTCGACCTGCGCGTGCAACGAATGCCCGCACATGAAACTCAACACCCTCGAAAAGCTCTACCTGGCCATGCGCTTTCGCAGTCCCGCCTTGGAGTTGTCCCCCGACCTGATCGAGAAAGCCCGGCGTCCGATCGAGCGCATGCTCGAATGGTCGTGAACGACGGCGAGACCCTCAGACCGACGGTCGCCGAGATCGACGTTTCGGCGCTCCGCCACAACGTGGCCCAGATCCGGCGCCACGTGCACGAGCGCCCGATCATGGCCATCGTCAAGGCGAACGCCTATGGCCATGGTCTGGTGCCGACCGCTCGGATCCTGCTGGGCGCCGGCTGCGACGCCCTCGGGGTGGCTTTCTTGGAAGAAGGGATCGAACTGCGACGGGCCGGCGTTCGGGCCCCGATCCTGGTGTTGGGTGGGATCATCGGGAATCAGATCCGCAGTTTCATCGAGCACGACCTGACCATGACAGCGTCGTCGGTCTTCAAGTTGCGGCAGATCGACCAGGTTGCTCGAGAGCTGGCCCAGCCGGCACGGGTTCAGCTGAAGGTCGATACGGGCATGGGCCGGATCGGCGTTCAGTGGGACACGTCGGAGGAACTTCTGCAAGCTAGCTTGCAAGCCACTGCCTGCCGGGTCGAGGGCCTGTTCAGCCACCTGGCCGCCTCGGAGCGGGCGGACCCAACCCTCACCCGGATCCAAACCGAGCGTTTCGAAGCCGTGGCGAAGCGCTACCGTGACCTGGGGGGTACGGGCGAACGGCATCTGGCCAACTCGGGTGCGGTTCTCCAACACCCGGATACCTGGTACGACCGCGTCCGGCCCGGCCTGATGCTCTACGGTGTGGTCCCGGATCCCGCCCTGCGCGGTGTCTTGGACCTGCGACCTGCCCTCAGCCTTCACAGCCGGGTGGTCTTCTTCAAGGTCGTACGGCGGGGCCGAAGCGTGAGCTACGACGCGACCTGGGTCGCGCCCCGCGATACCCGGGTGGTCACGGTGCCCGTCGGCTACGGCGACGGCGTCCCCCGCCGTCTGTCCAACCGGGCCCAGGTCCTGATTCGAGGGCGGACCGTTCCGGTGGTGGGTCGGGTCACCATGGACGCCTTGATGGCAGATCTGGGCCCGGAGGGCACGGCCTACAACGGGGATCCGGTGGTGCTGTTGGGCCGACAAGGTCCCGCGACCGTCCGCGTCGAAGACTGGGCGGAGTGGCTCGAGACCATCCCCTACGAGGTGCTCACCCAGATCAACACCCGGGTGCCGCGGCGCTACGTACGCGGCACCGTGCTGGAACCGGAAGATTCCGGGCTTCAGGGGCCAGCCCGTCCGGGAATGGCCGACAAGACCGCCTCCAGCTGTTCGTCCGACAGTCGCTCCGGCTCCTGAAGGTCTGCGGTCGAAACCCCTGCCGTGTTTGCCAAATGAGCGAGGACCGCTTCCGGTTGGGGTGCCCTCTGCCCGATTTCGGCCACCAGCCTTCGGACCGTGTCGGCCGAGGCGGGGGTCCGACCCGTTCGGAGGTTGCGCTTCAGCCACTTTGCCCACTGTCGAGCCTGGGCCTGCACCAGCCCGAGCGGGACCTGGGCGCGAAAGGTCAGCACGGCCACCAGGTCGTCTTGGACCGCGGTCACGACGACGGTTTGCTCCGTTCCCTCGATGGTGATCCGTTCGCAAGCGCCGCCTCGGATCAGCCGCAGCATCTCGACGACCTGACGGTGAAGGTTCCCGGACACGACGGCCCACTCGTCGAGGGGGTCCTTGGCCCGCGCCGACCAAGCTTTCACGACCAAGTGGTCGGACAGGCCGATCACGACCACTTCGAGCAGCGAAGTGGAGGAGAGCTGAGACGGCGAATCGGTCATGGTTGAAACACCCGGTCCATGGCTCGAGCGACCCACTCTTTCTGCGCTGTGCTGAGCGGGTCCAACGAATAGACCCCCACAGCGAAGGTGCCGAGTCCAGTGGGCCGGTACAAGACCTCGAGGCTGTCGCCTTCTTCCCAGTCGAGTCGCGTCGCCCAAGCGCTCTGCCCGCGGTGGAGTCGACGGTAACTGTCGAGGCCGCGCCGGAGGGCTGGGGCCCACAGGGCGTGTCGGGGCTCCGTTCCCTCGTACCACAGGCCCAGTCCTCGATCGTCGGCGACGAAAAAAGGCTGGCCGCCGAAGAGGCTCCGAAGCCATCCCGCGAAGAGCGTCACTCGCCCTTCCACCGAATGGAGCCCAGTCGGAGCGGGTGGCCCGGGACCTTCGGCTCCGTCGGCGGCCGGCGGGCCCGGGGCCAGGTGGGTCGGCGCGTTGGACCCCGAGGCCGAGGGACCGGCGGACCTCGACGAAGGCTCGCCGGAACGGTCGGGTCGGGGTGCAGGACGGATGCTGGAGGGGACGTCCGGCGACGGTCCGCCGGCCCCCGCGGATGCGCGCGGATCCGAAGCCATGCGGGAGGAACCTTCGGGTCGGTCCCCGAAGGCCGGCGAGGGGGAGGCACTCGAGGCGGCCTCTTCGGCGGCGCTGCGAAGCACCTCCAGGTCCGCTTCGTCAATCCACGAGAGATACCGGGACATCGTCTGCCTCCGCCCCGCCCAGGCCCAGTCGAGGCTCGAGCTCCGCCGCCAAGTGATCGAAGGTGAGGGACACCGGAGGCGGCCGGCGCCGAAGCAGGCCGAGCGGCACCCCAGCGGCGCTGGCGTCCAAGAACACCGGGTCTCGGGGGATCTGGGTTTCGAGCAAGATCTGGGAAGGCACCGTTCGGACCAGGTCCTGCACGATGGTGGTGGAGTTCGGGTCCTGGCTCTGCACCATGGTCAGCAGGACGCCGGCCAGCTCCGGTCCACCGTGGGCCCGCCGCAGCTCGTTGATCACCTCGAAGGTCCGGGCCAACGTCCGGGCCGCCACCGGCTCGGCTTGAACCGGAACCAGAACGGCATCGCATGCCCGAAGGGCGCCGAGGGTCGCTCCTCCGAATCCGCTGGGTGTGTCGAGCAAGACCAGGTCGTATCCGGTCAACTCGGCGAGCAAGGTCTGCAGGACCCGACCATCTTCCAGGCGGTTGCCGAAACCCTCGGTCCGAAGTCCCGAGACCTGGCCGACCGGCAGCAGACTGAGGCCCTGCAGGCGGGTCGGGACCAACACCTCGGAAAGGGGGGCCCGTCCCTCCAGCCACTCGGACAAGCCGGCGGACCGGGAGAGTCGGCGGGACAGGGAGAGTGCCACGGCGCCCTGCGGGTCCACATCGACGATGCACACCCGGGTTCCCCGGTTCACCAGGCTGAAGGCCAGGTTGAGGGACACCGTGGTCTTTCCAACCCCTCCCTTTTGGGAGGCGACGGCGAGGCTCTGGAAGCGAGCGTTCAAGGCGCCGACCCGGGCTGCCGCATGTTGCGGCTTCCGGCAAGCACGTGTTGCGCGAATTCGACAAAACCGCCTCCCCGCGGGCGATCGGTGACGTAGCGCGGAGGCGGGTCCAGTGCGTCTTTGAAATCCCGCACATTGGCGACACCGACCGACAGGTCGAAGGCAGCGAACGCCGGCGCGTCGTTGGGCGAGTCGCCGACGTAGACGCAGCGCCGGCCGTCCGGTCCCGTCAGGTCCAAATCGAGCCGCTCCTCGGCGAAGCGCCGAATCATGGACAGCTTGTCGTGATCTCCGAACCACCCGTTGACGTGGATCGAGCTGATTTTCGCCCGAGCTCCGTGGCGGTGGAAGACCTGCACGATCTGCGCGACTTCGTCCGGCGAAAGTTTGGGCTCGTCCTCGGCGAAATCGATGGCCAGGTCGAAGCGCCGGTGGGGTTGGTCTGCTGCCAAACGCGCCCGGGGCACTTCCCGAAGAATGGCTTCCGCCAATTCCTGCAGGCGCTGGGGCGCCGCTTCGAGTCCGGCGGCCGTGCGTTGCCACAGCTTTTTCGGATCTCGAGCCAGGGCCAATGCACCGTTTTCTCCCACCACGCCGGCCACCGGCCACTGCCGGGCGATCAGGTCGCACCAGCCGGCAGGTCGCCCGGTGACCGCAACCACTGCGATGCCGGCATCATGGAGGTCCCAAAGCGCCTGGTAGGCGGCGCCGGATAGAAGTCCCGCGTCGGTCAGGGTGTCGTCCACGTCGGTGAACACGGCCCGAATGGGCGGGCCGCGGGCCAAGTCCCAACGAGCCAGCGGTCGCAGGCGCTCGGTCACATCCATAGGGTCACTTCCCGTTCGGCCACCGGCACCCGCGGTCGACCCTCCGCCGCCCGGCGCCATGCTCGCAGGATCACGGGCCCCAGCAGGTCGGCCTCGGAAGACCCCCAACGACCCGCTCCGAAATGCTGCAAGTTCCGTTGCAGTCCATCGAGTATCCGCCGATCCTGGGCGAGGATCCTCCGGCCAAAGGGTTCGAGCAAGCGCGCCGCCGCTGCCCAGGGCCCGGGACCTTCGATCCATGCGGTGGTGAACAGATGGGTCCGCGTCGGATGGTCCGGACGCAGGGCAGAACTCAACACCACCCGGTGACGACCGAGCCGATACTCCACCTCGGCGATGCACGGGTGGAGGTATCGGTCCACGTGCTCCACCCGATCGGCCTGTGGAGCCAACAGCCGCGCCAACCAGCCGTTGGGTCGGGGCTCGTCCAGGAATCGGGCCTGGGCCCCTTGGGGATGGGGTTCGAGGCGGACCTGCACCGGAGCTGCTCGCCGGGTGCGAAAGGCGCCGGCGTGCACGTATGCGGTGTGCGGCACGTCCAAGATGTTCTCGAGCACCAGGGGCACGCCCGCCTCGAAGTCCGCTTCGAGGCGAAGGGGCCGTCCGCCTTCGTGGGGGACCGGCGGCGCCTCGTCCGGCTCGGTGTCGGCCTGGCTGTAGATCCAGACCAATCCGCCGCCCGTCCGGACCGGGTACCTCGGAACCCGGCGATGGGACTCGGCCCGATTCAGGGCCGGAATCTCGACACACCGCCCGTCCCGGTCGAATCGCCAACCGTGATACGCGCACCGGATCCCGCCCTGATCGCACCTTCCGGAGGACAAGGGCATGCCCCGGTGGGGACACCGGTCCTCCAAGGCCGCCGGCTTTCCCTCCTCGTCCCGAAAGACCACCACCGGGCGGCCCCAAAGCTCGATCCGCAGGGGCCGCCGCCAAGGTTGGTCCCAAGCGAGCGGGAACCAGCCCGCGATCGGACTCCAGGGTAGGCGGTCGGGGTCGGGCGGGCTGGCCATGAAAGGACGCGAGGCTGCCGGCGGGCGCATCCGTCGGCTCTGCAGCCGAATCCTGGCCCGCCGAGCCGTCGATGTGAACCCTCGAAGGGCCGATGTTCGCGGCGGTCCAAGGCTGGCGGTTGCGTCCGGGCCCGAACCTTCGGACCGTTCCCCCATGACCGTATGGTTGGCGGTGGCGTTGGGCGGGGCCTTCGGGGCATTGGCCCGATTCGCGGTGGCTCGGGCATTCCTCGAGCGCGGGCTGACCGGTTTTCCGTGGGCGACCCTCACCGTGAACCTGCTCGGCGCGGCGGTGCTCGGAGCCTCTTCGATCCTCCTGGCGCATCGGGGGGCGTCCCCTCCGTTGCGCCTGGGCTGGATGGCGGGACTCCTCGGCGCCTTCACCACCTACAGCACCTTCAATCTGGAACTGCTCCAGCTGCTGTTGGACGGGCGGCGCGCAGCCGCCGCCCTATACGGTTTGGCAACCCTGGTCGGTGCCCTCGCGGCTGGATGGCTCGGGATCGTCGCGGCGCGGACCCTGACCGGGACCGGACCTTGAATTGACCGGCAGCGGGCGCGGTGGCCATCATCGGGCCCCATGGATCGACAGGAGATCCGCGAAGTCCTTCGAGAGCTGCTCGAAGAAGAGACCGGCTACGGCTTCGCGGAACTGGCCGAGCGCTTTCGAGGCGGCACCTTGGTCCTGAAACCCCGCGACCCCAGCCTCCAACCCAAGGAAGTTCCGATCGACACCTTCTTTCACAAGATCGTGATGGTCCGCGACCGACTGCGGGTGCTCGAACAAAAGATCAATGGCCACTCCGATCTGACCGACGCGCAGAAGGTGGAGCTTCAGCAATACATCACCAAAGTCTACGGCACCTTGACCTCGTTCAACGTTCTCTTCCGACACGAAGAAGACCGATGGGTGGGAGACCGGGCGTGACGTCCGCTCCCGGACGGTCGATTCCGTGGGTCGGCATCTGCTGCCTGGTCCTCCAAACCGCGACCGGCTGCGCCACCGCGTCGTCCGGAAAGACGCTCGAGGCCCTGCAGGCTTCGGTCACCGGCTATCTGGAAGCGTTTCGGTGGAAGAACTATTCCGTGGCCGCCCGGTATCTGCCGGCCGCGGATCGCACGGCCTTTTTATCGACTTTCGACGAAGACGGGGACGCCATTCACGTCGAGGACGCGAAGGTCGTGCAAGTCGATTTGCAAAGCGACGAAGCCGCAGAGATCACGGTGCGGTATCGCTATATGAAGCTTCCCTCGGTCACGGTGGAGCGGTCGATCGTCACCCAGAGCTGGCACAAAGTGGATGGTCGCTGGGTCCTGGAATACGAAGACCCACCGCTCGTGGAACTCGACCCCAGCCCATCGCGCGGAGCGGATTCGGGATCGACGACCGAGCCGGGCGAGGCCGGAGACACGCGGGTCGACGTCGAGACGCCCTGGCAGCGCTGATCGCGCCGGACCGAGGCCCGAGCGTTTGCGCGGGCCCCGGGCCGGCACTGTCGACTCCGGCCGTGCTCTGGATTCAGAAGGGAATGTCGTTGTCGTCCATGTGCGGGGGCCCCTCGTCGTAGGACCCGCCGCCCCGGCCTCCGCCGCCGTACGAACCACCGCTGCCTGCGGAACCGCCGCCGCCGTAGGAGCCGCCTCCGCCCCCTTCACCGCGGCCTCCGAGGAACGTCACCCGATCCGCCACGATCTCGGTGGTGGTTCGTTTGTTGCCCTCGCGGTCCTCCCAGTCCCGGGTCTGCAGGCGCCCTTCGACGTGCACGCTGCGACCCTTGCGCAGGTACTCTCCGCAGTGTTCCGCCTGTCGGCCGAACACGACGATGCGGTGCCATTCGGTCCGCTCCTGCCGTTCACCGTTTTTGTCGTTCCACACTTCGCTGGTGGCGATCCGTAAGTTGGCCACCGGGTTTCCGCTGCCGGTGTAGCGCACGTCGGGATCGGCCCCCAGGTTTCCGATCAAGAAGACTTTGTTCAAGCTCGCCAAGACCTTGCCTCCGATGTTGCCGGCGATTGCCGGAGACCGCGGTTGTCGCCACGGCCGATCGGTGCAGTCAACGAGGGGTCTGGTCGAAAATGGTTTCGCTGCCGCCCAGCAGCAGACGCAGATCTTCCATCGTCAGCTCTCGCAAGAAGTTGTCGTCGGCGGATACCAGGGCGTCGGCGAGCTTCCGTTTGTGAGCGTGCAGATCGATGATCTTCTCTTCCACCGTGTCCTGGGCCACGAAGCGATAGGCGAAGACGGGTCGGGTTTGACCGATCCGGTGGGCCCGATCGATGGCCTGGGCTTCGACCGCCGGGTTCCACCAAGGGTCCAAAATGAACACGTAGTCGGCCGCAGTGAGGTTCAGTCCCAATCCACCGGCCTTGAGACTGATCAGAAAGAGGCGACAGTCGTCGTCCTCCATGAAGCGCTTCACCTGGGCTTCGCGGTCCGTCGTGTGGCCGTCGAGGTAAGCATACGGGATCCCTTCTTCGTCCAGGCGATGACGCACCACCGACAACAGCTTGACGAACTGAGAAAAGACCAAAGCTTTGTGGCCTTCCGCACCGACCTCGCGCACATGGTCCAGCAGAGCCTCGAGCTTCGCGCTGGAGTCCTTCGTCCGCGTCTCGTCGATGAGGCCCGGGTGACAGCTGGCTTGCCGGAGTCGGAGCAGCGCTTCCAGCACGTGCATGCGGGCCTTGTTCAGTCCTTCCCGCTCGATCTTGCTCTGGAGCGTGCTCATGTAGTGGTCCCGCAGCTCGTCGTAGACCTGCCGTTCCTTCGGGCTCAGCTGACAATGGATGGTGAGCTCGGTCTTTTCGGGCAGCTCCGACAACACCTGGGCTTTGGTCCTGCGGAGAAGCAGGGGCCGCAGGGCACGGGCCACCAAGGCGAGCGAACCCGAATCGGAACGGGCCATCGTCTGAAAATCCCGCTTCGAGCCGAGCATGTGGGGATTGAGGAACTCGAAGATCGACCAAAGCTCGATCGCGTCGTTCTCGACCGGCGTGCCGGACAAGGCCAGGCGGCTTCGTCCCGACAGCAGGCGCACCGCCTTGCTCGACTGCGCTTGGGGGTTTTTGATCGCCTGGGCCTCGTCGAGGATGACGCAGTCGAACTGCAACTCCCGAAGCTGCATCACGTCACGACGTATCGTTCCGTACGTCGTCACCACCAAGTCGCAGCCATCCATCTGGGCCGACAAGTCGCCCCGCTGCGTTCCCGTGTAGTCCAGGACTTGCAGGTCGGGCGTGAACCGCTCGGTCTCCCGCAGCCAGTTGTAGACCAGACTCCGTGGAGTTACGACCAGCGAGGTTCCGCGGGCGTGCCCGCGATTCTTTCGATCGACCAGGTGAGCCAGCACCTGCACCGTCTTGCCGAGGCCCATGTCGTCGGCGAGACAGCCGCCCAGGCCGATGTCGTCGACATAGCGGAGCCACCCCAAGCCTTCGCGCTGGTAGGTGCGAAGTTCTCCCTCGAATCCCTGCGGCTCCGCTGCTTCCTGCAGCGTAACCCGCTGCTGGAGCCGCTGGCGAGCCTGTCGAAAAGGCTCGTCCTGCTCGACCTGCATCTCCGTCGCTTCGAGCAAGATGTCGAGCAGCATGGTTTGGGACTTTCCGAACCGAAGCTTCCCGCCCTTCTTGTTGCCGATTCGAACCAGTGCTTCGAGACGCTGCATCCACTCTTCGGGGACCAGACCCTGCGAGCCGTCCTCGAGCTCCACCAGACCGTCCCGGTCCCGCACGGCGCGCAAGATGTCCGGCAAGGCCACCTCGATGCCCTCGAACTGCATCTGACCCGAAAGGTCGAACCAATCGATCCCCGAGGTGATCCGAAAGTCTCGGCCCGTGAGGCGTCGAACGCTTCGGCCCGATGCCCGCACGTGAAAGCCTGCTTGCACGAGCCGCCGGACGATTCCGTTCAGATCGCTCGCCCGAGCCACCACCTGATGGGTCTGCGCTCCGTCGTCCCGCCGAAGACCGAAGCGACCCAGCTTTTCGAGTTCTCGGTTTTCGCCCGCCAGATCCCTCGGAACGAAACGACGGTCATCTGCATGGATCGCTGCGCAAACGGGATCGGAAAGACGAAACCGAAGGTCTCCGTACTCGAAGTGGACGTCGGCAGGCACGTTGCGGCTCTTGCCATCGGGCGGCTCGAAGGCGAGGGATACCGACGGCGCCGGCGATTCCACCGTCCATCCATCCGAGAGGCTCTCGATGTGGGGAAGCCGAGGCATGCGGCACAACTCGCCCAGCACGTCGCGGAGCCGGTCGGCCGGGAACTTCAGCGCCCCACTGCGGCGCAAGAACTTGGCCCAGTCGTAGTCGTCGGCCCATTGCACTCGGGCGAGCCGGTTGCCGACCAGGACCAGGCCATCTCGCACCAGAACCAGCGGGTCTCGGATCGGCAAGCGTTCCGATCCGGCGTCGGTCTCGCGGACGAGAAAGCCGTCCAGCCGACGGTGTTCGGCGTCGGCTTCGGGGTCGATGCGCACCCGCAATCGAAAGCTCGGACCGTCGTCCAGTTCGATCGGTGGAGTCGCCCGCAAGCCTTCGTCGTCCAAAGGACATCGAAAGCCTCCGGTTTCGGCCAGAGCCGGCAAGAGCACCTCGTGGTAAGCTGCCGGCACCAAGAACGCGTTCGAAGTGAGTGGGCCCTGGGCCCCGAGTCGACTGTCGGACGGGCGAATCAGTCCTCCGGACAGGGGACTCGCCATCAGGAGTCGAAGGGCTCGGCGATCCCCGTCTCGACCGACGCGAGGGAGGTCCCGCTCCGTCAGATGCAGCGGCTCGAGCTTTCCCGTGGGGTGGTCCGGGTCGGGCCTGCGTTCGAACGCCTCCACCACCAGCGTGCCTCGGTCCTCGCTCTTTTCCGGGTGAATTCTGAATTCGAGCCGGTCGAGGGGCTGCTGGCTCAGGAGCTGGTCCACCGTCGGGCCGAACTCGATGAACGATCGCTCGAGGGCCTGCAGCTGGGCCTGCCAGTCCGGCTCTCGCGGTCGCCCCTGGGCTTCGAAGAAAGCCTCGGCGACCCGCTGCCGGCTGGCGAACGCGTTGTCGCCCTCGAAAAACCAGTCGTCGTCTCGGGGGAGACCGGCCTTGTACGGCACCACATCCAGGCGGCCGGCCAGCGCCGAAGGTTGCACCATGCTCAACCCAGAGCCGTCGATGGCCAGCAGCACCGAAAAGATGTGCTCGCATGGATAGCCGTCTCGAAAGTAGGAGCAGGAGCACTCGACCCGCACCCGATCCCGGGTCTCGACCTCTTCGAAGTCGACCGCCACCAGGAACGGTTTGGGTCGTTCGCCTCGCACGAACGCGAGCAGCGTGCTGGCGGTGGCTCCCTCGATCGCCACCTCTCCCCGCTCGACGTGGGCCCTGCCTTTTCGGCGGGTGCGCTCGGTGAACGCGCCCGCGCAGGCGCCGGCCAAGGTGAGCCGCGCCGCCGATGAGTGGCCTTCGACCATGGACGCTCGGGGAGCCTAGGGGCGCCCGGAGGCGGCCGCAAGCACAACCATGAAACGCTTGCGCGACGGATTTTTGGCCTTGCGAAAATCCCGAGGTTCCGGGCTCACGGCTGCCGGTTCAGGTTCCAGTCGTACTCCATGAACCGCACTTCGAACGGGTCCGACAGCCGCTTTCGCGCGCGGGCGGACAGACGCCGTGTGACGAATCGTTTCACGCCCTCCATGCCCGAGAAATCCGACGCATACCACTCGAAGATCTTGGACAAGGTCAGAACGCCGGGCGCCACCCGTGCGCCGTGGGGCGATTTCAGGTAGCGGCGCGTCGCCCGCTCCAGCCGGTCCTCCAGATCGCTCCCCGAGTAGGGGCGAGACTCCAAGATCGGACACCCGACCGCACCGCAGACCAGCACGAAATGGGTCCGGGGATCTTTGGCGTACGGGTTGAGCCATTCCTTTTCGAGCTGGTCGAGGGAGACCTTTCGCCCTGCCACCGTGTGCTCGGGTGCCGAAAAAAACGCGTCCACCTCCAACACCGACTTGGGCGTGCCGTGCTCCACCACCGACCGGACCACCAGGGCGTTGTACGCATCCACCAAGAATGCGATCCGCCGATCTCGCTCGTCGGGAACCGAGGTCTTTGCAACCCATCCCAGATACCGGTCCAAAGTCGCCCGGATCGGCCCCTTCTGCAGGGCACCGTAGTTCACCCGGCCCCGGTCGACCACCTGCTCCAAGACCCGCCCCCATGCCGCCGGTCCGCCGTCCCGGTCCGCTCCGCCCGCCACGGAGGGCCCGGTAGCGACCAGGGTCGCACCGAACAAGGAAGCCCAAAATCTGCGGCGACGTTCACCCCTGCATCTCAGGGGGCGGGAACATCGCTTCGAGCGAACGGTCTCCATGGGTACGGCCTCGAATGAATGCATCGCGAAACTCTCGGCACACGGGCTCGACGGAACGCTCCGCCACGTCCGGGTCGAACAGGGGCGTGAGCCCTTCCAAACTCAGGGTCAAGTGAGCAAAGGGCAGCGACAGCGCTTCGTCCGGCAGGTCGTGAAACAGTGGGTCGAGCCGCTGGGGCTCGAAGCCTTCGGGGACCGGCACCTCGAGGCCCAATCGCTGCGCCAGATTCAAATAGCACTCCATGCCCCGTTCGAGTTCCCGGCCGTGGCGCCGTCGAAGCGGTTTGCGGTCTCGAACCGCCGCGGTCAGGGCGGCGAATGCGGCCACGATTTCGAACGGGGCCATCGACTGACGGATCGCCATGGCGAGCTCTTCGGCGCTTTCCTCCGAGTGCGTGTCCTCGGCCAGTCGATCCCGGAGGCGCTCGAACACCTCCGCAAAGCGCCGGATGTCCATGGACTGCAGTTCGACCCGAGGCCGGGCGCCGGCCACCGGCCGCGCAGCCGGTACTTCGGGCGACGGCAGTCCTCGGGCAGTCCGACGTCGAGCCACCTCGAGGGCCCGCGCCGCTGCGGCCCGTTCTTCCTTCGGAACGCGGGACCACAAGTCTCGGGTCCGCCGCTCCTTGGGCATGTGACCCGGTGGCGTGACGCCCCGAACCCCCGACGCGCTCCAGCGTCGATCTCGTCGTTCTTTCGAAAATCGCCGGCCGGGTGGCTGCACGCCCCGAGCGTCCACGCCGCGACGCCAGGGCGCGTCGTCGTCGTCCGGCGGCCGGCTCACGGCACGCCCGTCGCCTGCTGTTCCGCCAGAGCTTGGGATGTGCCGACCTCGGCCAGGGCCACGCCGATCCGGTCCTGGATCCGCCACATGCGCCGGGGGCTTCCGTCGTAGTCGTTCATCATGACCGAGAACGCGAGCACCTCGTCGTCTTGGGTTGCGACATAGCCGGACAGGGCACTCACGCCCGTCAGCGAGCCTGTCTTGGCCCGCAGGCGCGTTTGGGCCAGCGTGTCCCGAAAGCGGCCGTGGATCGTGCCGGACTCGCCGGCCACCGCCAGCGATGAGACGAATTCGGGACGCAGGTCCGTGCGCCGGTGCATGTGGCTCAAGACCTGCGCCACCAGGCGGGGGCTCACCCGGTTGACGTCGTTGAGTCCCGAGCCGTTTCCGAACACGAAGTGATCCTCCGGCACGCCGAGCTGCTCGACGAAGGTCTGCACCACTTGCGTCCCTTTGGCCCAGGTGCCGGGTGCCCCGTGCACTTCCGCCCCCAGCGTCTTGAGGATCTGCTCGGCGATGAAGTTGTTCGAGTATTTGTTCAGGGCACTCACGATGTCGGCGAGCGGTCGCGAGTAGTGGGTGGTGACCGGTACCGTCTCGTCCTCGTCTGGACATTCTTTTCGGCGGATTCCGCCCCGGACGTCGATGCCGCGCATGTCCAACAGCCGCCCCAACATCGCTGCGGCGTATCGGGTCGGATTGTGGACGCGGCGGCGCACCAAGGCTCCGTCGTGGTCGTCCAACGCCACGTGCCCGCGCAGCAGGACCTGCACGTGGTCCGGTTTGGGCACCGAGGTTCCGGCCCACAGCCGGGTTGGGGTCATGGGACCCCGCGTAGTGGCGTGGACCACCGGCTCGATCAGTCCGACGTCCGGCCACACTTCGGCATGCACGGGCTCGCCGATGGCGGCGCCGGGCAGCACCCGCAGCACGTAGGTGTTGAAGTTCACCGAGAACGCACCGATCGGTGCTGCGTAGGCCGGGTCCCCGGTCTCTTCGGCCCACCCCGGACCTTCGGTGACGCCGTCGAAGAAGCTGTCGTCGACCCACACCTGTCCTTCGATTCGATCGATCCCCCGCAGGGCGATCTCGTTAACGAGCCCGAACAGGTTTTCGGTCGTCAGGAACGGGTCTCCCCGAGCTTCGACGTACAGATTGCCCTTCAGCGTTCCGTCGGAAAGCTCGGGATCCCGCCGGACCTCGGTGCGAAACACGTAGGTCGGGCCCAGCTCGTGCAGCGCCGCTGCCGTGGTCAGCAGCTTCATGTTGGAAGCGGGATTGAACGGGCGGTCGCCGTGGTGATCGAACAGGACGCGGTCGTCGTCGATCGACCGGACGTGGACACCCACCCGAGCTCCATCCAGCTCTGGGTCGGCCAAGATCTCCTCGAGAACCTGTCGGATCTGGGCGACGGCGCGCCTTGCCGGACTCGGGCTTTGCGCCCACACTGGGGCCGCAGTCGTGACGGCCACGAGGAGGAGCATCCGCGCCACGCACGAACAACGCACCGATCGACCCACGGCATCGGACGGTAGCACTCCGCCCGGGTCGCCTCCAGAGGAGCCGACTTCCCCGTGAACGCCACGGAGCGGGCCGCCCGAATTTTGATGGTCGGGTTCCGCGGGACAGAGCTTCCCCCGGATCTGGCCGAAGACCTGGGCGCCGGTCGCCTCGCCGGCGTGGTGCTGTTTCGACGAAACCTTCCGGACGCCGACGGGGCGGTGCGCCTGTGTCGGACCCTGACGGCTGCGCATGCCCGGACGTTGATCGGAGTGGATCAGGAAGGGGGGCGGGTGCAGCGGCTGCGGGCGCCCTTTCCGGAGCTGCCGCCGATGGCCGAGGTCGGACGGACCCGACGCAAGACCGTGGCCCGGGCGGCGGGCGCGCTCTTGGGCAAAGGGCTGCGGCACGTGGGTGTGCATCTCGACTTCGCGCCGGTGCTGGACGTGGCCAGCCGTCCGGACAACCCTGCCATCGGCGACCGGTCTTTCGGTCCCGACCCCTCGCGGGTCGCCCGATTGGGGGCAGCGTTCATCGACGGCATCCAGTCGGAGGGGGTGGCGGCCTGTGCGAAGCACTTTCCGGGACACGGAGACACGGGGGTGGATTCGCACCGGGTCCTCCCCTCGGTGGATCGCTCCCTGGACGAACTCCGCCACCGGGAACTGGTGCCGTTTCGCTCCGCGGTGGCCGCGGATGTGGCGGCGATGATGTCGGCCCATGTCCGTTATCCGGCGGTGGACCCGGCGCCGGCCACCCTGGCCGCCCGATGGCTGCGGGACGAGCTTCGAAGCGAACTGCGTTTCGAGGGACTGGTGGTCAGCGACGACCTGGAGATGGGCGCCCTCGCAGGTCCCCTCGAAAGGTCGGCGGTGGCGGCCTTGGCTGCCGGGTGCGACCTGTTGCTGGTCTGCTCCCGATCCGAGCGGCGATGGCAGGTGGCCGGGGCCATCGCCGAGGCGGTGGCCGAAGGACGTCTGTCCGAGCTCCGACTGGATGCGGCCTTGGCCCGGGTCGAAGCCTTCAAGGACCGGTGGGTCCGGCCGCCCCAGCCCTCGAGCTGGGTCGAGCTCGAACGGGAACGGCAGGCTCTGTGGGCCATGGCGGACCTGGGAGCCGGGACCGAGGGGCCGGATCCGACGGAGGGCGGCCGGGGTTGAACCGGGTTTTCTCTGCCGGCGCCGCCCGTGTGGGCAGGACGACCGCCCATCGACGGAAGCGCATCGTTGCCGTGGGCGCGCCGTCGGTTCGTGTTTCGGAGGCTGGGCCCGATCCGCTAGGGTCGGACCCATGGAAGTGCTGCTGACGCTTTTGCTCAACGGGCTCGTGGTGTTCGGGGTGGCCCGGACGGTGCCGGGCATTCGGCTCGACGGATACGGGACCGGTCTGTGGGTGGCGGCCGTCTACGGGATCTTGAGCCTGTTGCTGAAGGGTGTGCTGGTGGCGCTGACCTTTCCCTTGGTGGCCCTGAGCTTCGGTCTGTTCCTGTTCGTCCTGAACGGCTTTTTGCTGTGGCTGACCGACAAGATCCTGGTCCGTTTCGAGATCGAACGCCTGTCGTCCCTGGCCTTGGCCACCGTCGGAATCACCGTGGGCTTCGTGCTGGTCGACTGGGTGGTGGCGGTCCTTCTGTAGTCGGCCGCTTCGGCCTCCCGAAGGCCTTGCAACCATCCCCTCGGGCGGTCGATTTTGCTACCCTTCCGTTCGGTGGTCCCCCCGTCGACCGACACCGTCGACCCTCCGGCCCCGCGCGAGCGGGCCGCTTGGTTGCTCGCGGTCCTTCTGCCGGCGTGTGCCGGCCCGACCTCGAGGACCTTCGAACCCGAGGCTGAAAGGCCGAAAGCTTCGACGGTGCAGGCCGAGGACCCCTGTTCCGCCCTCCCAGCGTGCCTCGAACGGGCGCAGGCCGTGGCAGAGCGTTCGGCCCGGGCGGCGGAAGACGTGGTCTCCGGCTGTCTGGCCTGCCCGAACGAGGCGGCTTATCGTTTTTGGGCTGATCTTCTGAAAGGAAGAGGAGACCTGGACGGCGCCCGGGAGGTGTTGCTCGAAGGCCGGCAAGCCTTTCCCCGGTCGACCCCGATGCTGCTCGCGCTGGCCCGGGTCGAGCGGGATCTCGGGCGCCCGCACGCCGCCATCGCCCACCTGGCATCCGCCCGGCGCCTGGCGCCCCACGACCCCCTGCTCGAATCGGAGTACCGGCGCCTGGTGCTCCGCCACGGCCACCCGGAAGCCCGGGCCGAAGCCGAGCTGGAGGGCTTGCTGCGGCTGGCGGCGGGTCGGTGGGCGCTCGACGATCTGGACGGGGCCCTGCAAGCCTTGGCTCGGGCCGAGCGGCAGGTGGCCGACGTGCCTCGGCTCGTCGCCATCGTCCATCACCGCCGGGCGTTGGTTCGCCTGGGGGTCGGCGATGCGCGAGCCGCCGAAGCCGACGCGGCGGCCGGTTTGGCCCAGGGCACCGAAGCCGAGCCCCTGCCGATGGACACCGAGGTGGCCCTCCAGATCACCCGGGGGGAAGCCCTGCTGGCCCTCGGCCGGTACGCCGACGCACGGGGCGCCAACCGCCAAGCGCTCGACCGAGACCCGACCGATCCCATCGCCTGGGCGAATCTGGCGTTCGCTCACCTGCATCTGGGCGAAGAAGACGAGGCGACCCGGGCGCTGCAGCGGGCGGTCCAAGCTGGACTGGCCCGGCACCTGACCTGGGAGCAGCTGCAGGGCGCTGCGCCCGACCCGGCCTGGCTGATGCGGGCGGACCTTCGGCCCGCGCTGGAAGCGGCGTGGCCGAACGCAGCCCAATGAGCCGTTCGGTCAACCGGGCGCCTTGGGGGGCCGCTTTTTCCGCCGGCGGGCTCCCAGCGGGGGTACCAGGTTTTTGAGGGTGGGAATGCTGCCGAAACACAGCAGCACGTCCCCCGGCAAAATCTCGAGCTCCCGGCGCGGATAGGGGATGTCGATGCTGCCGCGGGTCACGGTCAGGACCGTCACTTCCTGCTCGCGCAAGCCACTCGACTCCAGGGTGCGATGGGCCAGCGGCGACGCGCCGGTCACCTTGACCTCGGCGATGCCGAAGCCTTGGCGCAGGGCCAAACGCTCCCGCAGATCGATGTCCGGAAAAAGGACCTCTTCTTCGATCAGATTGACGATGGCGCCGGCCACGTCGAAGCCGGTGGCCCGCTGAATCCCTTCGAGTCCGGGCGAAGCGTTCACCTCCATGACCTTCGGCCCGTCGCTGCCCTCGAGCATGTCGACGCCCGCCACCCGCAGGCCCATCACCCGGGCGGCTTTCAGGGCCGCTTGGCTGTAGGCCGGGTCCAGGTCGATGCCCGCC
>DAPKRQ010000356.1:0-32600 GCA_031800475.1 Myxococcales bacterium LLY-WYZ-16_1
CTCCGCGTCGATCCAGCCCCGGCAGATGTTTCGCCGGGTCGCAGCCCGAGCTCGAAGCGCGGCCCAGGCGGGCGTGCGCGCGTTGTACTGGCGACCGCTCCTCGACCTGCCGTAGCCTGGGGCCGTCCCATGGCCGACCCGAACGACGCCGAGCTTCCGCGCCCCAAAAACCCGCCGCCTCGAGGTCGGGTTCGGCGATCGGGCCAGGGCGCCCGGCAGCCCGATCCGGCGGAGGCTCTGCGCGCACCGGCGGCCCTCCGGCAGCACCCCGCCGAGGCGCTGTCGGAGAAGACGGTGAGCGACGGCCTGGCCGATCCGGCTCGGGATGGCGACTCCGACGGGGCCGTGCGCACGCGGGTGGGACCGGTCCCAGCCGCTTTCGGCGTGGCCGAGGCGACCCGGGTCGACCCGACGCCGATGGAATCGGTCCTGGCGGATGACGGGCCCGAGGACGGACCCAGCGGGCGGGATGGGGCGACCCGGACCCCAGCGCAGCCGCGAAGTCCGGCGGTGGACCCCAGGGACTTCGGTCCGGTCGGGGAGGCCACCCGCATCGAGGGGCGCGATCCCCCGCCCGAGGGTCCGGGTGGGGACCTGCATTTCGACGATGTGGGTGAGCCGACCGACCGGGCCCACGCGGCACCGGCCCCCGCCCCGGCCCTCGGGGGCCCGCCGGCTCGAGCGGGCGGAGTTTCCCCGGAGTGGAAGCTTCCGCTGCCTCCCGCCCGCGTCGAGTCCGCCGGTTTTGGGCCGCAGGCGGTGGACCCCAGCTTTCGGGCTTCGCCCGCATCCCAGCCTCTCGACCTCGGCGGATCTCCCGCTGCAATGGCGGAGGTCCCGGCTTCGGCATCCCGGTCCCGCCGCTGGGGGCCGGCGCTTTCGATCCTCGTCGCCGCAGCCCTGCTGGGCTCGTTTTGGGCCAGCACCGACGACCGAACCCTGGGTCCCCCGGAAACGGCCGCCGGCGAAGACGCCGGCCAGACCGTTCGGCCGCGGCCACCCAGCCCGGGAGGCTCGACCGGCCGAGTTCGGCCCGAGGGGGCCTCAGCCGCCCGGGCTGCGCCCGATCCGGCGCGGGCGACTCGCCCCCGGCGGCTTCAGAGGGCGGCGCCGATGGCTCCGAAAGGCGCTCGACGGGGGCGGACCGCACCTTTGTGGACCCCGGAAAAGGTCGAAGCCTTTCGGGCCGAGCACGGCGGTCGGGTGCCTCGCCCCGACATTGCGCCGACGCCCCGGTACGGGGCTCCGCCCCCTCCACCCCGTCCGCCGGCCCTGCGGGTACGCACCGTGCCGCCGGGAGCCGAGGTGTGGCTGGACGACGGTTCGGTCGGATTCACGCCGTTGTTCGTTCCCTGGCCCGAGCCACCGGCCGGTCCGGTGGAACTCGAACTTCGGCTCGAGGGGTACGCGCCCGAGACCGTGTCCGTGACCCCCGACCGAGAGGGGCAACTGGTGGTCTCTCGCGTCTTGCAGCCCGTGACACCGACGCCGGGATCCGCAAAGCTCTCCGCCCGGTGAAGGCGGGGCTGTGCGGCATGGCGGCGTGGGATCCGGAGCGGCCGCTCGTCCCGCCCGGATCGACCCAGGGGACCGCTTCGGTCGCCGGCGGAGGCGTCACCTGGATGGCGCGCTCCACGAGGGGCCTGTCCGCGTCGGTGGCTGAAGACCTGGAGCGGCGTCTGGTGGGCGGGATCGCCGGCCGGCTCGAGGATGCGGGCGCGTTGGCGGAGGTGCTGTCCAAGCGGGGTCACCGCCTCGACAACTGGAAGACGGCCGACCTGGTGCTGGCGGCCTTTCGGGAATGGGGCACCGCCTGCTTGGACCAGCTGCGCGGGCCCTTCGCCCTGGCGATCTTCGACCGGCGGCAGCGCCGGGCTTTCTTGGCGCGAGACCGGCTGGGTCGGGTCCCGTTGGTGGTGCACCGCAGCCGGGATCGCCTCGTTTTCGCGACGGACCTGCACGGGGTGCTCCAGGCTGGCAGCGTGCCTCGGGTGCTCGACCCCCGGGCCGCCACCGCGTTTTTGCGTTGGGGTTTCGTTCCCAGCCCGGCGACGGGAGTGCGGGACGTGCTGCGGCTGCCTCCAGCGGGTGTTGCGGTGGCAACAGCCGACGGGATCGAACTGAAGGCCCACCGGCCGGTGCGGTTTTCGGATCCGTCGAGCGACGACCTGTCGAGCCAGCTGGAACGGCTTCGGGAACTGCTGCAGCATGACGCCGCCGCATCCCCCCGCCGAATCGTGCACCTGCGGGCCGATGCGCCGTCTCAGATTCTGGCGGCGCTGCATCCAGAGCCGGTACGGACCGTGTCGGTCGAGACCGATGCCCCGACCCAGCGGATCGTCGCTTCTGTCGGAACCCACCACCGCAGCGTCCCAGCAAAGCCTTCGGAGGCGGCCTTCGAAGGCGCCCTGGACGGCACGAGTTTGCTTTC
The DNA here is from genome assembly GCA_031800475.1 of Myxococcales bacterium LLY-WYZ-16_1. Lineage (GTDB taxonomy): Bacteria > Myxococcota > Kuafuiibacteriia > Kuafuiibacteriales > Kuafuiibacteriaceae > Kuafuiihalomonas > Kuafuiihalomonas phototrophica. The sequence continues at coordinate 2,432 of DAPKRQ010000356.1, forward strand.
GAGCGTGCCCGATCTGCTCGAGCAGGCTGCCCTCCTCGGAGGGCTCCGCGGTGAATCGCTCGGTGCAGGCGACGGCGCCGAGGCGGTCTTCGGAGACGACCCGGCCCTTCCGGCGTGTCTGGCCCGTCGGTCCGTGGAGCGCTCTTTGCCAGACCGGTGGGGCCAGCGGCTCGCGCGGATCGGCCGGCGGTTTCCCGGCCTGCCCCTGCCGGTGGGCGATATCTGCGACACCCTGCTTTTGGACCCGGACGAGCATCGGATCCTGGAGTGCCTGCAAGCTGACTTTCGGCAGGTGAGTCCGGTGGCGCGGGTCGAGCCGGATGGACCCGACGACCTGTCCCGCCTGCAGCAGGTGGCGGTACGCCATCGATTCGGCGACGGGCGGATCGAGACCTGCGTCGAATTGGCCACCCACTTCGACGTTCCGTTCGAGATGCCGTTCCTGCGGGAACCGGTGGTGGAGCTGGCGGAGCGGCTTCCGGCCCGGGCGCGCGTCGACGGGGGTCAGGCGGGCACCGGTCTCAAGCGCTTGGCGCAGCTCCTGCTTCCGGGCCGCGTGGAACCGGATTTTCCCCGGTCGGTCGACCTGGGAGAGCGGTTGCGTGGCCCCCTGAGGGAACGGTGCGAAGCCGCCTTTTTCGCCGGCGGAAGCAGCTTCGCTGACCTGCTCCACGTCCCGTCGCTCCGGCGTCGATGGTACGAGCACCAGCTGGGGCTTCAAGACCACGGTCGCTGGATGTGGCGGCTGCTGTGCTTCGAGGGGTGGTCCCGGCGGGTTTTCGGACGCTGAACGCGCACTCGCCGCCGGCGAGCCGACCGCGTGGGCCCGTTTCGGGCTCTCGGGGAGGTTTGACCTACCCACGCCGTTCTCGGAGGATCTTTGGCATGAGCGAGGGGTCGACCCTAGAGCTCGATCCGCTGACCCCGAAGGTCGGTGCGTGGCTCACGACCTTCGCCCGGGCCCTGAAGGGCCGCCGGGTCTACGCCGACAACAACGAAACGCTCATTCGTTACATCGAACGGACCTCCGAGGGGCTCGACGAACTGCTGCAAGAGCTGCCCGAGCTGTCCTTGATCGTTCGCGAAGATCGCATACTCTTTCAGAGCGAATCAGTTTGGGTGGATGCGGACCGGATCGAGGGTCTTCCTTTTCTACTGTACCGAAACGCTTTCCGCCGCCTCACGTTCCTGAGGGGGATGGACCGCGAAGAGCTGGACGCCTTGCTGAGAGCCATCGTGATGGACTATGGCTCCGGCGACGCATTGGGCGAAGATCTGGTGACCGCTCTGTGGCGCCTTCAGCTGCCACACCTGCGCTACGTCACCATCGATACCCTGACCACCGACCCCAGTCGGGTCAATGACCCCGAGGAACGCCGGGAGATCGAGCGGCTGCAGGGAGACGTCGAGGCGTTGATCGCCAAGCTCTATGCTCAAAGCTCCCAGGGCGACGACATCGTTTCGGGGCTGTCGATCACCAAAGAGGATCTGGAAGCGCTCAAGCAAGTCCGGGAGGAGCCCGAAGAGGAGCTGGACGACTTGGAGCGCCGCACGGCCCGCGCCGTGCTGGAGCTTCCCGAGACGGAGCTCGAGCAGCTGCGGGAAGAGGTTGGGGCAGAGACCCGGGATGGGCTCATCGGTCGGACCATGGACGTGCTCATCCGCATCCTGTTCAAGGAGCAGTCCTCGAGCGATGCCATGGCGTCGCTCGAACTGTTGCAGCAGCTGATGGACTCGATGCTGGTGGGCCAGCGCTTTCGCCACGCGACCCAGCTGGTTCGTCGGCTGCACGAGGCCGCATCGGACAGCAGCGACCTCCAGACCATGCACGTGGCGCGTCAGCTGCTGACGTTGTTCGCTTCGCCCAAGCGCCTGGTTCCGGTCTTGGCCGGTCTCAACGATCGGCTGATCTCTCGCTCGGTCAGCGAGTTGGTGGGGTTCATTCGGGCCTTGGGCCCGCCCACCGTCCCGGCCCTGCTGACGGCCCTGGCCGAAATCGACGCCCCTTTGCACCGGCGGGTGATACGAGATCTGATCCGGGACCTGGGGGTGCCGTCGGCGGCCGAGTTGAGCCGGCGCATGGACGGAGCCGAGTGGTTCGTGGCGCGGGATCTGCTGCAGTTGGCCGAGTCTTTGCCGGCTGATGGGGTGAGCGCCATGGTGAATGGCGGCCTTCACCACGGACACCCTCGGGTGCGGGAGCAAGCGGTCAAGATGCTGCGCAATTACGGACCCGGTCTGGCCGACCACCTGCTGGTGGCCCGCTTCGACGACGAAGACGCGGAGGTCCGTCGAACGGCGGTGCGGGTGGCGGTGGCCCGCCGGTCCGCCGTCTGTCGAGAGCCGATGGAGCGCCGTCTTCAGCCGGATGTGCTCACCGACCTGGACCCGAAGGAGCAGCGGCTGTGGACCACCGCGTACGCGGCCTTGATGGGCGCCGAGGCGGTACCGGTGCTGAGCGAGCTTCTGCCTTCGGGGCTGCTCAGCTCGTTTCGAAGCACCGAGATCCCGATGGCGGCTGTGGCGGGACTGGCCCAGGTCAAGACGGAGGCGGCTTTGCTGGCGCTGCAGCGCGGGCAGCGATCGCTGGTTCCCAAGGTGCGAGAGGCTTGCCGGAGGGCGCTCGAACGCTTCAAGGACGCGGATGCAGGGGGGGAGTCGTCGGCTTCGACGGACCTGCCGGACCCCAGCGGCGAAGTTCCGGCAGTGCGACGACCTGGGGAACTGCCCCCATTCAGCTTGGAGCGCCCGTCTGCCGACGCCGAGCACCCCGTGTCTCCCCACGTGCGTCCCACGCCCACCGGTACCGCATTCCATCAAACCGCGTCTTCATCCGAGACCATGCCTGCGCTCGAGCTCACCGAGGACCTGGTGCTGACCGAAGACATGCCCGACGGCGAGGCGTCCTCGTGAGCGCCGCCATTCCTCCCAAAGTGCAGGCGCAGGCCCGGACGCTGCTGATGCAGCTGTACATGGTGGTGCGCACGTTCCGGGTGCACGACGCCAACAATCGGGCGCTCTTGGTCGCGACCGAAAACCTGCGGGACACGATCAACACCCTCTGGGCGTCCCTCGACGGGCGCTTGCAGCTGCAGCTCGTCGACGGTGTGGCCTACGTGAACGATTTTCGGGTGCGAATGGATGCCTCCCTGAAAGAGCAAGTCGATGCCCTACATGCCGAATTCGTGGCCCGGCAGCTCGGGGGTCTCGCGTTCAGTCGGCCCGTGGACGCATTGGCCCTGAAGGACTTCCTGCATACCCTCAGTCGACCGGTCGATTCCGATGAAGAGATCGCACAGCTCAAGAGCAACCTGCTCGAGTTTCGTTCGCTGGCCATGGAGCTCCTCGATCCGAAGTCCTTTGCGGAGGTCGGGGACGAATCCCATGAAGAAGTCAGAGTCGATCGCAAAACCTTCGCGCTTCAAAGCTATGCGAAGGCGGTGGTGGCGGTCCGAGACTGGGTCGAGGCCCTTCGGGCCGGCGAGGACGCCCGTTCGTCTCGGCTGAATCTGACCCGGGTCGTTCAAGATCTGGTCGACATCGGCACCGACCGCATCAACTTTCTACTGAAGCTCAGCGCCATCAAACAGCCCGATTACTACGCCTATTCGCACGCCGCGAATACCTGCATGCTGTCCTTGGTCATGGGACGGGCGCTCGGAGTGGACCGGGTTCGTCTCGTCGATCTGGGGATGAGCGGCTTGTTCGCCGATATCGGCTTCGCTCTGCTGCCTGCAGAGCTGATCGACCGAGAGCGGGAGCTTTCCGACCGTGAAAAGTCCGAAGTTCAGACCGCCATGGTCCAGCAGATCCGCGGACTGTTCCGGGGGCATCGGATCACCGACAGCATGATGCGCCGGGTGATCGTGGCGTACGAGCACCACTTGGCATTCCGGGATCCTCGAACCGGCGAAAGCGAGTCACTCCACCCGTACTCCCGGATCGTGGCGGTGGCAGACGCCTTCGACGCCCTGACCACCCGAAGACCTTGGCGAGACGGGTACGCGGCAGACGAGGCGCTTAAAATCCTTTCGAAAGAAGCTGGAACGCGCTTCGATCCGCGCATCGTGCGCCTGTTGACCAACCTGGTCGGCGTGTATCCGCTGGGCACGGGCGTTCGACTCAGTAACGGAGAGACCGCGGTCGTGTATCACTCCCCGGCGGATCCATCGCTGCACGATCGTCCCTGGGTGCGCATCGTGAAGGATGCACGGGGGGAGGTGGTACGGCGAACTGCGATCAAGGATCTTTCTCGCGAGGACGTCCGGATCGTGGCCGCGTTGCCGCCCGGAGAGTTCCCGGTGGATCCCGGTTCCATGGCTTGGGACGTGCTTTGAGGCTTCCCGCTCGAGCCGTTTGCAGCAGACCTGTCAGTCCAGCGTCAGGTCGTGAGCCAGGTGGGCGGCCTGGCGGCTTTGGTCCTCGTCCCAGCGCCGCATGGCCTCCATCATCAAGAATGTGTTTGGGGCGGAGATGTTCGATGCCCAGTGGGCCACCGGTCCGTAATCCACCCGGAATCGCCCCGGGCCGGGCCGGGCCAGTTCGAAAAAGGCTTCGTCCGGGTCTCCCTGATCGGGCTCACACCGCACGATCCGCCCTTGGCGGAGCACCACCTGCCCCTGTCGGCCGTCTTCGTATTGCAGCTCGATCACGGCGTTTTTGGCGGCGATCTCGAGGCTTTGCACCAGGTCCACCAGGCTCATGGACAGCAGGTTTCCCGCCACCCCGTCGGGACCGGCTCCGGAACTGGGAGCCTGAGACACCCCGGTCCGAGCGAGGGCCTTGCGGATCTTGGAGACCACCGGTCCCACCGCCAAGGGCTTGGTCAGGTAGTCTTCCGCGCCGAGCTCCAAGGCCCGAGAGGCGTGCTCCGGGTCGTCTCGCCGAGAAGTGATGAAGACCGGCACGTCGGGGGTCCGTCCCTTGATGTCGAGCAATACGTTCAGCCCGTCGATCCGCGGCAGGGATGCGTCCAGCACCGCCGCCTGCACCGGCGCTTCGTCCAAGATCCGTCGTGCCTGTCGGCCGTCGGTGGCGATCCACACTTCGAAGGTCTCGTCTTCGAGCCGAGCTCGCAGTTCTTCGAGCTTGTCGGGCTCCGCGTCGGCCAAGAGGACCCGCGGGGCGGAAGGGCTTTGGCCGGGCGCCGTGCCGTACCACGTGTCGATCAGTCCATCGATCCCGCTTCGGGTGGTCAGGATCGGCTCGATTCCCTCCACGCCCAGGGCGACCTGCACGTCGAGCAGGGATTCCGGCGGCGCGTGCGTCAGCACCTGCACGGTCCCGGACGGATGAAACGCCACCGGCACCACCCCCAGCTGCTCGGCCGCCTCGCGCGGGAATCGGGCCAAGTCCGCCGGTGGATTCAGGCTGCGGGCTTCGGTCTCGTCGACCCAAGGAAGGGCGTGCTGCTCTGCCAGGGCTCGGCCCACCTCGGTTTCCGACGCCAGCCCGAGCTGCACCAGGACCTCGCCCAGTCGGCCCCCGGCGGCCCGCTGCTCGGCCAAGGCCACATCCAGGTCGTCGGTGGACAGCGTTCCCTGATCCCGCATGACCCGACCCAGGGTGCGGCGCCCGGCCGCTGCCTCCCGGCGGTCCATCGCTTCGGCAGGCGGTCGGCTCGAGCGGAAGTGCCGGCGCATGTACACCGCCACGTCCCGGGGCACGGCCCGTTTGTCGAGGGCGGCTTGGGCGCGGGTCAGAGCGCCGAGCAGCGCCCCCACCGTCTGAAAGCGCCGGTCTCGGTCCCGCTCGAGGGCCTTCATGACCGCCGCATCCACCGCCTCGGGCACGTCCGGATTCAGCTCGGAAGGGCGGGGCACCGGCTTTCGGATCACGGCCTGCACCGTGTCTTCCGTCGTCTTTGCCCGGAACAGCCGTTGACCGGTCAGCATCTCCCACACCACCACCCCCGCGCTGAAGATGTCCGACCGCTGGTCGATGCTCCGGCCGCTCACCTGCTCTGGCGACATGTATCCGAACTTGCCGTGGAGCGTTCCCGGTAGCTCCAGCTCGGCCTTTTCCGAGATGATCCGGGCGATGCCGAAGTCGGTGAGTTTCACCTCGCCCTCGTAGGAGATCATGATGTTTTGCGGAGAGACGTCCCGGTGGATGATGCCGAGCGGAAGACCGCCGTCGTCTCGCTTTCGATGGGCGTAGTCCAAACCGGTCAAGAACTCGGTGGCGATGCACAAGGTGACCGGTACCGGGATCCGTTCCTTGCGGCGGTAGGCTCGGGACAGCACCGCGGCCAGGTCCCGGCCGCGGACGTACTCCATCGCCAGATACACCTGGCCTTCGATGGAGCCCAAGTCCAAGACCTGGACGATGTTGAAGTGTTGAAGCCCGGCCGCCAGCTTGGCTTCGTGGATCAACATCTTGGCGAAGGTCTTCTTCCCGCTGTAGCGGGGCAGGATTCTTTTGAGTGCGATCTTCTTTTCGAAGCCGGAGTAGCCCCGTCGCGTGGCCAAGAATATCTCGGCCATGCCGCCGTCGCCGATGCGCTCCAGCAGCACGTACGGGCCGAAATTCGGGGGGCCGGCCTCTCGCATCCGGTTTCGAACTCTACTCGAGCTGGACCGTCGCGCAAACCTGATGCCAAAGTCCCGCATGCCCACGCTCCACATCGTCGACGGATCGGGCTACATCTTCCGCGCCTACTGGGCGATCCGGTCCCTGACCAACTCCGCAGGAGATCCGACCAACGCGGTCTACGGCTTCGCCAACATGTTGCAAAAGGTCATGGACCAGGAGCGGCCCAGCCACATGGCCCTGGTCTTCGACGCCGACGGACCGACCTTCCGGCACGACCTGCATCCGGCGTACAAGTCCTCTCGACCGCCGCCCCCGGAGGACCTGTCCATCCAGATCCCCGAGATCGAGGCAGTGGTCGACGCCTTTCGGATTCGGCGGTTCGCGGTGCCCGGGGTGGAGGCCGACGACGTGGTGGCCACCCTGGTTCGGCAGGCCCTCCAGGAGGGCTTCGACGTGCGCCTGATCAGCGGAGACAAGGACCTGATGCAGCTGGTCCAGCCCGGCGTGGGCTTTTACGAGCCCATGCGGGGCGAGACCTTCGACCGGGCCGGTGTCGAGCGGAAGCTGGGCGTTCCGCCCGAGCAGGTCCGAGACGCGCTGGCGCTGGCTGGTGACAGCACGGACGACGTGCCGGGCGTGAAGGGCGTCGGACTCAAGACCGCGGCCAAGCTCCTGGCGTCCCACGGCGACTTGGAAGGGGTGCTGGCCGCCGCGCGGCAGGGCGACGTCAAGGGCAAGACCGGCAAGACCTTGGCCGAGTCTTCCGAAGACGCCCGATTGTCCCAGACCTTGGTGACGCTGAAGGACGACGTGGACCTCGGGCTGGAGAGTCTGGACGCCCTGGCGTATCCCGGTCCCGACCGCGACCGGATCGTGGCCTTGTACCGGCGGCTCGAATTCGACCGGCTCTTGGGACGCTGGGAATCGAATGGGGAGGCGCCGGCGCCGACCGAGGTCGAGCCCCAGCGCGAATTCGCCACCGAAGGCCACCGGGCGGTGGGCAGCGAGGCCGAACTGGACGCTTTGGTCGAGGAGGCGGCGGGGCGGGCGCGGATCGGCGTTTCCGTGGAGCTCGAGCCGCTCCGGGCCTTGGACGGGAGCCTGCTGGGGATAACGCTCATGCTCGACGCCGGCCATGGACACCACGTGCCCTTGGCGCCCGCGAAGGGGGGGCTCGACCCCGACCGGGTGCTCGAAGCCCTGCGGCCGGTGTTCGAGGCTCCCTCTGTCGCCAAGGTCGGCGGCAACCTCAAGCTGGTGCTCGGCGCCCTGCGCAGTCGAGGCATCGAGGTGGACGGGCTCGAGTTCGACGCGACCCTGGCCGGCTACCTGCTGGACCCCGACCATCCGCAAGCCGACGCCGAGGGGCTGGCCCGACACCACTTCGGCACGTCGATCGCCCGGCGGGCCGATGCGCTGAAGTCGGGCCGCAAGCGAAGGAGTTTCGGCGACCTCGAACCGGACCGCGCCGCCGCTTTGGCCGGGCAGGCCCTGGACGTGGCCTTTCATGCCCGGGAAGTCCTGCCGCCGCTCCTAAAGCAGGCGGGGGTGTGGAGTGTCCTCGAAGACTTGGAGATGCCCCTGATCCCGGTGCTCGAGAGCATGGAACGCCACGGGATCCGCATCGACGTGGATCGGCTCGCCGCCATGGCGGCGGACTTCGAGGCCGAGCTCGAGCGGCTGGAAGCCGCCTGCTACGAGGCGGCGGGCACTCCCTTCAACATCGGCTCCCCGAAACAGCTCGAGAAGATCCTGTTCGAGGATCTGGAGCTCAAGATCGTGAAGCGGACGCCCACCGGCCGCCCCTCCACCGACCACTCGGTGCTGGAGGCCTTGGCCGACGCCCATCCGCTGCCCCAGACCATCGTGGACTACCGGCAGGTGGAAAAGCTGAAGTCGACCTACGTGGACGCGTTGCCGAAGCTGGTGAATCCCGAGACCGGGCGGGTCCACACGGTGTTCAACCAAGCGATGGCCGCCACGGGTCGTCTTTCTTCGAACGAGCCGAATCTTCAGAACATACCGATTCGCTCCGAGCTGGGGCGACAGCTGAGGACCGTGTTCGTGGCCGAAGAGGGTTTTGAATTCGTTTCGGTGGACTATTCTCAAGTTGAGCTGAGAGTGTTGGCTCATCTGTGCAAGGACGAGGTGCTGGTGCAAGCCTTCATGGACCACGCAGACGTCCACACCCGGACGGCGTCGGTGCTGTTCGAGGTGGACCCGGAAGAGGTCACCCGACAAATGCGCTCCCAGGCCAAGGCCGTGAACTTCGGTGTGCTCTACGGTATGGGGCCCGTCCGGCTGTCGAGGGAACTGAAGATTCCGCGGAAGGTGGCGTCGAAGTTCGTGCAGGACTATTTCGAGCGCCAGCCCGGCGTGAAGCGATACATCGACGAAACCTTGGAAGAAGCCCGCAAGACCAAAGAGGTGCGCACGATCCTGGGCCGCCGGCGGCTGGTGCCCGACCTCGACGTGAAGAACCGGGCGGCCCGCAGCGCCGCGGAGCGGGTGGCGACGAACACCCCGATCCAGGGCAGCGCGGCGGACCTGATCAAGCTGGCCATGCTTCGGGTCGATGCGCTGCTGCGGGACCGTTTTCCAGACGCTCGACTGCTTCTTCAAGTCCACGACGAGCTGTTGGTCGAAGCGCCGAAAGACGAGGCCGCCCAGGTGGCGGAAGAAGTGAAGGCTCAGATGGAGCGGGTCATGCCCCTCGACGTGCCGCTGGTGGCCGAGGCCCACGTGGGTCGGACCTGGGACGAGGCCCATTGACCCAGGTGGTCGGGTCGCGCGTGAATGGCCGGGCATGAAGAGCGCGGGGCCGGCTTTCGAGCGCTGCCGGCGCCAGGTCGAGGGCATGAAAGCCATCGGGCGGGCCCTGGGCTCCGGGCTCGAGCTGGACGACCTGCTGCCCCGGCTGATCCAGGAGACCGGACGGATCCTGGAGGCCGAGCGATCCACCCTCTATCTCGCGGATCTGGATCGGGAAGAGCTTTGGTCCAAGGTGCTCGAGGGCTGGCCCCGCACGATCCGGCTGCCCTTCGGCCAGGGACTGGCGGGGTGGGTCGCCGCCCACCGCCGAACCCTTCGCGTCGACGACGCCTATCGGGATGATCGCTTCGATCCGTCGACCGATCACGAATCGGGGTACCGGACCCGAGGGGTGCTGGCGGCGCCGGTGCTGGGGACCGATGGAACGTTGCGGGCGGTGCTGCAGGTCCTGAACGGCCGAGCTCCATTTCGAGAGGGAGACGAGGCGCTGCTCGAGGCCATCGCCGGGCAGATCGGTGTGTTGCTCGACGCATCCGAGCTGTACCAGAGGGTCCTCGACCGCAGCCGGGAGCTTTCGAGGGCCCATCGAGAGCTGCGCCTGCTCTTCGAGGTCGAAAAGATCCTGGGCGACGGCGAGCCCTCCCGGACGATGCTCGATCGTTTGATCCGAACGGCGGTGGAGGGACTGGCGGTTCGTGCCGGTGTGGTGTGGAGCGCCGAAGAGGATAGCCTGCGGGTGGCTGCCGCGTCCTCGCCCTCGCTTCGGCGCCTGCGTCATCCAGGCCCCGCCGAAGCGGCGTTTCGGGACCGCACCACCTTCATCGGCCGGCCGGAAAAGGCGGTGCGGCGTCTGGGCCAGCAGGTGCGATCCCAGCTGCTGGTCCCGATCCAGGACGACGAGGGTCGACTCCGCGGCGTGCTGGAGCTGGTGGACCCACTCGAAAGCGTCCCCTTCGACGACCGCGACCTGTCCACCCTGTCCACCGTGGCCGCCCGCATCGGTCGAGCCCTATCGGTTGAAGCGGAGCGGGAGCGCCGGATCCGAGATGAACGATGGGCCGCCGCCGGTCAGGCTCTGACGGCAGTGGTGCACGACCTCCGAAATCCCCTCACCCTGATCCAGGGCGTAGCCACCCAGCTCGAAGACTCGACGCTACCCCAGCACGCGGCGTCGGAACGCCTTCGCCGGCAGGTCGATCGGATCGACGAAATGTGTCGGGAGCTGCTGTCCTTCGTTCGAGGCGAACCCGATCTTCGGCTTCGTCCGGTCGAACTCGTGGAGTTTCGGGACGAAGTGTACGCGGCGGTGCGCGAGGTGTTTTCGAACACCCAGGTTCGGGTGGAGGTGGAGGGGACGTTGCGGGGCCAAGCGCGGCTCGACCGGACCCGGCTTCGGCGTCTGTTCGAGAACCTGGCCCGAAACAGCCGGGACGTCCTGGGCCGCAGCGGTTGTTTTCGCATTCGGTTCGACGAAGACGAAGGCGGTTGGCGCGCCGAGGTCGAAGACGACGGCCCCGGCATTCCGGAGGCGATCCGGCCTCGGCTGTTCGAGGCCTTCGCGACCCTGGGCAAGCCCGGCGGTACCGGTCTCGGGCTGGCTCTGGCGCGGCAGGTGGCAGAGGCTCACGGGGGCAGCCTGCGGTGTCTGTTCGACGGAGCCGGCCCGTCTCGAGGCGCGCGATTTCGGCTCGAGCTGCCGCGCCAGCCTCAGGGATCGAGGGTCGATGGGCCCTGAGGGGCTCGAACCCTCGACCTTGGGATTAAAAATCCCCTGCTCTACCGACTGAGCTAAAGGCCCTGCTCGGGTTGCTATTCATGCCCGCTCGGTCGGTCAAGTGATGCCTGAGCCGCCCGTCCGGTCCACATTTCGTTTGTCGGGAGCGTACGAAGGTCCGATGTTCGGGCGGATGTTCCGGTGGGTTTTGGCGCTCGGGTTGGCGCTCACCGCCTGCACCTCCGAGGGGGATCGGGACGGAGCGCGCGGGTCGGCCGAGGCGGACTCGGCCGAAAAAGGCCGGGCTTCGGCCTCGAAGCCACAACGGTCCCCGGCCGGGACCCCGACCGACCCCGAGGGGCCGGCTTCGCCGGTGTGGCCGCCACCCTCCATTCCGTACGAGGCCGCCTCGGCCCGGGAGGTGAAAAACGCCCTGCGCGATCTGTCGGTCCTGGTGAAGAAGGGCGCCACCGACCCCGAAAACCCCTGGGCGCTGCTCCACGGGATCACCGCATTCGGCCCGGACCTGAAGGCTGCCAACGGCCGGCCGGCGGTCGAGGTGGTGATGGAATACGCCCGTCTTCCGGCCGGGGCCGACGGACCCCGCTTTGGGGCACGAACCCCCGACAATCGGCCCCTTTCACCCCACGAAAACCTGGTGCTCCACACCTTGCTCGGGGCCGGGGTCTCGCTGGACCGCACCTTCGAGGTCCAAGACCGCACCTTCACGGTGGCCGAGATGGTGGCCGCGGCCGAAGCCCGTTTCGAACGCCCCGCCGACGCCCACGCCTGGGCCCGTCAGGCCTGGACCCTACAGGCTTTATTCGAAAGCCACGCGCCGACGGACGAGATCGGAGGCGAGGGTTTTCGGGTCCCGCATGCCACCTTGGTGGCCGGTTCCCTCGACGCCCTCGAGCGGCTGCAGGCGTTCTTGCGAAAACCCCACCGGCGGGGGCGGCCCGACCAGCTTCAAAAGCGAAAACAGGGCATTTACGCCCACACCTGCGGGGGCCTTCACTTCGTCCAGGCGGTGGCCCGCGGTGCGTCTCGCGTGCAGGACCCGAAGATTCTCAACGGTATCCGAGAGCAGCTCGACCTCGTGCTGTTTCGGTACGAAGCCGAACGCGTGATCTACGAGCGGGTCATTCGAGCGAAACCACGAGCCGAGCTTCTCCTGCAGGTGCAAAAGCTGAAGTTCTTCGGCCACGTGCTCGAGACCTTCGGGTTGGCCGTGCAATGGGAGCTGTTCGAGCTCGACGCCGACACTCGCCGTCTTTTGAAATACCTGGCTCACGATCTGGTCGAGACCGTGTACGCGTTGGGTGAAGCCTACGGCAATCAGGACACCTTGAAGGTGCGCGCGGCCCAGACCTACTACGACCTGATCGGCGATGGATGCCATGCGGTGCGGGGGCTGCGCATGGCTTTGGAGCACCTGTACGGAGACGCTTCATGACCAAAAGCAAGATTCGGGTCGTGGCCGCGCAGATCGAGCGCAACGGACGCTACCTCATCACGCAGCGCAAACCGACCAGCTCGCTGCCCCTTCTTTGGGAGTTTCCGGGCGGACGGGTGGAAGAGGGCGAAACCGACGAAGAGGCACTGGCCCGGGAACTGCGGGAAGAGATGGCCATCGAGGTTCGGGTCGAAGAGCCCTCGGTGGCCGTGACCCATGAATACAACGCCTACGTCATCGACTTTCGGGTGTACCGGTGTCGGTTGCTCACGCCGCCCGAGGACATTCGCGCCCTCGGGGTCCACGACGTGCGTTGGGTCCATCCGACGGAGCTCGACGATTACGAGTTTCCGGGTGCGGACCAACAGACCGTGGACGCCTTGCTGGCGGAAGACTGAGCCGCTGGTTCAGCTTCGGCCTTCCCAAAACAGGTAGATGATCGCTGCGGCCACCAACAGGCCGACGGCCGCGGACCACAAAATGACCGCCACGCTTCGGGCCCGTCCTTCGGCGGTCATGTGGGGCAGCTGAGTCGTCGGGTCGGCAGAAGCCGAGTGCGTCCGGGACCGGGCGGAGCGGCGGTTCGCTCGGCGCCGGGCGGCGGCCTTTCGGGCTTCGACCACCCGGGCGTCCAGGGCTTCGGTCGGTGACGACGGGTCCTCCGGTTCGTCGCGTGCGGAGTCTGGGCCCAACGATTCGGTCCGCTCCTCCGTTCCGTCCGCGAACCGGGCAGGAACGGGCCGGGGCGGCGGCACCGCCAGGGTCGGGTCGGCGGAGGCCCCTTGAAGGTCCTCGGTTTGGGCCCTTTCCACGTCGTCGGTGCGCAGGGCTCGGCGAGCGGCCTCGAGGGCTCGAACCCCCGCGGCCATGTCGACGAAACGTTGGTGGGGGTCGGGGTGTCGAGCCTGCTCCAAAAATCGGCTCGGGTCGGCGGCCGTACCCTCCAGCAGCCCCACCACCAACCGGGCCCAGGCCCACTGATCCGCTTCGGGGGTCGGTCGCTCTTCGTACGCCACTTCGGGGGCGACGTACGGGTCGTCATGGTCCCATCCCGCCTGCGCCCAGAAGAAGTCGACGAGCTGCACGGACTTTCCATCCCACAACACATTGGAGGGACGGATCGAACCGTGGGCACCTCCCGCTGCGTGCAGGGTGGAGAGGCAGCGCCCGAGCGAAAGCCCGAGCTCGAAGCCCTGCTCCAGACGTTTCAGCGGATCTCGACCGAACAGGTCCTTCGCTGGGGGCGCCTCGGACCATTCGGTGACCACCGCGAATCGATTGGATGGATCGGGAAGCACGGTCGCTACCGGGACCTCGAGGCCGGAGGGCCGGCGCCGTCCGAACCGGGTCCAAGCGTCGGTCAGGCGCTCGAAGGCCTGCACCGCCCCTGCGGTCGGGCGCGAGCGTTTGAGACGAACCCGTCTTCCATCGGGGGCTTGGGCGAGCCACGCTTCACCGTGTGGGCCGGTCCCCAGCTTTCGGACCAGGGTGTAGTCGCCCACCGCGGCGCCCATGGATTCCGGTATGCCCCAGAACCGGTCTCGGCAAAACCCGGGTCCGGGGCTCATCGAAACAGGGGGGGCAAGGCGACTTTCAAGATCTTGTGCACGAGCGCCGGGGTGCCCCAGCGGTCGAGTTCTCGCGGATCGACCCAGCGGCCGGCGGCCGGCCGGGTCCCGTCGCGGGCGGCCCGAGCGAACCAGACCGTCAGCTCGAGCCGGCGGTGGGTGAGCACGTGGACCACCCGCCCGCGCACCTCGGCGCGTCCCAGTCCCGGCCAGACCGTCTCGATCCACGCCGAGCCCGCTGGCGGCGTCGCGTCGGCCACCAGGGGCACGCACCACAGTTCTCGAAACAGGCCCTCCCGCCCCCGCTGCTCCAGCCAGATCCCGGGACCGTCCGCCTGCCGGACCACCAAGCCGTGCCCGGTCCAAGTCTTGGGCGCCGCCCGGCGCTTGGGCGGAGGGAGTTCATGGGCCCGGTCCCGCCCAGCGCAAGCTCGCTGCAGAGGACAGGCCGGGCAGCGAGGGGTGCGCGGGGTGCAGACGGTGGCACCGAGCTCGATCAGGGCCTCGTTGACCGCGGCAGGGCGTTCCGCGGCCCATTCGGCCGCCCGCTGCTGCACCTGTCGGCGGTGGCCGGCCGTGTCGGTCGGACCCTCGATGGCGTGCAGTCGACTGAGCACCCGGGTTACGTTGCCGTCGACCGCGGGCAAGGGCAGGTCGAACGCCATGCTGCCCACGGCGCCGGTCATGTAAGGTCCGAATCCGGGGAGGGCGCGAAGGGCGCCAGCGTCGGGCGGAAGTCTCCCTCCGTGCTGTTGCACGATCCGTTGGGCGGCCGCCAGCATCAGCTGCGCACGCCGGTAGTAGCCCAGGCCCGACCACAGGGCCCGGACGCTGTCGGGTTCGGCGTCCGCCAAGTCCCGAACCGTGGGAAAGCGGGCCAAGAACCGCTCGTAGTACGGCACCACCGTGTCGACCCGGGTCTGCTGAAGCATGACCTCGGCCACCCACTTGGCGTATGGGTCGGAGGTCCGCCGCCAGGGCAGGTCGCGCCGGTGGGTCTCGAACCACCGGATCAGGGCCTCCCGGTCCACCGGGGCCGGTTGTGGCCGATGGACCCGCCACCTCCAAGCCCTTTCGCGGGCAGGGCTCCCGGGACCTCCCGGGCGGAAGGCGGCCTGGGGTAGGTTCGGTGAGACCATGACTTTTTTGGCCCGGTGGATGTTGGCGGTTGGGCTCGGGGCGGCTTGCCGGAGCGGTCCGGCGCCCGGCCCGGATCCGGGTTCCGATCCGTCCCGGTCCTCGACGGCCGAAGACGTCGGCCGGCGCCTCGGCCGAGAGCGGGTGGCGTTCGGCCGGTGCTATGCCCGGGAGCGGATGAATCTGCAGCCGGTCGACCGGGCGGACTACCTGGTGGAGGTCACGGTTCCGGCCGGCGGCGGGCACCCGGAGGCGACCATCGTGGAGCGGGCGGTTTCGGGGATCGAGACCCTGGAAGCATGCCTCGTCGACGTGATCCGTCGGGTCGAGTTTCGCGCGCCCGAAGGGGGACCGCTCGTGGTCGATGTGCCGATCCGGGCGCCTCGCTCCTGACCCGGGCCCCCGATCTTGCGCCGCGCCCGGCCCGTGCTACAGTCCGCGCTGCTCGCGCTTTTCAACGAGGACGTCGGGCTGGGAGGGCTGACTGGATGGTTTCGCAGATGGTGATGTACGACGAGGAGTATCGTCGCATCACTGCGGTCTGCGAGAGGTTGTGCCGTGACGCGAACGCTCGCGTCGTGTTCGTGATCGACAAGAACGGCCAGCTCATCGCGTCCACCGGAGAAGCAGACAAGCTCGACGGCACCTCGCTGGCGTCGCTGGTGGCTGGCGAGATCGCCGCCACCGGCGGGCTCGCCAAACTGATGGGTGAAAAAGAGTTCTCGACCCTCTTTCACGAGGGCGAGCGGGACAACTTGCACATCACCGTGGTGGCGGGACGGTTGATCCTGGTCGTGATCTTCGACAGTAGGTCCAGCCTGGGTCTGGTGCGACTTCGGGTCAAAAAAGGCTCGGAGGAGCTGGCCAAGGTCTTCGAGAGTCTTCAGGAGCGCAGCCAGAGCCGAGGGCCCGAAACGCCCTTCGCCGAAATCACCGACGACGACATCGACAAACTTTTCTCGGTCTGAGGTGGCCGGACGTGCCGTTCATCAACTATTCCTCTCGAGAGATCAACTGCAAGATCGTTTACTACGGTCCAGGTCTTTGCGGTAAGACGACCAATCTTCAATATATTTACGAGAAAACCAGCCCCCAGGCAAAGGGTAAAATGATCTCGTTGGCCACCGAAACGGAGCGGACGCTGTTCTTCGACTTTCTTCCGCTTTCGCTCGGAGAAATTCGAGGCTTTCGCACCCGATTTCACCTGTATACCGTCCCCGGACAGGTGTTCTACAACGCGTCGCGAAAGTTGATCCTGAAGGGCGTGGACGGCGTGGTGTTCGTCGCCGACAGCCAGGTCGAGCGGATGGAAGCGAACCAGGAGTCTCTGGAAAACCTCCGCGAAAACCTCAAAGAGCAGGCCTACGACCTCGAGAAGATTCCGCTGGTCATGCAGTACAACAAGCGGGATCTGCCGAACGCGGCTTCCATCGAAGAGCTTTCGCAGCTGTTGAATCCGCTGCGGCGCTCCGAATTCGAAGCGACTGCCACCCGCGGGATCGGCGTGTTCGACACCCTGAAAGAAGTGGCCAAGTTGGTGCTTCAGGAGTTGAAGCGCGGCAACAAGTGACGGCAACGGGGGCTCGGCCCCTTGCCCTCGGCGAGGAGACCCACGCCCGTGCATCCGGACTTCGGCGCCTTCTTGGAAGAGTTTCGGACCGAGGGCCGTCGCCTGGTGCTCCGAATGAAAGACCTCTGGGAGGGACTCGGGGCCGACGTGCAGACCAGCTTGCGCAGCCGCCGCTTGGACGGCGCGCGGGGGGGCCGGGTGTTCGTGCGGCTTCGGGCGGCCGATCCCGGGGTCGTGCTCTTTTTTCCGGCCGGCTCCAGCTTGTTCGACCCCGGGCGGCGATTGCAGCCGGTGGGCCCCGAAACGCGGTCGGTCCACCTGCGGGACGAAGGCGACCTGGACTTGGAGGTTCGCCGCCTGTTGGAAGCGGCCTACCGGGAGGCGGCCCCGCCGAAGTGACGCAGCCGCGAGGGACGGCTCAGCGCGCTTCCCAAAAGTCGCTGACCAGCAGCTTCGGCGGCGCGGTGGCCTCGATGCTCCCCCGGATCACATAGGTGCGGTCCAGATCGAAGGGGCGGCAGCGAACTCCGTTCAAGGGCCCCTCGCACCGGATCGGCTGACCTCCGTGGGTTCCGCCCAAGACCAGGGGCCAATCGGCCACGTCGGTCGGCAGGGCCTTTCCCGTATCCACCACCAACGGTCCTTTGCAGTACTGGCAGTCTCGGCAGTAGGCCTTGAATTCACCGCCAGCGTCGACCCGACACCGGGCGCCCGAGCGAAGCTTGGTGGTCACCACCACCTTCTCGCCGACGTAGGTGTCCAGATCGGACACGATCTCCTGCACGGGCTTGGCCGTGGGGGTGCAGGCGGCCAGCGCCATGCCGACGGCCGCCGCGCCCACCCGTTGGGCAAGGCTTCGATCCATGACGTCGGTCTGGATCAGGGCGCGAAGCGGAGCCAGCCAAAACGCTCCACCCGGTGGAAGTCGCCGACCCGCGGGGGAGACCACGCCTGGTAGCTCCCCGCTCTTTCGCGGCTGGCGTCGATCCGGAATGCGTTGCCCCGCCAGACGTCCCCTGGATCCGGGGCTTTGGTCACCCACGCCAGTCCGTCCCAGGGCACGACCCATTCGCTGATCCAACCTCGGTCTCGATCGACCGGGCCGCCCAAGGTGCCGTCCACGGTCGTGCCCACCCGCTGCCGGCCGTTCCAAGCGGTGCGAAAGCCCTGCCGGGGCCCCGTGAAGGACGCGTCGAAGATCACGCCGGCCGGGGAGGCCTGCATCTCCAGGTACGGGGCGGGGGCGGCACCGGCGGATCGGGGCATCAGAAACAACTCCACCGCTTCGTGCTGGTAAATCGGGTCGTCCCGGCGCCGATATCGACGGGTCACGTCGGGGTCGGACGCTTCGAACGCCACCATGAGGGCCTTTCCGTCCCAGGCCAGGTGCAAGATGGTTCGCCGTTCGGGGGGCACCGCGGAGCCCTCCAAGGTGGTCACGAGCACGGCCCGGGCGGCCCGGGCCCAACCGGGCTCCGACAGGCGGCCGTCCGCCGCAGGTCGGGGACCGACCCACCGGGGAACCTCCAGCCAGGGAACTTCCGGGGGGCCCGCCGTGCGCCAGACCCCGGCCACCGTTCCGCCGTCCCAGATGGCCGCCGGCTCGCTTTCGGGCACCCAGCGGCCCTGCGGGCCGTGGACCTCGAGCCGAAGGGTGGCGACTTGCGGCCAGGCACGGGCCGACAGGTTCAGCGACACCTCCGGGGTCAGGGGCGCGCGGGCCGGTCCGACTCGATCCGCAAGACCCCGAATCTCCCCGTGCAGCTCCAAACCGGTGCGCACGGGTTCCTGGGCTCGGATCAGCACCGTGCCGGGACGATCGCCCAGTTCGACCCGTCGCAGCCGGACGGTGTCGAGGCCGGAGGGGGAGCGAAAGACCGCGGCGCAGCCCGCTTCGGCGGTCTCGGACGCCGGTGGGCGGTCCGGTCCGAGGAGCAGCCGCTCCGCCCGGGGTACGACCTCGGATCCGGGCGAGCAAGCGGCCGCAAGCAGGCTCCAGGTCCCCGCACAGATTGCGGGATAAACCCTCATCTCTGTCAACAATGTAACAGGTTCAAACACCCGGGTCTGCGCCTTCATTTCCAGGGATGTTCTCCCGGAAAGCCCGTTTCCACTTCGTCTGTGCCCTCTCGTCGTTCCGGTACGGAAGTTGAATATCTGGCGCTGTGATCGCGGCGTGACAGTTCGCACGGCATCCCCGGGCGAGCGGTTTGGCCGAGACGGGGGCGATCCCGAGGGGTCGCGAAAAAAGACTGGTCAATGAACTGCGAATGGCCCAACACCCACGCCCCAGACCCGAGGGGTAACGCCTGTCGGCGCTTACCACTCGACTCGGCCCCCGGCCCCACCGGGAATCCCCGCGGTCGACGCGGGAGTCAGCGGATCGAAGGCACGACGATGAACGGAGGACGCGCAATGAAAGAACGGATCGCGGTCGGGAGGTTCTTGAGCCTGCTCGGAATCGCCGGCGCGCTGGGAACTGCCGGATGCAACGTCCCGCGAGCGGACGACATCAACACGGTACAGCCCGGCTACGTGCGAAAGGACATCTTCCAGGACGAAAGCGAGTGGCACTACCGCCGCACCGTCGTGGAGTCCGAGACCGTCCAAAGCGTGGTGACGGAAGGTGCGGGCGACATCTTCATCGAGCGGGTCGTCTTCGAGGTGCAAGAAGACTTGCTGATCGCCCGCAAGGCCAACGCCGCCATCCCGGGTTCGGCCCTCGACCTGCTGCTCGAAGGCAACGACGACTATCAGGGTGTGATTTTGGCGGCATGGCCGATCAGCTATCACTTCGACATCATTCGCGACTACAACACCCTCACCGGTCGCGAGACGAACCGCATCGTCGAGAACACCGTCGACCGGCCCTGGTATGAGCGGGAGTACATGCGCGTCGACTTCGCCAACAACCTGGTCGACGACAGCTTCTTCGGCTCTTTGGCCTTCGGCTCCCCCGCGTTCATGAACTGGATCGCCACCGGCAGCTACTGGCAAGACCTGCAGACCAACCCGATCGACCCGTTCGCGTCCCGCTTTTCCGACGACTACGTCGAGATCACCGACAACGTGATGATCGGCATGGACACCTGGACGTGCCTGCTGTTCACGAGCTTTTCGTATTGGGGCTTCGGCAACTGCGGCTTCGGCGAAGCCAAGATGCGGCACAGCTTCAAGAAGATCACCGAGCCCTCCGACTTCGTGCCCCGCTACTATCCCGACTCCGTGGTGGTCCGCGGCGAAGACGGCGAGCCGATCCAAAACCCCGAGACCGGCGAAGTGGAGCGAGAGCCGATCTTCGATCGGTTCGGCTATTTCCGATTTACCACCCCGACCTACGACCGAGGCTACGGCTTCACCGAAGAGGGCCGGACGTTCCGGGCCATGATCTTCAACATCTGGGAAAACAGCCGAGACGAAGAGGGCAACCCGCTCCCGTACGCCCAGCGCGAAGAAAAGCCGATCATCTACTACCTGAACACCGAGTATCCGGCTCGCTATCGCGACACGGCCCGCCGCGTCGCCGCCGAGTACAACCGGGTCTACAAGAGCATGGTCGCCGACCTGAAGGGCGTTCCCGTCGATCAGGTCCGGGACATGTTCGAGATCCGAGACAACGACTGCAACGAGTCCAACATCATCGGGACCGTCGTCGAAAACCCGCAGCTGTTCTACGCAGTGGAACGAGCCGTGTGCGCCGAAGGCGAAATCTGCAACCTGGACAACTCGGACATGGATGCCATGGTCGCCGGCCTCGAGGAGCAGATCGGGGTAGGAAATCTGAAAGAGGTCTGCACCTCGCTCGAGTCGGCCACCCTCGATCCAGCCACCGGCGAATCGGGCTTTGAGTGGCAGCGGGTGGGCGACCTTCGCTACAACATGGTGGTCTGGCTCGATAACCCGCAGCTGACCGGCTGGGGCGGCTACGGCCCGATGCACGCCGACGCCCTCACAGGCGAGACCATCAGCGCCACCTCCTACCTGAAGGCCGTTACCTACGAACGGGCCGCCGCCACCATCTCGGACTACATCTGCTTCATCAACGACGAGGAAGGCTGCTCGAGCACGGACATCGCCTACGGTGCCGACATCCGCCGGCAGACCGCCCGCACCCAGGAGCGGGCCCTCGAAATGTCGAACGTCCGGCCCAGCGACTCCAACATGCAAGAGCTTCGCCGTCGGATCTCGGCCCTGAAGGCCGGCCCGGACCGGGGGCTCACCAAGGATCCGACCGGCAACAGCGTGGCCAACCGGCTGCGCCGGATCGAAGGGACCCAGATCGAAAACGCCATTTTGACCCCCGAGGTGATGGCCGCCCTGACCAACGGCACCTATGTGCCCGAGCTCGACGGAGCGCCGACGCCCGAGATGAAGGAAACCTTCAACCTCCGCTACTGGCTGCAAGAGATGGATCCGTTCTCACCGAGCCGGGTCCAGGCCCGAAACCACCTGGGTGCGGCGGGCTACTGCTTCCTCGAGGCCGACTTCGACCCGCAGTGGGCCGGCTTGGCCCTGGACCTGCGGGACATGTCGCGGGAGGAGCGCTACCAGATCATCGTCGACCGAACGATCGCCCACGTGATGCTCCACGAGCTCGGGCACAACGTGGGTCTGACCCACAACTTCGAGGGCTCTTACGATGCCCTGAACTACAACCCCCGGTTTTGGGAGAACATCGACGGAACCCGGGAGCAGCAGGTCCAGGCGAACATCGACGAATGGCGGCATACCACCGTCATGGAGTACATGGGCAACAAGGGCCTGTTTGCCGATTTCCTAGGCACCTACGACGAGGCGGCTCTGCGTTTCGGCTACGGAGAGCAGGTGCAGGTGTTCGACTCGAGCGCGGTGGACCCGAACTTGCGGGGCGGCCGCGAGCTCGAAGAGTGGCGCATGTACAACGATTACCGGGACATTCCGGACCACCTGTGCGGCGGAGACTGCGGCTCCAAGCAAGCGGAAATCGAAGCGCTCACCGGCCGGCGTTGGGTGAGCTTCGACCCAGAGGACCCACCGAGGAACGAAGTTCCTTACATGTACTGCCCGGACGGCTTCTCCCGGCGGACCCCGACCTGCGCCACCTTCGACTACGGCTCCTCGCTGAGCGAAATCCACGCCAACTACTACTCGATGTGGCGGGACTACTACTTCTTCAACAACTTCAGCCGGGACCGGCTGTCGCCGTTGGGCTGGAGCATCAATCAGGCCTTCATCCCGTCGTTCCTGCTCCTCGATTTCATGGACAACGTGAGCCAGCACTTCCAGCTGCAGAGCCTGGTCGACGAGCGCTTCGTGGGTTCGGACCTGGAGGCGGACATGGCCGCGGTGCTGTTCAGCTCCATGAACGTGGCCACCGAAATCCTGGCGACCCCCACACCGAACCGATACTGCTCGCTGGACAACGTCAACGGCGTGAACCAGCCCGTGTACCTGTCCTGGCAGAACACGGGCGGATGCGACCCCTACGCGCCGGTCGACGAACTGGTGGACCAGGGCGTCAACGCCATCGACATGCCCATCGGTGAAGCTCGGCCCCTCACCCTGGGATTGAGCCGCGACTTCGAAGAGCGCCAGTGGGATTGGGTCGGAAGCTTCTTCGACAAGCTGAACACCGTATTCTTGCTGGGCTACAGCCGGCCGCGGCTGCTTCGCTTCAACTACCAGTTCGACGTGCGAGACCTCTTCCTGAGCCCCTACCGGCTCTTTGAGCCGGAGATGCGTCAGCTGTACGAAAACCTGTTCATTTTGGACGGGTTCTTCCTCTACCCGGAGGCCATTCAAACCCTGGGCAACTACTGGTGCGCCGACCCGGCGTTCCCGAACCGGCCCGACCTGGGGTACGTGGAGCCCCGCCGCATGTTCGACATGGCCGGTCAGTTCCAGGCCTTCCCCGAGGCGTCGGCGGACTGCCTGAACCCGGCCCTGATCAACCCCGGCTTCACCCGAAACATCCCGGACCAAGCCTTCCTGGCGGCCCACGCCGTCTTGTCTTCGGACTGGGACACCCGGTTGGACCTGGGCAAGCAGCTCAAACTCTGGGCGGTGGGCGCCTACGACGAGCCGACCCACCTGGCTTCGTTCGAAAGTTGCGACACGGCACCGCCGAACACGACCTGTCATTGCAGCTACCAGGACAGCCTGACCGGGGTGGAGTACCGAGCCCTGAACTTCGCCCTCGAGGACCAGCAGAGCATGCCCTGCGATATGATCGAGCAGGCCAATGACAGCGAAGCCCGGTACGAGGGCAACCCGAGCAACATCAACTTCGACGTCTGGCGCCTCCACGTGGAGCGTCTCGAGTTCGCCCGAGACCTCTACCGGACCTTCCAGGATCGCTGAGGCACGAGGGGAACGGAAGTGAGCACGACCATGAAACGATTCGGAATCGCCGCCACGATGTGCGGCCTGACCGGTCTGTTCGGCTGCGACGGGGAGATCCGCACGATCGATCGCACGCAGCCCAACGCCATCGACAAGCAGATGTTCGAGGGCATCTGGTACTTCCGCGCCACCATCGTGGAGGCGGATCCGGAATCAGGCGCCAACGAGGGCATCGCGTCCAACATGGACAAGCTCCGTTGGGACATTCAGGAAGACCTCCTGATCGGTTACCGCAGCTACGAGTTCGTGCCCTTCGGCGAGGGCATGACGGACGAAGGAAACGACTTCTTCGGCTCGCCCGTGGTGGCCTTTCCGATCGAAAGCCATTTCGACATCATCCGGGACTACAACCCGGTGACCGGTGTCTCCGGAAACGTGATCACGGAGAACACCACGGACCGGCCTTGGCACCAGCGCCGATACATGCGGGTCGACTGGAGTCAGAACATGGTGGGCACTCCCACCTTGTTCGGCTGGGGGTCGCTCAACGGCATTTTGAGCGGATTCGCGAACAGCCAGTTCTTCGTGCAAGGCGACCAGCCGGACAACCCAGACCGGCCGTACTTCACCGAGAACTACTTCGACGTGACGAACATGTACTCCATGTCGCCGTCGCCCATGTACTGCCAGATGCAGCTGTTGTTCCAGACGGTCCCGCGATGCGGCACGGCCAACGTGAAGACCCGGTTGTCCTTCCGTCGGGTGGACCCGACCGACGACTACGAGTCGCTGTACTATCCCGATTACGTCGAATACACGGATGACGAGGACAACCCGATCCTGCTCGACAACGACGAGCGACCCTGTCTCGACATCACGAGCCCCGGAAGCTGCTTCGTGCGCGGCTACCCGTACGACGCCAAGTTCGGAAACTTCCGGACCATGCGGGTCGCGTTCGACAAGGAGCGGTTTTTGACCCGGTCGGGCCGGATCTTCCTGGCGGGCCGCTTCGACATCTGGAACCAGACCTTCGACGAAAGTGGGGCGCTGATTCCCTTCGAGCAGCGGGACCCAAAACCGATCGTGTACTGGGAGCGCCCCACGACGCCGGAGAACATCCACCAGGCCTCGCTCGACATGGCCGAGGCGTGGTCCGAGCCCTTCGACGAGACGGTGGCCTTTCTGAAGGGCTACACCCAAAACGAAGGCAAGCTGCCCGACCTCCAAGCCTTCTATGAAGACCACCCCGAAGTCGGCCGGCCCAGCGAGGGCGGCGGCATGTTCCAGGTTCGCCGGAACGCCTGCAACGCCGACGACATCGTGGCCTACGCCGAAGAGCGGAACCTGACCTCGGTCATCGACCGGGTCGCGGGTGGGCCCGAGGGCATCACGCGGGGCAACATCGAAAACGTTTGCGCCGCCATCCAGTTCGAGCAGCTGCAGCGCGGGGCGGTCCTCGACCCCGAGCTGGCCGAGCGGACCGGCCGGGAACTCGCCTTCACCTGGCAGCGCCTCGGCGACCTCCGGTTCAACTTCAACAACTACGTCATCCAGTACCAGCCCCGGGGACCTTGGGGCGTGGCCCAGTTCGGGCAGGACCCGGAAACCGGTGAGTACGTCGCCAACATCGCCAACTACTTCAGCGACGCGGGCGACTTCATCTCGCAGCGGTCGGTGGACCACATCCAGTTCGTGAACGGGGATCTGGACCCGCAAGACCTTCTGCGGGGCGTCGTGACCCGCGACACTGTGGTGTCCCGCCGGACCGCGGCGTACGGGATCCGCGACGACATCAAGAACGCCATCGGTCAGGACGTGAAGTCCGCGGCCAGCGGCCAGTCTGGCGTGGGCGGAACTCCCGTGAACTCGGGCGGCAGCTCGGGCTCAGGCGTGGGCGACTTCACCCCGCCGGTCGACCTGGGCTCGCCGGTCACCGACGCCGAGAAGTACGCCACCATGTTCGCGGGCACCCAGTTGGAGCGCGAATACCTGATCACCTCCGACATGCTCCGGGCGTTTACGGGACCGACGGTCCAGATGCCCATCGACGACGAGGGCCATACGGCGCCCTTCGCGGGCATCGGCGGGGCCCTGGCGGGCATTCGGGGCCAGGGACTGCCGAGCTTCGACGCCGTGAGCCAACCGGCCGGGATTCCGGACGAGGCCTACGAGGCGGCCTCTCCGCTGAACTGGGCCTTCGATCTGTCCAACAACCCGTACGAGGTGGCGGTGCGCGAGTTCGGCTCGGCCGGCTTCGACATGGCGGACTTCTTCGACCCGAACGTCTCGGGCCTGGCCGAGGAGTGGAAAGGCCGGTCGCGGCAGGAGATGTTCGAGGACCTGCAGGAGGGCTTGTACCGGGCTGTGCAGGGGCACGAGGTGGGCCACACCCTGGGGCTTCGGCACAACTTCAGAGCGTCCATGGACCCGCTGAACTACCGGCCCGAGTTCTGGGAGCTGTATTGGAACAACCGTTCCCGGCCTGAAAACCCGAATCGGAGCTCCGAGTACCAGTATGCGTCGATCATGGACTACGGCTTCGACTTCACCATCAACGGCTGGCACGGCCTGGGCAGCTACGACAAGGCAGCCATCCGGTTCATGTACGGCCAGTTGGTGGAGGCCTGGGACCCCGCGCAGATCACCATGCCCGACCCCCGCCGGTACGGAAGCTTCGTCGAGCAGTGCGGCGTGGGCTGGGACATGCAGGACTTCTTGGGCTTCAACCTGGATCCGGAAGACCTGGTGCGCCTGTACGCCCAGGACACGCCGGCCGGGTGTGAGAGCCTGCCGCCGGGTTTCGACTACGACGCCGAAGGCGCGGATTCCTGCGATACCTACCTGGACCGCGGCGTCCGCGAGTTCGCCGCGTCGTTCGAGGAATTCCAAGATAGGACGGGCTGGGAGAACGTCTGCTCGCCCAACAGCTTCCCGGACGACTACAACCAGCTGTTCGATCGGGTGGAAGAGTTTGGCACCGAGCCGGGCCAAGACGTGACCGGCGGCGCCGAGAACATCTACGGCGCCCGCATGCTCACCACGGTCCAGCAGATGATCGACCAGGACCTCGCCACCTTCGATCAGCGCGCGGACTTCGACTTTTCCCAGTTCGTCTATGAAGTGCCCTACGAGTACTGCTCCGACCGCTTCGCCGGTTTCTCGAACCCGTTCTGCCAGCGGTGGGACGCCGGTTGGGACTTCACGGAGTCGGTGGTCAACAACGTCTTCCGGTACGACCGGGACTACATCTTCGACCACTTCCAGATGGACCGCAGCTGGTTTGGCACGAACCCGTTCTCCTACGTGAATCGACTGCTGTTCCGTCGATTCAAGGTCATGAACGACGTGTACCAGTACTTCGTGTTCACCTCGAACTCGTCCCTGGACTCGCCCCGGTACGACGACTTCGAAGAGGCGGCGTACCGCGGCCTGAACTTCCTGGAGCGGGTGCTTCAGGAGCCGGAGCCCGGAACCTACTGCCTGGGTGACGACAACGTGTACCGCCTGCAGGTGGACCCGACTGCGCCCTGCAACGATCCCTACGAGGTGGGCATCGGGTTCGGTGAGGGCCGGTTCCTCGACAACAAGTGGAACCAGGAAGACAACTTCAACGTCACGGTGCTCGGGCAGTTCTGGGACAAATTGGCGGCGACCTTCCTGATGACCCGTTCGAGCGGTTTCTTCGTGTTCGACTTGAGCCAGCTGTTCGACCGCCGGGCGTTTGCCTTGCCGTACTTGCGGACCTTCCAGGACGCCATGCTGCAGCGGTTTTCGTCGATGATTCGGGACGATCACCAAGGCTACCGGCCCCGGATCGCGCCGGAGGATCCCTCGAACCCGGATGGTCCGAAGATGGTCCGCTATACCCCGTTCTTCGACGAGACCTTCGGCCCCGAGGCTCCCGACGAGTTCGTCGGCCGGTCGGTGCGTCAGTGGCTCCGGTGCGGCAACCCAGACGGGGCGTCGGATCCGGTGCTCTGCGACGGCAATGGCGCACCATGGCCGGAGATCGAGCCGGCTTGGTCGTACACCCTGCGGCTGTATGCCCTGAGCTTCGCCCTGTCGAACTGGTCGAACACGGCGGACTTCGCGGTGGATTACTACCGGCTCACGAACCTGAGCCTGCCGGGCACCCCCGGAGACATCGACTTCACCGGGGTTCCGGAAGTTCGGTTCATCGATCCGGAGACCGAGCTCGAGTACAAGGCGCCCAGGGTGGAGCCGTTCACGGTCAACTCGTTGCTGCCGCTCATCAGCCGTTCGTACTACGGAAACCGCGCCGATCGGGGCCGCGGGCTCTTCCACGAGTGGTCGGTGGGCGCGGAACTCCTGGAAGACCTTCAGGACTACAAGGAGAACGTGTACGAGCCGGCCCTCCAGGCGTGTATCAATTCGGCTCCAGGTGTGGAGCCTGCCTTGGCCATCACCCCCGAGTGCACGGAGCTCGAAGGGATCCGAAGCGAAATGGCCGACCGCACCGGCTTCTTGAACATCGTTCGGAAGTTCACGGACGCGGCGGAAGGCATCTTCTTCCGCTGACCCAGTTGCGAAACCCGGCCGAGCCGGCCTCCGCCTCGCACTCCAGGGCGGAGGCCGTTTCGGCCTTCTCTTTTGGTCCATTCGGTTCCCGCAGCCGGCGGCTTCGGGACGCTTCCGTGCCCTACGCAGGCGCGGGCGGCCCATTCTCCGCCGTCGAAGACCCGACCCGAGGCGCCATCGCAGCTTCCGAGCTCACCCGCCTTCGAACGTCATCCAGACTTCGACCAACGGTCCCGCGAACCCACGGGGCGGTCCGTACCTGTGCACCGATGCGACCCGGCGGCCCTGATGAAGGGCTTCACGCTCGAGGCCTCGGGTCACGCGGTCCAGGGGTAGCTCGGGGGCGTGGCTGCAAAAGAGCACGCCCTTTCGGGCTGCGCGCACCCCGTGGTGCCACAGGGCCTCCACGTCTTTGGCGAGCTTGAACGTTCGTCTTTTCGCTCGGCCAAAGGCCGGTGGGTCACACACGATCCAGTCGAATGCGCGAGACTCGGCCCGGCGCAGCACCGTCAGGGCATCGTCGGCGAACCAGCGGTGCCGGTCTGGGTCGAGGCCGCTCTCCTTGAAGTTGTCTCGGGCCCAGCGCAGGGCGGCTTTCGATGCGTCCACCGTGGTGACCGGCCCCGCTCCCGCGGCTGCGGCGTGGACCGAAAAGCTTCCGGTGTGGGCGAACAGGTTGAGGACGGAGCCCTGCTTGCACCGTTCGGCGGCCCGGAGGCGGGCGTCTTGCAGGTCCAAAAAAAGTCCGGTGGGTCCGTCGCGTCGCAGGTCGCACCGAAGACGGGCCCGCTGTTCGTTGACAACGACCACGTCGGGCACCTGGCCCTGAACCAGGAGGGTCTCGTTGGAAAAACCTCGTCCGGTGGAACGCTTGAGCACCAGGCCTTCGGGACGGACCGCTTGGCAAAGTGCCTCGAGCCAAGGGGCGCCCGGCGGCTTGGGGCTCGAAACCACCAGCTGGGCCCCGTAGGCCTCCACGATGGGCCCTTCCGCGCCGTTTCCGGACCAGAATCGAAACGCGTTGACGCCGAGTTTCGCCCGCTCCGCCTTGCGTTCGGCGTGTGCGCGCTCCAGACTTTGGACCAGGCGATCCTGCACGGGGCAAAGGTCGCTGGTTTGGAGGCCCGAATGAAGCGACTTTTGCCGCGTCCAGCCGTTCGCTGGCTCGCCGCCCTCACCTTGGTCCTAGGCCCGCTGGGCTGTGGTCCGGGGCCCGAGGACTCGACGGACGACGGCACGGGCCTTTCCCAGCCCGACCTGGCGCTGGTCGTGTTTCCTCCCGGCGGTTCGTTTCGAGAGACCATCGAGGTGCAGCTCGTACCGAGCCACCCGGACGCCCGCATGTACTATACGCTGGACGGCACCTCGCCCGTGCCGACCCGCGCCCGTGCGTACGAGGGCCCGCTGGTCCTGGACGAGACGACGTTGGTCTCCGCCATCGCGGTCGGTCCGGACGGGGGCTGGTCCAAACCGGTGTCGGCGCTGTTCGATCACGAGCCCCCTTTCGTGCCGGCCACGCCTCCGGAGCGCGCCCTCGCCGCTGACGCGGACCAGGTGGTCTTCATCGCCCGAGAAGGCATGACCGTGATGTCGAAGACCGTGCGTCTGCGCAGCGCGGGCACGGGTCCGGTGCGGATCTTGTCCACCGAGCTTCGGCAGGCGCCCCAGGGGGATCTGGTGGATTCGGAGCTGTTCGATGACGGGGCTTTCGCCCTGCCGGCGCCGATCAGAGACGAGCTCATGGAATCGGGACAGACGCTGGAGCTCGAAATTCGTTACGCCGTGACCCGGACCATGCGCTCCGCCGAGCTGATCGTCCGGACCGACGCCCTCAACCTGGAAACGGGCCTTCTGCGGCTTCAGGTCTGGGGCCGCATGTTCCCCTGACCCCTGCGTTGCCCTTGGCGCCGACCTGCCTTTTACTGGTTCCGTGGACGCTGCCGAGCTCGAACGACGGGCGCTGGAAGAGCTTCGCAAAAACGACCTGGACGGCGCCCGGGGTACGCTGACCGCACTCCTTCAGCTTCGCCCTCGGGACCAAAGGTTGCGCGAGCGGATTGCTCAGATCGATCGGCACATTGCCAAGCGGAACGAGATGCAGGCCCAGATCCGGGCGGACCCACTGCGGTACGCCAAGGCCTACATTCAGGCGGGGCGGCTGGCCGAAGGCCTTCAACTGCTGCGCCAGGTTCTGGCCCAGGACCCGGACAACCATCCGGTGCGGGAACTGGCCCTGGATGTGGCGCGGCGTTTGCGGCAAGCCGGCCAGAGTACGGGAGTTCCGGAGCCGGCAACCCCGTCCGCCGGGTCCCAGGCGCCCAGGGCGTTTCCAGAGGCGGCTCCGATCCGGCAGGAGCGGGAGGCTGCGGAGGCCCGGGCCCGCGCCGAGGAGGCGGCCCGGCAGGAGCGGGAGGCTGCGGATGCCCGGGCCCGCGCCGAGGAGGCGGCCCGGCAGGAGCGGGAGGCTGCGGAGGCCCGAGCCCGCGCCGAGGAGGCGGCCCGGCAGGAGCGGGAGGCTGCGGACGCCCGAGCCCGCGCCGAGGAGGCGGCCTGGCAGG
>DAPKRQ010000357.1:0-37808 GCA_031800475.1 Myxococcales bacterium LLY-WYZ-16_1
GTGACGAACATCTCCCACACCATCCCGACCCACTCTGCGGCCATCGCAAGCACCGCCGCGACCGAAACTCGCCCAACGCCTGGCGTGGGCGACGTGGTCCAGGCCGACGTGACCTTGCGACAGGGCCGTGAAGGCTACCTGTTGGAGCTCGCCGAACCCATGTCGGTCGAGATGGCCGACGGTGCCACGCGCTCCGTTTCGTACCTTTTGATGGACGCCGACATGCAGGCTGCGATGGCGCGAGCCGTCGACAGTGGTGAGCTCGAAAGGAATGCCACCGTCGAAGACTTTCCACTCGAAATCGTCTCGGTAACCCACCACGAGGTAACCGTGGGCATTCCGAAAGCCTGACGGCTCGCCCGAGACGGCCGGTTCCAGTCCGTTTCGAAGCCCAAAACGGAGGTCGCGCCGTCACGAGTGAGCCGAGCGAGCCACGAGCGACGCACGACCGGAAGGGACGCACGACCGAAAGGGACGCACGACCAGAAGGGACGCACAGCCCGAAGCTCCAGACAGGACGGGCCGCGGTCAGCTCCGTACCGCGCCTTTGCGACCCCGGGGTGGCGCATTGCATTGACTGCCCGAAGGGCGTTCCTTAGCGTCCCGTCCTCCTGCCATGATCCCGAAGCTGCAACGCTCACCGTCCGAACAAAACCGGCACACCCGGGGTCTGTGGACGGGCGCCGCGGTCCTCCGAACGGCGATTGCCGGCCGGCCCAGGCCCGGCCGCGACCAGACCGGAGCCCATCGACCGGGCCTCCCGTTTCGTGCCGCGCTCCTCGGCTTTCACTTCGTTGCGATGGCTTGCCTGAACGCCGGATGCCCCGAGATCGAATCGGAGCCACCCCCGCCGGCTACATGCACCAAGCTCTACCAGCGATGCCAGCTTCCCGAGGGCCCCCTGGGCGTGTGCGAGCAAAAAGGCCTGAACGATCGCTCACTGGTCTGCCGGTCTCAGCACTGAGCCAGAGGCTCGCCCTCCGTCCCAACTCGTCGACTCCACCCAGGAATGTATCGGCCGTCCGCTGCGGTCGAACGGGATTCGGTCCGCGCGACCCCTGGGTCGAACACGGTACGAGGGGCTTCGCCGTTATTGACCTCCGACGTCATGGATCCAACGCGAACCCGTCGCCTACGTTCCGGTCCGCTTCCATGAACGAACGAAACGAGGCTCCCCTCGCACACGCCCTCATCGCCAACGCCATCTTCTCCGGGCTGTCGGCCCTGTGGCTTTTGGTCTTCCCAGACTCCCTTTCGGGTCTGCTGGGACCAGTTTCTGGGACCTGGTTGCGGTGGGTCGGCGTTGCCCTGGCCGCATTCGTCCCCCTGCTCCTCGTAGCCCGCAATCAGGTTCGTCGCGAGGAACCCAGGACCGAACTCGCTTTGGCCGCGGTATGCCTGGATATGCTTTGGCTGCTCGCAAGCCTCGGGTTCGCCCCCTTCGCCTGGACTCACTTCACGTCGGCCGGTGGCGCACTCTTCCTCGGGGTCGCTTTCGCAGTCCTGGCCTTCGCTACCTTTCAGTGGAAAGGCATCGACACGCTCCTTCGGGAACCTGACGAAACCATGAAAACGACCCATCGCGTTCAGTTTTCAGCGGTCGTCGACGTCGACCCGGCAGCGTTCTGGCGGACAGCAGCCGATCTCGGCTCCATTCGAGATCACTTGGCCAGCCTGGCCGAGTCCCGCCTCCAAGGGGAGCCGGGAGTCGGAGCGGTCCGCACGTGCCGCAATCGCCGGGGTCAAAGCTGGAGTGAGGAGGTTACCCACTGGATACCGGGACAGCAATTTTCCTTACGCTTTCTATCGGACCGACCTGGGTTCCCGTTTCCGATGCACCCCATGCTCGGCGGCTGGAAAGTTGCTCCCCGCGGATCCGCCACGCGGGTCACCCTATGGTGGTCCTTCACTCCGCGACCCCGCTGGCTGGCGCCCGTGATCGTGACCCTGCTGACGTCCAAGGTCCGCCCCGACATGATGGCCACCATGAAGTCGATGGCTCGATCCGCGAGGTTGGAGGAGCCCAAGACAACGGAACCTGCATGAGTACATTCGGAGAGAGACTGCGTCGCTGGCGCCGGCATCGGCGATATACTCAAATGGAACTGGCAGCAGAAGCCGAAGTTTCGACCCGGCATCTCAGTTGTCTGGAAACGGGAAAAGCTCAGCCCAGCCGCTCCATGACGCTGACCCTCGCCGAGGTGCTGGATATTCCACTGCAAGAAACCAACCGACTTCTGAATGCTGCGGGTTTCGCTCCCGCATTCAGGGCGCGGGGTCTCGACGATCCCGACGCCGGTCCGGTCCGAGATGCGTTTCGTTTTCTGCTCCGGAGCTTTCATCCTTTTCCGGCCATCGTCCTGGATGCGGGCTGGAACGCCCATTTGGCGAACGAGGCCCATTTTCGCTTCACGACGTGGCTCATGCACGGAGAGCGTGCTCTAGCGGACGCGCCCAGCCCCGAGCGGCTTCACGACTGCGGCTTCGGGGAAGACGGGAACGTCCTCTTGCCGTTTTTCGACCGCCGTCGGTTCCGGCCGATGATCGCGAACTTCGATCTGTTTTCGACGCAGATCGCTCGCCACCTGCGCCGCAACGCCCACGACGATCCGTCGGCAGCCGAAACGCTCGAGAAGATCGAGGCACTCGGCGTCACGCTCTCGATCTTTCCCGACGATCCACCGCCCGGCCAGCTTCCCGCGGTCGTTCCGCTGGAGATTTCGGCCCATGGCCGAACGCTCCGCCTGTTCTCCACCATGACCATGCTGGGGACATCTTGCGACGCATTGCTGTCGCGTCTGCGGATCGAAACCTTTTTTCCCGCCGACGACGTGTCCGAGAGGGAGCTGAGGAACCTCGCCGCGCCTACAAGCCTCAGTGCTTCATGATGCTTCAATCTACAAGTCGGGCCCGGCACGAGTCCGGTTGGCTCGAGAGGTCCAGTTTGCGATGCTGGTAGGGTGGATTCTGCTGCTCGAGCAGTCGCTGGGCGGCGGCGGTCGGATTTGGCCCTGCCCGACGTCGAAACGATCCTCGGCGCACGGATCCCCATGCTGCGCGCCATGAGGCACCAACATGGGGATCGGGTCGCACTCGGAGTTCGCTCCGGTCTCCCGTTCGCAACACCTGGACGGTCAACGATCGTTCGAGGGCCCCAGGACACCTCGAAGCCATGAGCTACAGAAGGCCCCCCATGACCAAGAGCAAGAACAAAGAATCGGGACGAGGACGCAAGCGACGAGGCATCAAGGCACCGACCTCGCGATACACCCGAGAGGACCGGGAGCTTGCGCTGGGAGTCCTGGACGATTTGCTCGACTCGGAAGACCTGGCGAAGCTCCACGACGCACTCCACGAAGAGTTCTACGGGGAGACGGAACACTTGCCCGCAGTCTGGAGCGAACAGATCCGAGACGACGTCGAAACACAAAGTGCCTTCGCTTTTCTTTGGTGGGCTTGTTTCGACGCAGAGCTTTCCGAAGACGACCCGCGCACCCTCGCCGAATACCTGCTGGAGCAGGGAGAGCTTCCTCTCGGAGCTCGACGATTCATCGAATCCGTTCGTTCGGCGAGAATGCGGCTGTACGAGGTCGTGCTCACCCGACCTGGTCTTTCCGTCACCTTGCGAGACGCGCTGGAGAGGGGTCCGCCGATTCGGGTGCGCGAGCGCTCGGCCTCCGAGTGGCTCGTTCGGTCCGATTTGGTGGCGGCGCGGATCGTACCCGGGCCGTCGGAATCCCTGGAACTGGACGGAGGCCTCTTTTGCTACGGCGACATGCAACGAGACGCAGCTCTTTCCAGCTACGAGCTGGAGCTTCGGTACTCGAGAAAAGAGGATCCAGAGGCCAGCGAAGACATCATCCGGCGGCGGGCGGTGCCGGTTCTTCACCACGAGTGGCGTTCCTTTGAAATGCCCACACTCCAGAACTTCGATGGCGAAGGCATCGTCCCGACGCGGGTCGTGTTCGAGTTTCCACGTATGGCCAGCAGAACTATCGCCGAAGGACTGGACGCCCTCCATCTCCTGGAGCGAACCGAATCCGAGGGAGCCGAACCTCAGTGGTCGTGGTTTGGAACCACTGAAGACGAACGCGTCATTTCGCTCGGCTGGATTGAACTCGCCGAGAAGGAACTCGTCCTTCACACGAATTCGAGAGAGCGAGCCGAGATCGGCCGGGCTATGCTCACGGAGCAAGTACCCGGTCTGCACCACGTCGAAACCGACCACCAATCCATCCAAGAGATGATCCGCGCGCACAGCTCGAATGACGGCGTCGATGAACAGGAGGAGCTTTCGGCACGGCCAGAGGTCCGTGAAGCCATCTCGAATCTGCTGGAAAACCACCAAAGGAGCTGGCTCGACGAGCACATTCCGGCACTCGATGGATGCACGCCCAGGGAAGCGGCTCGGGACGGCTCCCTACGCCCGCGTCTTCTGGCGCTTCTCGATGAGCAAGAGCGCCACTACGAACGCCAGATCCGGCAGGGGAGCCCCGCCGCGGACCCGGGCTGGCTCCGCAAGGAGCTCGGGCTCCATGAGCCCTTCAGTACGTGACCCCCTGGCAGCAAGCGGCGCGAATCTCTCGGTCTTGACGGGTTCGCGGACTAGACTGGGGCCACCATGAGCTATGCTTCGTCTTCGAATCCAGTTCTCTTGTTCGGGGGCACCCGGGGGGTGGGGCTGGCGCTCGCCCAGCGCCTCCGGGACCAGGGCCGCACCGTGGTGGCCATGGTTCGCCGCGGTTCCGACCGGTCGGGGCTCGACGCCATTGGCGTCGAGGTGGCGCAAGGCAATGCCTTGGACGCCACCGACGTGGCACGGGCCGTCGCCAGGGTGCCTGCGGGCGCCAGCGTGGTCTCGACCCTCGGTCCCCGAGGGCCCGACGACGCCGGGGTCGATGACGTGGGCCAAGGGCACGTCATCGAGGCTGCTCAGGCCCTGGCGCCCCAACGGTTCGTGCTGGTCACCTCCATCGGCTGCGGCGAGATGACCCCCTACCGCTCCGAGCGCATGCAGGCAGCCCTGGGCCCCATCCTCGACGCCAAGACCCGAGCCGAAGAGGCCCTACGCCAAAGCGGTTTGCCCTTCACCATCGTCCGGCCCGGAGGCCTGAAAGACGGCCCGCCCACCGGCCGCGCCGAACTCGTGGAAGACCCCGCCGCCCACGGAATGATCCATCGAGAAGACGTGGCAGACCTCGTCCTGCACGTCATGCACGACCCCTCCTACGCGGGCAAAGCGGTCGCTGCAATAGATCCGAGCCTCTGACCGTTTTCACGAGAGTTGGCGGTCCCGTACCGATTCATCTCGGACATTCCCTGTAGAAACCATGAAGGTCTGCCCGTCATACCATGCACCACGAAAGCGTCATGCACCGTCCGAAGCGAGAGCAGAACCCCGGACTCAGCGGAGGTCACGGGAGGCGCGCGCGAGGCTTCGCACTTCGTCGGGTGTCGCGGCGGAACCGTGACGGGCAAGGCATAGGCGGGTACGTATTTTCTGTGGAGTCGGTGCTTCCGGAATCGACACGTAGAATTCACCCGGCTTGAGAGTCCCAACCGAACCCGGTGCGCCACCCAACTGCTGCATCATTCCCCGCATCGCGTCCTGCGTCGCGGGAGCCAGGGCCCGACCGAACACCTGCGTCCCACAGTTGGCCACCACTTGATTATGGATACTCTTTGGCTCCTGCGTAGCAACAATCATGCCGTATCCATACTTGCGAAGCTGCGCAGCGGCCCGCATGATCGGCTCACTCGACGCCACCGTGCGCTGCGACGGAACGAAGTCTTTCGCTTCGTCGATGACTACCAGGCCCGCAAGAGGCTCGTTTTTCGCTGGACGCCGCTTCGCGTAGCCGAACATCAACGTCATCAATCGAGCCAAGAAGCTCTGCTGCCGTCCCGGAGTCGATAGGCCGGAGAGGTTGACGACGGACACCCGAGTCTTCTGAAGATCCCGACCAAACATCTCGTCGAAATCGATACCAGCGCCGTCCGCAGTCAGGAGCGGGTTCAACTGCATTTGCGCCTGCAAAGCGTCCGCGACTGCCTGGACCGCTTTATCGCCATTTGCGAACTGGGACGCCAGATCACCGGGATTGCGCAAAATTCGGAGCAAGTCTCCTATGCCCTTTCCTCCCGCTTCGGCGTGGTGCTCGATGGCTCGTCGCAAGATGGCCTGTCGAACCTGTGTCGTCTGCCCCTGTCCCGTCAGGTGAAGATCCGCACACAGCAGCTGGTGCGCGAGCTCCTGCGCCTGCCGGAGCTCGTCAGGCTCGTTGCGCAGCGGCTCGAAGTCGGGGATCGGGTCGGCCGAGACCGGATTCCCGCCGTCCAGTCCCGGAGTCCAGACCGCAGTTTCTGTTCGGGCGAAGTAGTCGTCGGCAGCAGCAAGATCCTCTGGCCCGTGCTGGATCGGCGTTTGGGGCCACCGCTGGCCGAAGCGCACCAGATCATTCGCCACATCGATCACGATGGCGGGGACACCTTGGCGCGCAGCCTCCTCCACCACCCTTCTGACGAGAACCGTCTTGCCGCTTCCAGCCGCGGCGAGCACAGCCACGTGCTTTCGGAGCGCTTTGAGTGCGACGTTGACGGGCTCCCCTTCGCCGATTCCGATGGAGGTGCGCCCGAGGGAGATGGCCGGTTCCGAAGCCGCTGCACTCCCTCGTGGCCTCGTCGGGGTCGCGGCCGTCGAATTCGAGAAAATCGATCGATCCGAGCTCGATGCGGGCGCCGGGCCACCGACAGCCTGCCTTCGTTCCGGAGCCCGCGATACTCCGGCCCCACCCTCATTCCGGACAGCCGGTCGAGGTTCCTCTTCGCGAGCCCCAAAACCCTCGAGAAACTCGATGTGGGGAGAGAACATTGCGAGCTGACTGACCGGCTGTCGGGCCTCGAGCCAATCATCGAATCCGTCTGGCGGCGCCTCGAACCACCGGCGCAACGCTGCGAGGGTCCGAATGTCCTCCGAGGATGGCTCATGAATCGGCCCCGCTTGCTCGGCCAGGGCCTCCACCAGACCTTGCGTCTTTGGCCCGGTCGGGGGTGGACCTGAACGATAGATCACCAGGCGCCGGAAACCCAGGCCCGCGCCTACGCCGCTTTCGGTCATGGCCTTCTTCAGACGAGCCTGAAACGCGATCGCGTTCGCCTGCTGAATGAATCGAAGAGACAGGTGTCTCTCTCGGTCGCCATCTCCGTGGTCGATAACCCGAATCCGGGCGTGCAGCGGCTCTACCTGTCCGGAGCGACCGAAATCCAAATCGAGCTCCACATCCAAGTGCCGCGGCCACTTCCGCTCTTTGGCGAGGGCACGACACGCAACTTCCAAGAGCTCGTCCAACTCCCCATCCGCGGTCCGCAGCTGAGCGTCGGGATCGATACGGCTCCGAAGGTCCTCGAAGTTCGCGTCGAGGCCCCCGAGCTCGTCAACCCGTGGCACTCCAATGGGTTCGTCGAGCTCTACCAGCCGGTCGATCTCCTCGACCCAACCGAGCTCCCGGCAGCGCTGGCGATGGCGTTCGCAGAGCCGCAGGACCTCTCGGGGACGGAGACTGAGACCGTCGAAGCAGGACCTCCGAAACGGCCACGTCGGATACGGCGGCTCGAACTTGGATTGCGCATGAGAGATGGCAAGCCGACGCTCTACCAGCTTGGCCAGGGTCTCCCCCGCGGGCGGAGGGAGCAGATGATGGTCTCGAAATCGCCCCGGCACCGACGCAAGAGCACTCTCTTTGAGATAATTCCAGTTGACTTCCAAACTGCTGACGACCACCAGCGTTCGAGGCATGATATCACGAAGTCCCATCAACCCGTTCGTGGTTTGGGTAAAAACGGCTTTGGAGGCATCCTCGCCTTCCCTCGCCGACGCGCGAGCTTCCGAGGCGATGGCGTCGAGTTGATCGATGGCGATCACAATCGGCCCACTGAGAGAAAGAGCCCAAGCCAGTCCTTCGAGTCTATTCTTGGCGGAACGACCACTCGGTAGGTCGTGGAGAAGCTTCGCTTCCTCTCGGACGTCGAGGCCGCCGAGCCACGCTTCACCCAATGCCAAAAGATTGTGCTCTGTGCTCCCGAGTAGAGTCAGCGCGCGCAGTACCGCTTCGTGTCGAGCTGCAGCCCGCCGGTCTGTTCCCTGGGCAATACTCTGGACCAAATCGTTGACGCGATTGGACAGCTTTGGTGGTCGCAATTCGGCCAGCTGGGCCGCCGTCAATCCTTGCAACCTCCCCTGTCCATAATCGTTCAAAAGGCGATCGAGCAACCGATCCAGCTGCGTCCCCTGTTCGGGCAACTTGCGTGTCAGAGAGTTGACCGCCCCCTGGAGAGCAGTGTCCCAGAAGTCGCGAACATCCGTGAGATCCGCCAACAGGAACGTCCCTCCCCGCTGTGTGACCTCGCGGCGAAGAGCGGACAGGAAATGTGTTTTACCGGCCCCGGCCGGCCCGACCACCACTTCTCCCAGGGGGTTTTCGGCGTCGGATGCCCGTTCGAGGCGAGTGTAGGTCTCCAGTACGGACTCCAGAGTCTGCCGATGGAGCTCCGGCACGTGATGCCGGTGATCCTTCCAGACCCCCGTCAGGGTCATCGTCCAGTCGAAGTCCACACGCAGGAAGGCACGAAGAGCTGCTTCGCTTCGATTCATTTCATCGCTCCCAATAGACCAGATGCTGGGGTTCCCCAGATACGCGAACCGCCGCAGCACGGTCCTCTTCGGTCAGTCGGTCCCTCTCA
The DNA here is from genome assembly GCA_031800475.1 of Myxococcales bacterium LLY-WYZ-16_1. Classification (GTDB taxonomy): domain Bacteria; phylum Myxococcota; class Kuafuiibacteriia; order Kuafuiibacteriales; family Kuafuiibacteriaceae; genus Kuafuiihalomonas; species Kuafuiihalomonas phototrophica. The sequence goes on from DAPKRQ010000357.1 coordinate 8,740, forward strand.
TCGTCTGGATATAGGATGACACTCCCCTCGGAATGAAGTTCTCGGAGAGTTTGCTCGAAAGTAGTCGGGTCGAGGCCAGCTCGATCGAAAAGCTGTGCCAGGCGCACCCGACGGCGAAGCTCTCCATGCGAGAGCGACAAATAGCTATCCCGCAGAACGGATATCGGGTCTCTTTGGACCATCGGCGCTGGGTCTGAAGGACTTTGACGGAAGCGCGTCTTTCTCGCTGACGGCGAGTCGTCGGCAGACGAGTCCCCTTCGCAGGCCAGCACCGCCCCCAGGTCGTCACCGCGAGCAGCAAGATACGCCTGAAGTTTTCGGACCAGCGTGTTCCATACGGCATTGATCCGAACCGTACCCTTGACGGGCTCGGTGAAGTGGTTGGCCACCCACATGGCCCCTTTTTCGGTGGCGATGATCAGCTTCGTGCGTTTTCGAGTTGGATGGGCCTCGAAGTCGATCAGGCCCGCTTCGACCAACGGATTGCGCTGCGCGGGCTTGACATCGCCGAACTTCAGTTGAGCTCTAGCGATCACCAGCTCGTATAGGACTCTGCGTTGGGCTTGAGACAATTCGGTGGTCATGAAATCGGCTCCAGCGCGGTGGCGAGCACCGCTCGGATCTTATCGACGGCAGCGAGGGGATCACAGAGAACACCGTCATGCGGCAATCGCAGGACCCGATGTCCCGAAGCCAGCAGTGCAAAATCGCGCTGGCGGTCGCGCTCGAAGGCAGCCTGACTGCGATGAAACGCGTAGCCGTCCACCTCCACCGCCAGCCCTTCGGGGCCGAACACGACATCGACGATCGGCGTGACTCCCATTCGGGTCGGCACTGGAGCATTGTAACGAGCGCGGCCGGCCAGGTCTGGGCTGCCCTCGATGGCGGCGTGCAGAGCGAGCTCGCCCGGAGATGCCGGGTGCGGTCGGCCGAGAACCGGTTCGTACCGTACCTGCACAGCCGCTTCCGGTTTGCCCGCAGCCAACGTCGGCTGGAAGGGACCCGCGCTCGGGGGCTTGCTTTGCTGCAGATGGCAAGCTCCGTTGGCCGCGCTGCTGCCCGCCCCGTCGCCTTCGGGCCGAGTGACCCGACGAACCCCTTCCAGCGAGGAGGCCCCGGGAGGAATCTCCCAAAGCACCTCGGCGCCCAGGTTCTCGGCGGCAGCTTCGAGCGCCCGACTGGTAGCGTCCGCGCCTGCAGCCTCGAGATCGATGGAAGTCAGTATGAGCGTGGGCTCGCCGAGGCTTGCGAATAGAAGCCGGGCCACCCGCCGCGGGCTCGAAACGGTCGGGAGCCGTGGCCACCCCTCGCGGTGTGCCCGCTCGAGGGCTGCCCAGACCTTTTCATCCCCAATGCCATGGAGCGTAGGTACCGAGTGAATGCGCTGGGGGTTCAGTTGCCGGACGGCGGTCCACAGCGCCTGGTAGATATCCTCGAGTCTCACAACTCCTGCAACGAGCCGAAGGACGGGTCGATCTCCAGTTTCTCCGACCTCGACCGCTTGGCCTTCGCTGACTGCGATAGCCATTCCTTGCCCCGTTCGCGACCCGACAAGGTCAGTTTCGTGACTGGAGTTTGGACTGCAGGCGCAGCATCTCCAGGTAGGGCCACACCAGCGTCACCACCAATCCGAAGGCTGCGTTCCACTCCATGTATTTGGGCGCGCCCTGTTCCGCACCCTCCTCGATGAAGTCGAAGTCCAGCAGCAAGGCGAACGCTACGCCGAATGCCAGGGAAACCGCATGGATCACGATGCCCGGAAACTGCCGTTCCAAGAACGCCGAAAGACCGCCGAGCGGAAGACCTTCAGCAAGCGCATGGAGCGGACCGGTGATCGAAGACCACGCTTTCTCGAACACCGTGACCATGGCCAGACCGAACCCGACCAATGCACCACCGATCACCCAGCTGTATATCCCCTCCGGATTCTTCATGGGGGAGGTCCAGGTGAACGAAGCGGCAAACACCACCATGGCCAGGAGGATACCGGTCTTGGTGACCGTACCCGGCAGGCTCATGCGGGAGGCCCGCTCGACCGGACTTGCCCAGTCGCCCGGCAAGCCGAACGTCTTGTCGTTGAGGGCCGGATTGGCGCTGCGCATGGACCGAAACTATCGTCAGACGGGGCCAAAACCAAGGAGCCCCACCCGGGCAGGCGTCGAGCACCCTGCCTGGTAGCGCGCCGAAAAGGCCGCAGCTGGAGAGGTTCGGCGTGCCGGACGAGGGTGGCCCCAAGGGCGTGGCCCCAAGGGCCCGGTCGCTACGCCCTCCCGCGGCACGCGCGCGGGAGAGCGTGGGCAAGAATCAGCCCTGAGCGGCGGAGGCGAGGAGAAAGTCCTTGCAGGCGCCGATGGGCGAGACCTTCAAAGCCATGTCCTGATGCTGTCCACAGGTCTCCACCAGATTCTCCGGGGCTTCCCGCTTGGAAGCGATCTCGATCAATCGCTCGGGGCGATTTCCGGCGCCGGCGTCCTCTCCGAAGTGGGCGCAAGTTCCACACTGTCCTTCTCGAATGCTGAGCATGGTTGATCCTTTCTGCAGAGAACTCTTCTGGCTCCCGCAAGAAGAACGAAACCACGGCGCTTCGCTTGAGTCCATTGAGTGGGTTCAAACAATAGGGATTCGCAATCTCGGGGAATTTGAAAATCATTATCCCGAGCATGACACACGCCACTGGCGAACTCGGCGGGGAAAAGGCGATCCGGAGCGAGCGGTTGCGCCAAGCTCCGCACGCCCCACCACAGACACCGAAAAGAGGGTGTGACCTGAGCCCGGTATCGAACTCGCCGTCGCCGCCTGCGACTTCGCAAGGGGTCAAACCGTGCCCATCTGCTTTCTCGGACACCTGATCGTCGTCACGGCACACGTCCTTCCAGCCAGGCACTTTACCGTTCCCCTCACCGCATCTCGACCGTTACCGCCACCGCGAAAATGGCGAATCCCCGAGACCGGACGCCAGCCTCGACTCCCCCCATCCGTCGCCAGACAGCCGAGGCGAACCTCGTCGATGGAGACTGACGAGCGATTCGGGGCTCTCTCGTTGGGACTCGGCACTCGGAGTGCTACACACCGGCCATGCTGATCTTTCGGCAACTCTTCGACGCCACTTCTTCCACCTATACCTACCTGCTCGCAGACTCCGACACGCGGGAGGCTGTCCTGATCGATTCGGTATTCGAGCAGCACCGGCGGGACGCGTCGTTGGTTCGGGAACTCGACCTGAAGCTCACGCACGTGCTCGACACCCACGTCCACGCCGACCACGTGACTGCCGCCTGGCTCATGAAGCAAACCTTCGGATGCAAGATCGGAGTGTCCGCCCACTCGGGCGCCGAAGGAGCCGACTTGGCCCTCGAGGAAGGGGATTCGATTCGGTTCGGCGCACGGAGCCTGAAGGTGCTCGAAACTCCAGGCCACACGAACGGATGCGTAACATACGTGCTAGACGACGAGAGCATGGCGTTCACAGGCGACTGCCTGATGATTCGTGGAGCTGGGCGCACCGATTTTCAGCAAGGCGACCCGTCGGCCATGTTTCGCTCCATTCGAGCGAAGATCTTTGAACTGCCTGAACAATGCATCCTTTATCCCGCACACGACTACGCAGGACGCACGGCCAGCAGCGTTTGGGAAGAGGCCCGTCACAATCCGCGGGTTGGGGGCGATCGCAACGAAACCGACTTCGTCGGGTTCATGAAAAACCTGAACCTTCCGCATCCAAAACAGATCGATGCCGCCGTCCCGGCCAACCTGAAGTGTGGGGCCACGGAGGACGGTCGCGTGCCAGAAGCAGCGACCTGGGGCCCGGTTCAGCAGACGTACGGCGGCATTTTGGAGGTCGATCCCGAATGGGTCTTCCGGCATCGGGAGGACGTGCACGTGCTGGACGTCCGGGAGCCGGAGGAACGGACGGGCGAGCTTGGAGCCATCGAAACCAGCCAGAACATTCCGCTCGGAGAGCTTGCAAATCGGACCTCCGAAGTTCCTTCAGACAAGCCCGTGGTCACCGTGTGCCGCGCCGGCGGCCGCTCGGCTCAAGCCACCAACATTCTTCGCAAGGCAGGTTTCGAGAGTGTAGCCAATCTGGCCGGCGGCATGCTCCGCTGGAACGCCCTCGCCGTCCGTGGAGAGAACACCCAGAGCATCCGTTAAAGCGAACCGTGGGTTCGACGGCGCTCGGTGCAATCCACCCCGCCCGCAGCCCGTTTCGTTTCGCCGCCCTTGCGCCACAGCGGTGGTTTGGCGCGAGCGCTACGCCAGTGGAAGCCATGAGCACAGGTCCTGGCCACTCGCTCACGCCCGATAGCCATCGTCGATTCATGGGATAGAAAAGGAGTCATGGATCCGTGGGCGGACCGGGCATATGCTCCCTTTCGTTCACATCCTCTCAACCCAAAGGAAAGGAATACGAAATGCATCCCACGAGCCCTTCACCCGAATCAGGCCCCGCGCTTCTACAACTCAATGGACCGGTGCCTGATTTTGAAGCCAAAACCACCCACGGAACGATCAAGCTTTCCGAATGGAACCGAGACAAGTGGGTGATTCTCTTCTCGCACCCGGCGGACTTCACACCTGTCTGCACTACCGAGTTCATGGCCTTCGCCAAGCTCAATGACGAACTCGAGAAGCGCGACGTGGCGCTCCTCGGGAACTCGATCGATAGCGTCTACAGCCACATCGCGTGGGTGCGTAACATCAAAACGAATTTCGGAATCGACATTCCTTTTCCGATCATCGCCGACCTCGACCAGCAGGTGGCGCGAAAATTTGGCATGATTCACGAGGCGAGTTCCGATACCGCTGCCATTCGCGCGGTGTTCTTCATCGATCCCGCTCGCAAGCTACGGGCCATGATCTACTATCCCCTAAACGTGGGCCGCAACTTCGACGAGGTCCTTCGAGTGGTCGATGCGCTTCAAACCACGGATCGCCACGGGGTGGCCTGCCCCGCCGACTGGAAACCTGGCGAAAAGGTCATCGTTCCTCCGCCCGGCACCGCTCCAGAAGCCGAGGCCCGCGTGCAGGACACCAGTCTCGAGGTTACCGACTGGTACTTCTCGAAGAAGGCGGTCGACTGAGCCGACTCACCCGGAGTCCGAGGAAGAATGGGCCGGGGTCCCCGGCTGCGCGCCCTCGGCGCCCGCGTCACCGACACGGATCAGGGCCAAGCGCGTGAGGATGGGTCCAACGACCTCGAACAAGATCGTCGAGCCGATCACCACCGCGAGCAGGTCTTCACGAATCTGCGGAAACCGTTGCCCTGCGACAAGAGCCATTCCCAGCGCCACTCCGGCTTGAGGAAATATGGCCGGTCCCATCCATCTGCGATGGGACCGGTCGACGCCGGCGATAGTCCCTCCAATATACGCTCCGGCCACCAAACCCACACACCGAAGAAGCACGTACGTCGTACCGACGACGCCAAGATCCTTCAGCCGCGTCAGATCGGCCTCGGCTCCGGCGAGAACGAAGAACAGGACCATGATCGGCCACTCGAGTGCCTCGACGGCCTGAAACGGCTCCCTATCCGGCGGACAGAGATTCACGATGGTCGCGCCCACGAGCATCCCCGCCAGAATGAAGGAAGACTCAAACCACAAGGAAAGCGCCCCAGCCACGAGCACGATGCCCAAAGCCTCTGCCTGCATTGGCTCCATTCCTCGCAGCCAGCGCAACAGCAAGGCGCTCGGGACACCGAGCCCCACTCCGATCAGAATCGCACCGCCGAGCTCGCGACCCCCATCGGTCAGAGCCTCGATCACGCCGCCGCTGCCGGCGATGGCCCCAGCTGTTGCCACGAGCACCGAGAAGACCACCAAGCCCCAGGCGTCATCCAGGGCCACGATTCCGAGAAGCGTGTCGGTGAAGACTCCTTTCGACGCCGTCTCCTTGGTCACACTCATGACTGCCGCGGGGGCCGAAGCCGGCGCGACGCCCGCCAGGACCAGCGCCATGCTCGGCGGCGCTCCTGCCAAGAATGTTCCGACGCAGACGAGGACGGCAGCACCCAAGACTTCGAACACCGAAAAGGCCAACACCGGCATTCCCACACTCTTCAGGTTGCGGCGTTCCAACTTCCGCCCCAGTAGAAATCCAACCATCAAGAGGGCGACATGACTGACCAGGGGGTACCATTCCCTCGTCAAGCTGGGAAGCCAGCCCAGCCCTGGAGGTCCAACCACCACGCCGCTGAGAATCAAGAGCGTGACGCGGGGAATCCGAATGCGGCGACTGATCAACTCGCTGACGACGCCCAACAAGAGGAGGGCACCGAGGGTACCGAGAACGAGCGAGAGATTTTCCATGAGACCACCGCCGCCGAGTCTCCGATTCCGATTCACCGAAACTCGCGTGCGGCGAGACCCGCCGTCTACGGACCGATGAAGAAATCTTCTCGAGCCCCATCTCTCTGGAATCGAGTGCCTTCCGGTCAACCCTCAAGGTCGTTCGGGATCTCACCCACCAGAATGCGCCTTCTCGATGCACGGTCTTCGGAACCCAGCCAAACCCCGAATCGGTTCCTCGGCGAGACAATTCTCCACGCGGGCTATCTCCCTTTAGCGTCGAGTTGCGGGGCCTCGGCTTGACCGCACCACTACGAGATGGGAGCGGCCCGGCGTGAGGAACGACGGCGCTGGCCCGCCGGGCCTTAGACTGTGCCGCCATCGAAAGGATCGTTTGGATGCTCTCATCCACCATGCGGTTTCGCTCCGAGCGAGATGGGTACGCGAGGTACTCGCCTTCCGTCGTCATCGTGGCGCTATGGGTGGCGAACTTGCCCGGAGCCATTGAGACTGCTCGAGCCGAACCCGAAAGCGCACACGAAACAACATCCACGGCAAATCACCGCGAATTCGAGGAACTCCAGGGTAGTTTCGAATCGGGACCACAGGTCACGCAAGCTTGCTTGGAGTGCCATACCGAAGCGGCGAAGCAGGTCCAGGATACGGTACATTGGACTTGGTCCTTCGAGCACCCGGATACCGGGCAGCAGCTTGGCAAGCGTCACGTCGTCAATAGCTTTTGTAGCAACGTCCGCGCCAACGAGCCCCGGTGCACGAGCTGCCACAACGGATACGGCTGGGACGACGCGAGCTTCGACTTCGCGGACGAGACCTTGGTCGACTGCTTATCCTGTCACGACACAACCGGCACCTACACCAAGGCCCCAAAACGAGCCGGGCGCGTGCTGGAGGAGAAGGTGCGCGTCCACGGAAAGACTCTGAAGCCCCCGAATCTCGGACACGTGGCCCGGAACGTGGGGGCGCCGAGCATCGAAACCTGCGGGAGCTGTCATTTCAATGGGGGTGGCGGGGACGGGTCGAAGCACGGTGACCTCGACTCTTCGTTGTTGGATGCCCCTTACGAACTGAGCGTCCACATGAGCCCCGAAGGCGCTGGCATGGGGTGCTCGGACTGCCACGTGACTCGTGGCCATGACATGGCTGGCGGACGATACGACATGACCGCCCGGGACCAAATCGGGACAGGGCACCCTGGGCACCGCCGCGCGGCAGCCACCTGCGAGTCCTGCCATGGACTCCAGCCCCACGACGGATCGTTCTACATCGCGACAACCTTGAACCAACACAGCGACCGCGTCGCTTGCCAAACCTGCCACATCCCCAAGATCGCCCGCGGGGGTGTTTCCACCAAGACGTTCTGGGACTGGTCGAAGGCCGGTCGTCTCGACGAGGGCGGACGACCCATTCACGAAAAAAACGAGAACGGGCGAACCACATATTGGTCCCGATGGGGGGAGATTCGCTGGGACGAAAACTACCGCCCATCCTATGCCTGGTTCGATGGAGATGTGCGCTATACACTACCCACCGATCGAATCGACCCGAACGAGGTGGTTCCGATCAACTTCTTTTCGGGCGACCACGACGATCCCGACGCCCGAATTTGGCCTTTCAAGATCATGAGAGGCCGTCAGCCCTACGATGCCGAGCGACAGCGCCTCGCCATGATGCATTTGTTCGGAGACGGCGGCACCGCCTACTGGAAGAATCTCGAATGGAAGCCCGCCATCGAAGCGGCGATGGAGGCAGCAGACCTGCCGTTCAGCGGGAAGGTCGGCTTCGTCGACACAAAGATGTACTGGGCCGTGACCCATATGGTGGCTCCCGCCGACCAGGCCCTTTCGTGCAAGTCGTGCCACAGCAAGTCCAGCGTACTGTCCGAGCTCGGGGGGTTCTACATGCCGGCCCGGGATGCCCACGGTCTCATCGACCTCATCGGACGGTTGGCCCTGGCTGCCGTCGCTCTGGCCGTCCTGGTCCACGGAGGCCTCAGGATTCGGTACCACCTCGGACGGAGGCGACGATGAAACGCAGAATTCGACTCTTCAGCCGTTTCGAGAGGCTGTGGCACTGGAGCCAAGCTTTTCTGATCATCGGCATGTTGATCACGGGGTTTGAGCTCCACGGTACGTATACCTTGCTCGGCTATCGAACAGCCGCCGAAGTTCACGTGGCTTGCGCCGTTGCTTTGATGACGGTGTGGGTTTTTGCGATTTTTTGGCACATCATCACCGGGGAATGGCGGCAATACATTCCAACTACGAGGAAACTGAATGCCATCATCTATTTCTACACTCGAGGGATATTTCGAGGAGATCCTCATCCGTTTCGACCAACGCGGGGACGCAAGCACAATCCGCTCCAGTTGCTGGCTTACCTCGTGTTCAACACTGTGGTCTCACCGACCATCTGGATCACCGGACTCCTCTATCTGTCGATTCAGTTGGCCGACTCGATGATTCCCATTCCCCTGTCGGTGGTGGCTCCCATTCACGTTGCGGCGGCCTACGCGACGGCCACGTTTCTGCTGGCCCACGTGTACATGATCACGACGGGTCGGTCCGTCTTCCAGCATCTGAAGGCGATGATTACCGGCTTCAAGACCGTCGAAGTGGACCCGGAGCCCGTGGCAGACGCTCTGCCGGAGCGCACCCTCGGCACCGGTCGCTGAGAGGAGGCCCAGTATCGACACTGTCGCAAAGTGGCTCAGTGTGACGTTTTCGCCACGAGACATCCTCGAGTGGGCCCGCACCTTCAGGACTCTTCGAAAAAGCCTCGACGGAACGCCCGTGGCACGGGGCCTGCACGCCCCGCGGGGCGTGCGCACCAAGCGGCGTCGACCGGTGCATCGCACCAAGGCAATATCCGGAAGTGCTCTCGCGTTCTTGCTTTGGCCCTGTCCCGCAAGCGCTGCTGAGCCGAGTGCTGGCGTCGAGTCGCCTGGCTCGGAAACGGACGCGCCGACCACGGGAGTAGATGGGTCAGCTCGAGGTCGAGTTTACGCGTTTGAAACGAAGAGACTTTCTCCGTTGGGTCGAGTCACGTTGCCCGACGCGGTCCAGCGGGCGCTGGATGCAAATCCCCAGGTCGAGATGGCTCGCGCTCGAGTCGAAGAGGCCGAGGCACAGCGGACCGAAACGTGGTCTGGGTTTCTTCCGTCGGTCTCTGCCTACTGGAGCTACGGGCGCGGCAATACACCGTCTGGGGCTCTGTTCGCGCGACTGAACCAACGACGTCTGCCTCCCCAGCCCAACTTCAACGAGCCCGGGGTCTTCGAAGACTGGCAGCTGGGTCTGGAAGCGGGGGTAAACCTGTTCCGGGGAGGTCGAAAGTTCTCCGATAGAAGGCTCTCCGAGATCCGCGTCGAGCGACGGCGACTCGAGCGAGCTCGGACCTTCAACCGCCTAGAGGGCGCCGTCGTCCGAGCCTACTTCGACGTCCTGGCAGCCCGAGCGTTCGTGGAAATCGCCCAGGCCGCGCAGCAAACGATCCAGGCGCGCCTCGAACGGGCCCGGATACAGATGGAGGGTGGTGCCCTGCTGAAGTCGGACCTTCTGTCCCTGCAGGTCCGATCGGCCAAGACTGACGATCGCATGGTCCGGAGCGAGAATCGCCTGCGTCTGGCTCGGGCCAATCTGGCCGAGCTCATGGGAGTGGACGTAGACCGCCCATTCGAAGTGGCCCCCTCCTCGGACGCGGAACTCGACGTTCCCGAGGGATACGAGGCAGGTCTGACCGAAGCCCTTCGGCAGCGCCCAGAGCTGGCGATCGCGCGCAAGGCGGTCGAATCCGCCAGAGTTCGACGGGCGCAGAGCTGGCAGTCCTGGTTTCCCAGCTTGGACGCCAGAGTTCGCGCGTTCGTCGCGGCACCGGCGTTCGATGAATTCCGACTGGATGACGGAAATTGGGACATCGGGTTGAATCTCAGATGGCGGCTGTTCGACGGGTTGAGTCGGCCTGCAAGAACCCGCCAGGCAGAAGCCATGGTGAAGGTGATGCGCGCCCGCGACGAGCGGGCGACCCGCATGGTTCAGCTGGAGGTCATGACCGCCTACACGAACCTCGAGGGGGCGGTCTCCCGCCTCGGGACAGCGAAAGAAGCCCTCGAGCAAGCGAAGGAGGCCTTGCGACTGGTGACGATCGAGCGCGAAGGCGGAGCAGCTACCTTGACTCGATATCTGCAAACCCAGAGCGCCGAGACCGAAGCACGCATGCGACTGGCCGCGGCCAGATTCGACGTCCGAACGGCGCGGGCCGACGTGGCTCGAAGCTTGGGGCGTTTCGCCGAGACGACCCCCAAGCGAGCTTCGACGGATGCGGAGGTTCGCTGAGATGGGGCATCGTCGAACCTGGCTCACAGCCGTCGCCGTCTTGGCTCTGGCGCTGGCCATGGCCTATCAGCTCGGGCTGTTCTCGGGAAAAAGGGTGGGTCCGAGCTCCGCGGTCCCCGACGACCCGGAAGGCCCTGCACCACAGAACACCTTTGAAGTCGAGCGAGCTCCCGTGCCTCTTCATTTCAGGGCAGTTGGCACCGTGACCGCCCGAGAGGAAAGTCGCATTTCCGCGCGGATTCGAGGCCGGGTCGCTTCGGTTCTCGTTCGGCCCGGGGACGCCGTCGAACGCGGCGACATTCTCGTTCGTCTCGAGGAACGGACGACGGACGCTCGAGTCGAACAGGCACGCAGCACACTCGATGCGGCTCGAGCTCGGCGTGTCCGAGCTCAGCAAGAGTTCGACCGGACCGAGAATTTCTTTTCACGGGACGCTGCCACCGAGCGAAGCCTCGAGCAGGCCCGCGCAGCCCTAGACACCGCGAAGGCAGCGGAAAGCCGGGCAAAGCAAGCCCTCGAAGAGGTCGAGACCGTGCGCAAACGGACCGTGATTCGGTCGAGGGTGAGCGGTCGGGTCGTTCAAAGAAACGTGGATCCGGGCGACCTGGCCATTCCGGGAAGACCTCTCATCGTACTGCGAACCCGAGGCGCTTTGTGGCTGAGGGGCGCAGTGCGCGAGAGCCTTGCAGGCTCGGTTCGATTGGGCCAAACGCTTTCGGTCGAGATCCCCGCCATCGACCTCCGGTCTCGGGGTACGGTCGAAGAGATCGTTCCTGCAGTAGATCCGAACAGTCGAACCTTTGGAATCAAAGTCGCCTTGCCAGACCTGGATGCGCTGGTTCCCGGAATGTACGGGCGAATCAAGGTACCCACGGGTGAAGACATGACCCTGTGGGTGCCCGAAACTGCCGTCTTTCGCGTGGGGCAGCTGGAGCTCGTGCGGGCCCAGACTGACGACGGGGAATGGCAACCCCGGTACGTGAAGACCGGTCGCACCTGGGATCAACGGGTCGAAGTGCTGTCGGGTCTCGGCGAGGGCGACCGGGTAGCGCTTCGAGATCGCCCGGCAGCGGAAGACTCGTGACGACCGAAGAAAGCACCACCCGCGAAGGGGGACTGATCCGGAGCCTCGTACGGCCGTTTTTGGAGCCGCAGCTTCCGACCTTGTTGGTCCTCGGTTTCTTGGCGCTCGGAGCCGTGTCTCTCTCGATCACCCCTCGTGAAGAAGACCCCCAGATCGAAGTCACCATGGCCGACGTGTTCGTTCGAGTGCCGGGCTCGAGTGCCTCCGAGGTCGAAAACCTCGTGATGATCCCCTTGGAGCGCCTACTGTGGCAGGTCCAAGGCGTCGAACACGTATACTCGGTGGCTCGTCGGGGTCGCGCCATGGTCACCGTTCGCTTCGAGGTCGGCGAAGACCGCGAGGATGCACTGACGCGTCTGCAAACCCAGATCCGCATGCACGTAGACGAGGTCCCCAAGATCGTAGACCGCTGGATCGTCAAACCGGTTGGGATCGACGATGTCCCGGTCCTGGCCCTCACGCTGCACTCCGAGCGTCATTCCGGTCCCACGCTTCGACGTTTCGCAGAGGAGATCATGGCTCGGATGGCCTCGCAAGAAACCCTGTCGCGGACGAACATCGTAGGCGGTCGCCGGCGCGAGGTCCGCGTCGAGCTGGACCCCACCCGGTTGGCTAGCCGTGGGCTGGATCCGGTGGCTGTGACCCGCGCGCTGCGTGTCGCCGACGTCTCCATGGATGCGGGAAACTTCGACCGAGACAACCGCAAATGGGACGTCACCCTCGATGCATTCTTCAGAGGAGCCGAAGAAGTTCGTGCAATCGTGATCGGTGTGCATGACGGCGAGCCAGTACGGCTCGACGAGGTTGCACGCGTCGTCGACGGACCGGAGGAGGCCGAGCACTTCGTGCGGATCGGATTCTCTCGTAGGTTTTGGACGGAGCAGCATGAGGCCCCTGGGCCCGCACCCAGTCGCCCCGCCGTGACCCTGACCTTCGCGAAGAAGTCCGGCACCAACGCCGTCGAGGTGGTCGATGAGGCCCTGCGTCGCCTTGCGGAGTTGAAAGCCTCGTTCCTCCCAGACGATGTGAAGATCGAGATCACTCGGAACTACGGGGAGACAGCAGCGAACAAGTCGAGCACCCTGATCCAGTCTCTGGCATTTGCCGTGATCACTGTGGTGGTCCTTCTCGGGCTCGCCCTCGGGTGGCGTGAAGCACTCGTTGTCGCTTTGGCAGTCCCTTTGTCTTTCGCAGGTGCGCTCTTCGTCAGCTATCTCCTCGGCTACACGATCAACCGAGTAACCATGTTCGCTCTGATCGTCTCTTTGGGCCTCATCGTCGACGACCCGATCACGAACGTGGATAACATCCAGCGCCACGTTCGGGAGACCCGAACGGGTGCGGTCGAAGCCACCCTGGCCGCCGTTCAGGAAGTCCTTCCACCGGTGCTGATCTCGACCCTGGCCATCGTCGTCAGCTTCACCCCCCTGTTCTTCATCACCGGAATGATGGGGCCCTACATGGCACCCATGGCCGCAGACGTACCGCTTACGGTCGGTTTTTCGACCTTGTTCGCCCTGACGGTCGTTCCGTTCGTCTCACTGCGACTCCTTCGGAAGACCGCAGGCTCTGCTGCCTCCGGCGAGGGAGCCGTACCGGGATGGATCTACGACACATACCGGACCGTGGTCGGCCCTTTTTTGGATCGCCGGCCGGCGCGCTGGGGCCTGTTCGCGGGAGTGGTCCTGTTGTTGATTGCCTCCATCGCATTGGTTCTAGCCCGGCAAGTCCCGGTAAAAATGCTCCCTTTCGACGACAAGAACGAGCTTCAGCTGGTGGTCGACATGCCCGAGGGCACGCCGCTGGAGGAGACCGACCGAGCCGTCCGAGCCTTCGAAAGTCACCTTCGAGGGGTCCCAGAGGTGACGTCTTTCGTCTCCTATGTGGGTACGGCGTCGCCCATGGACTTCAATGGACTGGTCCGCCACTATTTCTTGCGAAGCGCCGAACACGAAGCTTCGATTCGAATCAACATGGCCTCACGCAAGGTTCGGGCCATGCAAAGCCACCCGATCGCACTTCGGCTGCGAAATGGGCTGAAGCAGATCGCAGATCGCCACGGAGTCAACCTGAAGATCGTCGAACGGCCCCCCGGTCCTCCCGTCTTGGCGACGGTAGTCGCCCAACTCTCAGGCCCTCCGGGTACTTCGTATGACGAGCTTATCGCAGCAGGCCGTAGACTTCGCGACCAGATGGCGAAGACCCCCGGCGTGACGGACCTGGACACATCTGCCATCGAACCGATCCGGCGCTTGAACTTTTCGGTGGACCGAGAGCAGGCTGCCCTGCAGCACGTCATGCCGAGACGCCTCGCCAGAACGCTCCGAATCGCCCTGGAGGGATCGGAGGTGGCCCAGGTGCACGAACCATTGGAGCGACAGGCCCTCCCGGTCCGGGTGACGGTGCCCGTCGAGGAGCGCTCCCATCGACGACGGCTCGGAGGACTCCGGGTGGCCGGTAGCGCCGGCCAGCTGGTCTCCCTGGGAGAGCTCGGACGATGGCGAAAGATGCCTGTGGATCAGCCGATCATGCACAAGGATCTGGAGCCGGTGATGATGGTCTACGCCGACGTAGTGGGTCGGTCTCCGGTCACGGCGGTGCTGGACATGCAGTCCTCCGAGAGTACGGCTCGAGCGATTCAGCCGGCCCTCGTCGATTGGGCGAGCGAAGGCGAGTGGCAGATCACGTTGCGCGTGTTCCGCGACCTGGGCATCGCCTTCGGAGCTGCCCTGGTGGGAATCTACGTGTTGCTCGTCGTTCAGACCGGCTCATTCTTCTTGCCAATGATCCTGATGCTGGCGATTCCACTCACACTGCTCGGGATCCTTCCGGGATTCTGGCTCCTCAATGGCATCATGGGGGGAAGCGCGGGAGGTTACGCCACGCCGGTCTTCTTCACCGCCACCAGCATGATCGGCATGATCGCGCTAGGAGGCATCGTCATCCGAAATTCGGTGGTCTTGCTCGACTTCGTTCAAAACGCGCGTCGAAGCGGCATGGCAGCCCGCGAGGCCACACTCGCCAGCGGGGCAGTGCGCATGCGCCCCATCTTGCTCACGGCGGCCACCACGGGACTCGGTGTTTGGCCGATCACCTTCGATCCGATATTCAGTGGCCTGGCCTGGGCTCTCATCTTCGGTTTGGTGGCTTCCACGCTGTTCAGCTTGGTCTTGGTCCCCGTCACCTACTTCGCCTTCTACGGTCGGGAGAGCTGATGCCGAATCCAGCCCGTCTGACGACTCGAAGCCGGGCTGGCCGAGTCGAAGAAGCGGTGCGCGTCACGGCCCAAAGACGGCAAAACGATGGAGGGACCCAACTGGACCCGTCATTTTTCGGCCGTTGAGGGCTGGCTGCACGGCACGCTCCCCGCTTCACGTTCGACACCAACGGGCGAAGTCTCAGCCTGAAGCCAGTCGCCCCGGCGCCCGGGTCCAATCCCGGCCCAACCGAGCCCTGCCAAAAGACAAAGGCTCGGCAGGACCGTGACCTGGTACCGCGGCTCACCGTGGAAGAAGACATGCATGCCGAGCTTGAGGACCCACGGAGTCACCACGGCGATGCCGAGCGCAGCGGAAATGTGTCCACGCCACACCGCTAGGCCTGCCAGACCCAGCAGCACCAAATACGCGACCTGGGTCAGCCCATGGGCTGGCACGAGAAGAGACCGCCATCGCTGGGACGGAACCAGCGCACCCGACACGAACGCCTGCTGCGTCCGGAAGACTTGATACCACTTGAGTGGAATCAGCCGAAGAAACGCAGCAGGGTTTTCGCGAATCCATCGAAGCCCTCGCTCGAAACCCTCTCTGTTGCGTTCCACTTCATCGAGCGCCACGAAGTCCGCCGGAAGGGCGTCGACGTGCGAGCCCGTCGCTCCTGGATGGTTGGCCAAAAAGAACGCGAACCCTCCAGCAGAGCTCGTGAGCCAGAATCGGTCGAACGCCTGTGAGTTTCGGACAGCCCAGGGCAAAAGAGTGATGACCATGACCAGCACCACCAGCCCGTGACGCAGTGCTCGTCGTCCTCGATGGCTCGGCCGAAAGACCGCGGACATCCCCAGCACGAACGGTGGAAGCAGCTGTGCCTCGGGCCGAAAATGGCACGCCAGGCCGATGGACAAGCCGCCCCATACGGAAACGAGCCACGTCGCTCCATGCGCCTCGATCCGGGTGGCAGCCCACAGATATCCCGCCAGCAGCGCCATGAACGCAAATTCGGTTCCGAGCAAAGAAACACCCAAGACCGTGCTCGGCAAAGACAACCACGCTGCCGCCGAAGCCCAGCCCACCGCAGCCGTCCCGCTGCCGTCTCGGACGCACCGAAACAGCGCCCAGGCGGTAGCGAACACAAAGCCCACATTCAAGAGACGAAACGAAGACACGGGAGGAAGCCCGAGCCGAATCAGCCCCGCGATGAGAGCGGGCACTCCTGCTGGCCGATGATTGCTGGGACCCTCCAACCCGAAAACCCCCTGCTCCGCCCACGTCCGTCCAAGCTCCAAATACGTGCGAAAGTCGCTGACTGGAACGCTGTCGTCCATGATCCACCAGATCAGGCGCCCGAGCACCGCGGCGCCCATGAGCCCCCACATCCATGGACTGCTCGAATCGAACCGAGGCCACAGTCGCCTCCGACGAGCTTCCACCAAGAACAGGAACGTGCAGAGCGCCACCGTGATGCCGCCGACCCGGGTCGGGTCCAGAGCGATGGTCCCGGCCACGGCCGAGACCGTGGCAACCAGCCATCCGAACCCACAGATCAACCGAAACGCGATGGGGATCGCGTCTTCTTTGCAAGCGACTCTTTCAGAGGACGACATCTCGACGGCGTGAGCAGGACATCACGGAACCAGCACGGGGCGAAAACGCGAGGCTCTCACGGCGATCAGCTTGCGGCGTGCCCATAGGCCGCCAAAGGCTCCAGTCTTGGCTCGGGCGGACGGTGCGGTCGCCAGGATCACGCCAGGACCTCCCAGGGACATCCTGTGACGGGTGCGCATGGAGGGCCCGTAGCACGCCGGCGAGCGATGCGTCCCGCCCAATGCCCAGAGGTCTCGTGCACTCGGACGCGGAGCCCCGCGCGTCTTCGCTTTGGCATGTTCCTTGAAAATCATTCCACCGATGAACGAGACTGGATGGCTGGACCACCCTGGATTGCTGGTGGTCCTGATCTTGAACTCCGTGTTCGCCGTGCAGGTGCTCGCCCGAGACCTTCGACGGCACAACCGCCGCATCGCGCCCTTGATGAAGCTGGTGTGGGTGCTGACCGTGATCTACTCGGGCTTTCTCGGTCTGGCGGTCTATTTCTACGCTGGCCGACGCCAGATTCGGAGGGACTCGGTCTGGCGCCGCGGGTTTCGCTCGGTCGCCCACTGCTACTCCGGTTGCGGCGCCGGGGAAATCGCAGGACTGCTCCTGGCGAGCCTCATCGGCCTGAGCGTGTCCGCGTATGTTGCGGTTCTGACATTCATGCTGGCGTTCGCCGCCGGATTGGCCCTGACCATCGGCCCACTCTCGGCCGACGGGGTGCCCCTCGGAACGGCCACGAAAGATGCACTCTACAGCGAGAGTCTCAGCATCGTGGTGATGGAGGCGGTGGCCATCGGGCTGGACATCGGCCTGGCCGGCTCGGCTGCACCTTCGGATGTGCGCTTTTGGACCGTGCTGTTCCTCTCCCTTTCAACCGGTCTGTTGGCAGCCTATCCCGTAAACGTCTGGCTCATCCGAAAAGGCGTCAAATCCGGCATGGCGAACCCCCAAGGCAGTCCAGCCTGACGGGGACCCGAGGCCGAGCGCCCCACCGAGACGAAACGCCCGCTCTTCTTCCGATCCGCCTCGACGAAAACCCCGGTCCGAATGAGCCGCACCGTCTCGAGCCCGGTCATCGCCCGGCCATTGCTCGACGGGTTCTGCTCGGATCGGAATTCGTCGTCGAGCGAAGGATGCATTCGGGAGGGTCACACCGCTGGCGGTCTTCTTCGAAGACCGAGACGGCCAGCGTCGAGACGGCCAGCGCGTCGTGGACGGCGGAACGGGCCACTGACACATCGACCCGGGCACGGCCCCCTTCCGCCTCGCAGTGGCCCTGCCAAACGGAGCGAACCGGCTCGGCGGATGCCGGTCTCCTTCCGATGGGCTGGGTTTTGCTTGGCTCGCGCCGGGCTTCGTGAACGAATTGAGCGGTGCTTTGGGCATTCTTTGGGGCTTGTACGGCTTGGATCCTGCTGCTGCAGGGGTACCAATGGGTCACCGGCTGCGAGCAGTGCACTCCCGTGACCGAAGGCCCGATGCAGCTCGCGCTCGGCCTGTGCCTGGTCGGCCTGGTGGGGTCTCGATGGCGCGCTCGAAGGGACGCCGCCCGGATCCATCGGGCCGTTCAGAGCCAGGAAGACTGAGTTTCGGGGCGCGGGCGCCGCACGCCGCGAACTTTCTGGCACCCTCGACAGCCGACAAACCCCGCAGGAGCCGTCGCGGCGTGGCCCGTAAAATCGGCGACCGAGTCGGTCTCTGCGGCTCGACCGAAGCCCGGCTTGCGGGCACCATGCATCTGTGTCGGGGGGATCGAGAGCTGCGCCGGTGGCCGGGCGCTATCGGCTCGGACCCCGGATCGGCACGGGCGCGAGCGGTGAAGTCTTTGAAGCCGAAGACCTTCACTCGGGGAACCGGATTGCGATCAAGCTCCTGTTTCCCCATGTGGTGAAACACGCGTCGAATCATTTGCGCTTCGACCGCCAGTGGAAGCTTCTTCAAGGACTCGAACACCCGAACATCCTTCGGCTCCATGAAGCCGGCTGGTGCACCAGCCATGAGACCCTCTTTTTGGCCATGGATCGACTCGAGGGCGAGACCTTCTCGGAGCACCTGGGTCCCAAGGCCACACCGATCGACACTTTGATGGACTGGATCGTCCAAGCTCTCGAAGGCTTGGCCGTGGCCCATGAAGCGGGACTGGTGCACCGGGATCTGAAGCCAGACAACCTGTTCATTTCCGACACGCCGCTCCAAGTCCAGTTGATCGATTTCGGGTTGGTGCGCGCGGTGGACGGAACCGGCCCCACGCAGACGCAAATGGCCCTCGGTACACCGAGCTACATGGCGCCCGAGCAGGCCACCAGCGCCAGCTCGGTTCAGCAGTGCGCCGACGTATGGTCCATGGGGGTGCTGCTCTACCGAACCTTGACCGGCCGCATTCCATTTACAGGAGAGGGGCCCTATGACGTCATGATGAAGGTCCTGACCGAGCCGGCGCCGCCGATGGGCCCCGTACCCGCTCCTCTGCAAAGCCTGATCGAAGAATGTCTTCGAAAGACTCCAGACCAGCGAATCCCCAATGCGCGGGTGCTTTTGAATCGACTGAAGTCCGTGCTCACGATTCCGGAGGTACGTGGATATCTGCGCAACGCCGGCCCGAGCCGCCCGATTCCTACCGGCTCGCTTTCGGCGCCCCTGCCGGCTTTCGATGCGTCCACTCCCGGGTCGGGCCCCCATCAAGGCAGAGCGGACGGCGTCGATCCGACCTGGATTTCGGACCGCGCGGAACCTGCTGCCCCATCGGGAGCCGCCGCGGTCGGCGCTTCCCCCGCTCCTTCGGCCTCAGGGGTCGGGCCCGAGTCGGGACGGCCTCCTGCCGCTTCCGCACCCACGCGTCGACGCACCCTGGTGATGACGGCCGTGCTGGGTTTACTCTTGGGACTCGTGCTTTGGTCGACGGGGGTCCTCGACCGGTCGGTGCGACCAGACGTTTCGGTCGACGCCGACGGACGAGCCGCACGAAACGAGGCCCCAAAACCACAACCGCCATCCTCGCCCGGACGTTCGTCCGACCCCGGGCCCTCGACGTCGGCCTCCGGCGAAACCGCGGCGGACCTGGCCAACGAGGACGGGTCCCGGCATGTCGCCGGGTCAGCGGGGGCGGGCTCGGACTCGGAAAAGAAGCCCGCGACGGCTTCACCCAGCGATGGGCGTTGGGAGGTGGGCTCCTCTCGCTCCCCGGCCCCCGACGCGCAGGGAAGCCCGACCCAGCGCCGACGGGCGAGACGGCCTCGAGAAGGCCGAGCCCGAGCTGGAGCCGGCGCCGGCCGACAGACACGAGCGGCGGCTGACTCGGCAGGTCCCGCCGCTGCGACGAATGCCCCCGACCCGCGAAACCTCTCGAATGGAGCAAACGAAGCATCCGACCGCGGCGCCTCCTCGACCAACAACGAAGCCAGCGACTCGAAGACCGCCGACGCTTCCAGCTCCAGAACCGAAGCGGAGTCGACTGCACCGCCCGATTCATCACCCACCGAAGACGATCCTGCACCCGACAACGAGGCGGAGGCGGAGTCCTCCGAGGAGTCGTCGCCGCCTTCCGACCGGCCCAATGAAGAATCGCCACGAACGCCGGCTCGCAGCACCGACCCGCCCCGAACCGACGAATCGAAGGATGAGAAGGACTCGGATCCGGTCGATCCGAACGACTTCATCACCTTCTGACGCGAAGCCTCCATGAAGATGAAAATGTCCATTGTTCCAGGTCGCGCGTCCGCTCGGCTTCTATGGCTGTCCGTTGCAGCCGCTGCGTCGTGGTCCACAACAGCCACGGCCTCGCCCTGGGCAATCCCAGAGGGCAAACTGGTGCTCGGCAGTCGCGTCCAATACCAATTCGCGAACGACGAGTTCCTGGATGCACGCTCTGAACAAACATTTCCGCTGAACGGATTCTTTCAATCTACCATCCTGGAGCTACAGGGCCGGCTCGGCCTGGCTCGGGGTGTGGATGTCGAGCTCGAGCTTCCGTTGAAGACGGTGTCCTATTCTTCGGATCCGGTGATCCTGCAGCCAACCGGCGAAGCGGACGCTGATGTCTTTCAAGAAAATGTCATCGACCTCAGTCAAGAACGCACCGGGTTTGCGGATCTGAAACTCGGGTTCCGCTACCAGTTTCTTTTTCAGCCCTTTGCCATGTCGTTTCAGACGATCTTGGAGGTCCCCCTCGGTTACGACGGCCCGGCCGGCACCTTCGGAGAGCGTCCGCGCACGGACGAGGAGTTTCTCGAGAATGTTGGACGCTTCGTTCGGCCCGAAAACGTGCAGGACGACGTTACCCTGGGAGACGGGCAGATGAACATCCGCTTGCGCCTTCATGCAGGACACGTGACGCCCTTCGGCCTGTTCGTGCGAGGCATGGGTGGATATGTGATCCGGCTGGATCGGGCGGGCGACGAAATGGAGGCCGAGCTTCGCCTCGGTCAAGCCTTCGCCCGCCGCTGGCTGCTCTACTTTGGAGGCTTTCTGTCCATGGCCGTCGAGAAAGGCCGGGTCATCGGAATCAGCGTAGCGGCGCAAGACCCTACGCTTCCCGCGGCAGACTACGGTGGGACGTTCAACTTGCTGCTGCGTGAGCTGCGTCTCGAGCGAGACTTGGCCAGCATCGGTGGCGGCCTGATCTACCGCTTGAGCCCGAAGGCCGAGATCAACCTCAACTACGAACGGATCGTGTGGGGACGGAACGTATCGGCCGTCCATGCCCTGGGATTGACCGTGGCCACCCGCCAAGATGTGTTCTGAAACACCTTCCTCCCACGAGGTCGGAAGCCGTGCCCCAGAATGAAACGGTGAGGGCTCCCAATCCGCCCAAATGATCACGAAGGGGCTCCTCCGGGCCCGAGTTTTCCCCGGGGACGCCGATGTCCGGCTTCGGGATGAAGAACCACACCCAGGACGTCACCCGAAACTGGACCGTTGCCCAGTTCCGCAGTGCTCTCGACCACACCCTCACCGCTTTCATGATGGTGGATCGAGACTTCGTCATTCGATACGCGAACACTGCGACGCGCCGCCTGATGAAGGAACACGAAGCCGCGTTCCAGGAGATCTGGCCGCAATTCGACGCCGGCGAGATCATCGGGATTTCGGTCGACCATTTTCATGCCCATCCCGAGCACCAGCGCAGCCTACTGGCAGACCCCGCCAACCTTCCTTACCGGACCGACATTCGCGTTGGGTCCCTCACCTTTCACCTCCAGGTCTCGGGGCAGTTCGACGCCGACGGGAACATCGTGGGCTACACGTTGGAATGGCGCGATGTGACGGACGTCCGAGCCAAAGAACGTCAAAACGAGGACTATCAGCGTCAGGTCGAAGCTTGCTCGCGCACGCTCTCCGTAGTGAACCTGTCCATGGACGGCACGGTCCTCGACGCAAACGCGAAGTTCTTGAACGCATTGGGCTATTCGCTAGACGAGATCCGAGGAAAGTCCAGAGGCGATCTGTTGCCGAGTTGGTCCGAAGCATCAGCATGGCACGACGCTTGGACACGGCTCGAACACGGAGAGTTCGTGGAAGGCGAAATCGAGCACCGGAGTAAAGACGGCAGATCCGTTTGGTTTCAAGCGACCCTTCTCCCGATCCTCGACGACGACGGGCGACCGATTCGTATCACTCAATTCGCCACCGACATCACCATGAGCGTGCAGCAGCGCAACCGGGTAGAGAAGGGTGTCGAAGACCTGCTGAAGGTGATGGATGCCGCAGCGAGTGGGGACCTGACACAGCAGGTGGACATCCACGGGTCGGATGCCATTGGCAAGTTGGGAAGGGGCGTCTCGGCACTCTTGTCGGACCTTCGCAAGAGCCTTCTGATGGTCGACGCCAGCGTTTTGGAGCTGAAGCGCGAGTCGGATCGTCTGGACGGCCTGAGCGAGGGTTTGGGAACCCACGTGCAGTCCACAGTGGACCGCTCTCGTCGGGCCAAGAGCGATTCGAGCGAAGTCGACGGCCACATCCAGTCGGTTTCGGCCGCCACCCGACAGATGAGCGCGAGCATCTCCGAGATATCTTCGAGTGCCTCAAATGCAGCGAACGTAGCACAGTCTGCGGTACAGACCGCAGCGAGGTACGATCGACCGTTGAAAATCTCGGGGCCAGCAGCGTCGAAATCGGAAAGGTGATCAAGGTTATCAATTCCATTGCCGAGCAAACAAACTTGCTGGCCTTGAACGCGACGATCGAAGCAGCCCGCGCCGGGGAAGCAGGCCGAGGATTCGCCGTGGTAGCGAATGAAGTCAAAGAGCTGGCCAAGGGCACGGCCACGGCCACCAAGGACATCGGGCAGAAGGTATCGGCGATACGTGCGGCCACTCGAGAGACCATCGATGCCATTCAAAAGGTCGGTGCGATCATCGAAGAGATCTCCGAGTACCAGCACACCATCGCCAGTGCGGTCGAAGAGCAGAGTGCCACGACCAAAGAGATCGAGCGGAGCGTGACCGAAGCCGCCACCCGTTCACGGGAGATCGTCGGGTGTTTGCAGAGCATGCAGAAGACCTCGGAGAGCGCCTCCGAGGACAGCACGCAGGTCCGCTCGGCGGCCGCCCAGCTGTCTCGGCTGGCCACGAACCTGGAAGGCATGCTCGGTCGGTTTCGGATTCGGGGGCGGCGGGGGCCGCCTCCCAGCCGCTCAGGGGCGCAGGCGGGCCTCGGCCGTGCCGGGGGGCATGGGTCTGCACAGGCCGAAGCCCTGGACCACTGAAACGCCCTCTCCGCGACACCACGAAAGTTGATCGGCGCATTCGATCCCCTCAGCCACCAAGGTCAGCCCGAGCTCGGAGGCCAGTCGGATCATGTGCCGCACCACGATGGCCTGACGGGCGTTTCGATGGACGTCCCGGATCAAGGAGCGGTCCAGCTTGAGACCCGAAGCGGCGGTGTCAGCCAGGGTTGCAAGAGCCGCGTACCCGGCCCCGAAATCGTCCAGCGATACCGGTATACCCGCCGACACCAGGGCCCGCAGGTTTTCGTGGCATGAAGCGTCCAGAGCCGTCCCCTCGGTCACCTCGACCTCCACCGCCCGGGCCGATCCCCCGAAACGAGCGAATACGTCCAAGACATCGGCGACGATGCGCTCTGACTGCAGGGTTTGGGGGGCCAGATTGACGGCGACCCGGGGCGACCGTAGCCCACGACGATTCCAGCCTTCTCGCAGCTCCATGACCCGCTCGAGGGTCCATCTGTCGAGCTGCGGCGTGAGTCCGAAGCGCTCGAACCACGGCAGAAAGCTGCCGGGTGCCAAGACTCCGTGAATCGGGTGGTTCCACCGAATCAGGGCCTCGAATCCCACCCAATGACCCGTCTGCACGTCGACCTGAGGCTGAAACCAGGGCTCGAACTGTCCCGTCCGCAGTGCGGTCCAGAACTCTTCGACGACTTGCCGGGCATCTTGCAGCGCAATGCCCGTCAGAGCGTGCAAGGCAGCCGGCGTCGATATGGAAGACCGGGTGGGAGCCACCGCGAGCATGACATTGCACCCGATTCGGTCTGGGCGAATGGGGCTTGAACGGCTTCGAAGGCACCATGTTGTCGGATTTCGGCCGTACGGACGGGGCAGCGCTCGGGCGAATCGACTTGGTCCGGATCCGGCGGTCCGAGGCGCGTGCACCTTGCAGCGGTGTCGCGCGTGGCGTCACACGCTCCGCTCGGCCCATGACCTGCTCGAAAGACCGGGGTGCTTCGATTTGCAACAGACCGTCAAAGAATCGACGGCAGGACACGGCTGCTTCACGTCGCGCACGAGCGAGACGTCATTGGGGAATGACGGGATCCTCGAGCAGCTCGGAAATCCGGGCGAGCAACTCTTCCAGTGGTGCGGGCCCGACGGTGGTCGTCAAGCCAACCCGTAGGGTCGCCCACCACCCGTTGTCGGTTCGTTTCAATTCCGCGACGACGGTTCGGCCCCGAAAAACCCGGCCTCGGGCGAAATCGTGGAGATCCACCCACACACTGGGGCAACGTCCGTCGTGCAACCTTCCTTCCCGATGCGTGAGATTTTCGAACCCCAGCCTCGAAAGCCCCACTCCACCCACGAACGGGTTCACAAGCGGTGGGCTTCGAAGAAGTCCCATAGGTCCTGATTGGTGACGTCCGGGAAACGAGGCCCGATCTGATCGGCGGGCAAATACTGGTTTCCGCCGAGCCAGGTGTGGCCCCCACCCACCACCTCGAAGTGGCGAGTCGGCGCTTCGCAATCCCGCCAACGGTGCTCGACCACTTCGATGCCATCGTCCACCGGGTTCGGGCCGGGCAACGTCTCGGGCTCGCCCCGGCAGTCGTTGCGCTCCGCCCAACCCGCCATCGACTGTCCGACGGACACGGCCGGATCGGGATTCATGCCAGAGCCGCAGGCGATGGGGCCGCCTTCGTAGAGCCAACAGGCGTCGGCAGTGCCATGGATGTAGAGAATCGGCATCGGCCGGCTCGGGGTACAGTCGGCCGAGGTGGCAAACTGGTTGCCTCCGCCGATGGGCGCAATGGCAGCCAGACGGTCCGCGAGCTCGCACCCCAAGCGGTGCACCACCGCCGCTCCGTTTGAAAGCCCGGTTGCGTAGACCCGGTCCAGATCGACCGGAAGATCCGATGCCAGGTCGTCGAGGACCGCGCCGATGTAGCCCGCCTCATCGATCGAGGGATCGCAAAAGCCCACGCACGCCCAGCCGTCCGCACCGCCCCCGGCGTTCCAGATGCGCCGCGTCGGTCCCAGGGCGCTTTCGGTCCCGCTCGGGTAGACGGTGATGAAGCCCTCTCGATTTCCCACCGCGTGCAGGCAGCCCGGCTCCTCCAGGCCGCCTCCAGGGCACGTGTTGCGGGCCCCAGACAGCGGGTTTCCAGCACCACCGTGAAAGGCGAGCACCACCGGCAGCCGCTCTCCTGCGGCCACGGCCGGAACCCACACCAGATAGGGCCGACCCGGGAACTCCTGCAGGGTGCAAGCGCCCATTTCACCCGGTGCCACGCAGGGCGGTTCCGGGTCGGTCCCACCGTCCATGGGACCCCTGCCGGCGTCGGTGCGCCCCATGTCCGCCCTCGTTGCACCGCCATCGACCGGTTCAGACCCCTGATCTGCCGGCATTTGCGAATTCCCACCGTCTTCTCGGAGGACCGCTCCCGAATCCTCCGCGCAAGCCACGCCAAACGTCAGGCCGAGGATCCACCCAAGCTGAATCGATCCCTTCATGCCCTGTCCCGAACCCACTCCTCGGCACGAAGTTGCGGTGCCCTGCCCAGTTGTGTCCCGAGCGTGTCCGCGCCGCCGGTTCGTGGCCCATTTCGCGGGGGCGGCGCCAGCTGTATCCGAAAAGGGGAACGACGGCGGCCTCGGCGCGTGGCCAGGCTCACCTGTTCCCGGCGAGCTCAGCCTTACTGCGACGCTCGAGCTCGTCGACCACGCGCTCGAATGGATCGAACCCGAACGCCTCGCCGATGGCCGGACGCAGGTTCGAGTTTGCGTTCACGTCATAGAACACCGGCTCGCCGTCGACCTCGGCATATTCGACGCCCGCCACGTCGAGGCCCCCCGCTTCCGCGATGGACAAAGCATCTCGCACCGCTCGATCGGGCACGTCGGGATAAGGATGAAACTCCACCGCAGGGCCGGTTGCAATGGCGCAGGCACCCGACTCGTCGTCCGACGGATGACATACCTCGGACGGGCAAAGATTGAACGCGCCGTGTCCGACCACCCGCATGGCGTACAGCAGCCGGCCGCCCACGATCTCCAGACGGACGATTCCGTGGGCGGGATCGTAGGCGAGCTTTTCCTGCAGCAGCAGCACCGGATCGGGGCTCCACAGGGCCGGGTCCCGCACGACGTCGCGAAGGGTGTCGACCCCGCTGACCTCGAGCATCCGAGCGCCGCTGCCGCCTTGATCCGGCTTGACCAAGGCTGGGAACGGGAACGGTCTCGGCTCCCGGTCGAGTTGGGCCACCAAGGCTTCCACGTCGTCGAAAACCAGGGTACGCGGCGCCCGGACCCCGATTCGCTCCAGGAGGGCCACCTGCGCGGCCTTCGACAGCTCGAGCGAAAACGCGGAAAACCCGTTCATCACCGGTACACCCGCCGCCTCATAGGTCCGCAGGAGCGTCCGGGCCAGCGGCACCGCCCGGTCGTTCCCGCGGGTGTAGGCGCTGGGACTCGCCTGATTGTAGACCAGGCGGGCGGAGGGCAGGGACTTGGGGTCGAAAGCCGCCTGCTTCAGATCGAAGGCCCGAAAGGACAACCCTCGCCGCCGCAGCGCCGTGAACAAGGGTTGGTGCCACTCCGGGTGTTCGAACAGCACCAGGACGTCGACGGCATCTCCCATCCCCGTACGCCATCACGGATGCCGGCCAACCTCAACGCGCGGACGCCGTCGGCCTCGATCGCGCGCCAGCCGACCCGGTCCACCGCGGGTGTGCGACGACGACCTGGTGCACCGCGGGTGTGCGACGACGACCCGGTCCACCGCGTGTCTTGCGCCTCGCCCCGGCGCTCGAACGGCTCGCCGCTTGTTCGGGGCTCTTCGAGTCGCCGCGCCGCAACGAGGTGAGACCCCACGTCCAGGGCCTTCCCCTTCGGAAGCATTGGCAGCCGCGATCCCCCGTGCTTGGCTGCGCACCGGCGTGCAGGCCCATCGCCGTGGCACCGCCCGCGGGAGCCGTGACCCAGCCGGGATGGCGGAATCGGTAGACGCAGAGGACTTAAAATCCTTCGGAGAAACCCTCCGTGCGGGTTCGAATCCCGCTCCCGGCAGCCTGTTTCGAGCCCGAATTCGGCATCCGAGGTTCCTTCCAGCAGACTTCCGCGGCTTGCTCATGGACCCGCCGTGCCCGCGATGCGCTGCACCCATGGAACGACGGGCGTTCCGCTCGACGTCTTTCGAGCAGCCCGAGCCGCTCAGTCGATCACCGTCGCACCGGACTCACGGGCTGGCGTCGTGCTTCACCGGACCTCCATGCAGTCCCGGGCGACCTCGGCGAAGCGGGAGCCGCTGGGGCCGTCGGGACGACACTGCAGATGCATCCGCCGCTCGGGCCCGAAGAAGCCCTGCACCGTGGCGGATGGGTCGGAGCCAGGCGGGTCGCCCATGAGACCCGAGCTTTTGGACGGGATGAAAATTACGGTTGTGTGGGTGGCGAGGACCTCGCAGGCGCCGGCGGCTTGCCGGGTCCGCACATGGCCCAACTCCCCCGTAGCGCGCCGTCGGCTTGGGGCGCGCTCGCAGCTTCCTCCGCGAAAGTCACGAGCCTTCGGCGTGCAGTCCGTTGCGGAAGAATTGCCGGTCTCGAAAGCACGGCCGGAGCGGCCTGGGGACAGCGCCTCTCGGTCGCGTTCGTCACGGCACGGTCTCGGGCATGACCTTGGCCTTCGAGTGAAAACGCGCGGTGGGGTTGCAGCTCCAGCGGTCCCCGGCCTCGCAGGCTGCTTTGAAGAGCGCCGCGCCTTTGTCGGGGTTCTCGGGCACCCCGAGACCCTCGGTGTGCATCCGGGCCAAAACCCGGCAGTAGGCGACCTCACCCCGACTGCAGTCTCGGCGGCAGGCCTCCGCATCCATCAGGCAGCGCCGCTCGAGGAGCGCCTCGCACGCTTCTTCTCCATGGCAATGCCCCACGCACATGTGCGCGTACTCCACCGCGCTCTGTTCACCGTCATAGGGCAACCTGCAGGCGATCGCATGGGGGGAATGGTTTCGGTCTTTTCGCTCGTTGAGGCCGATGGTGCACGGCTGAGGATCCTGCCGCCACAGCTTGCAAGCTTTTCGATAGAACTGAAAGGCCCGGTGGCGACTTCCCCTCCGTTCATACGAATTCCCTATCTCGAAGCACTGGACCACATCTCCTTCGTCACAGCCTTCCGTCGAAAATCCCTGTCGCCGCACCTGCCATAACAGCGAGTTGAAGCGCGGCGCCGAAAGCGGCACAGTCTTCTTATCTGCCCGCGCCCCGCTTCCGCCCTTCGTTTCGGACGGCTCTGCGGAGTCGCTGGCGGGCTCGACGTCCGCTTCCGCGGAACTGGACCGCTCCGCATCCACCTCGCTCGCTCCTTCGGGTGTGAAACCGAACTCTGTACATCCACAGGCCACGATCCAGAGGCTCACCAAACGGACCCGGCCCAACTGCATGGACCACACCGCAACAGGGCGCCGGCACCTCGAGAGCGATTCGTCAGTCGCATCGTGTCGGGCTCCCGCCACGAGCGGTTGAATAACCTGAACCTTCCGGCGAACACAACGGCGAGCACGAACCGACCTCAGACGGGCGGACGCACAGCTGATTCGACATACCGCGGGTTCAGGCCGCGCGTCGCAGCCCTTGCCCGGTCGACACATCGAAACGCCCGAACCCGCACCACCCTTCGGCGCTACCTCTCGTGGGCTGTGTATGGTTTCGATGAACCGATCGGGCACGATCTGAAAGCCTCAGGGAACGCTTCGGTCTTGCCGAGATCGATCGGTCGAGACAGGCTCCTGGCGGCATGGTCCTCACTATCCGTTGGGCTGGCGCCTCCGTGCGAGGGGCTTTGGCCATCGCGCTCCTTTGCGTACCCAGTGCAGCG
>DAPKRQ010000358.1:0-6368 GCA_031800475.1 Myxococcales bacterium LLY-WYZ-16_1
GGGGCCAGGGCGGGCCACCGCCGTCGGCGTTCCCGCGTCGCTCCGCAGGGTCTCGGTCACCCAGCCCTGGGACAGCGCGACCGCTTCGAGGACCTCGTAGGCCGCCCCAACCCGCGCGGGCCGGCGGTCCGGGTCCTTTTCGAGCATCGTCAGGATCGGCCCATCCAGCTCCGCGAGCTCGGGCTGCAGGGCCGATGGAGGCGGGGGGACTTCGGTCATGTGCTTCATCAGCACCTCGACCGCGCTTTCGCCCGGAAAAGGCAGCCGCCCCGTGAACATGCGGTACGCCAGCACGCCGAATGCGTAGACGTCGGTCCTGGGGTCCACGGCTTCGCCCCGACACTGCTCCGGTGCCATGTAGGCGGGCGTGCCGATGGGGGCTCCCGTCCGGGTGCGGTGGGTCGTGCCGTAGCCTTCGGTGCTGAGTTTCGCCACGCCGAAATCCAGGAGTTTGGGAATGACTCCGCCCGCCTCGTCTGGGACCACGAACACGTTCGCGGGCTTCAGGTCGCGGTGCACGATCCCCTTGGCGTGGGCCGCATCCAGCGCCCGGCCCAGGCCCCGCAAGATCGGAAGGGCCTGTCGAGCCGACAGGCAGCCTTGCGCATCCAGGAGCTGATCCAAGGGGGAGCCCTCGAGGTGCTCCATCACGTAGTAGCATCGCCCGTCCGCCAGCTCCCCGAACGAAAAGATGTCGATGATGTTGCGGTGGGCGATGTGGTTGACCGCCTTGGCTTCGGCCACGAACCGGGAGACCACCTCAGGGTCTGCAGAGTATTTTCGAGCGAGCACCTTGATGGCGGCGGCCTTGCCGATCAGCCGGTGGCGGGCTCGGTAGACCTGGCCGAACGCCCCTTCCCCGAGGGCATCTTCGACCTCGAAGTCGCCGACCGCCGTGCCCGGGCGCAAGCGCTCGTCCATGCCCGCAGGCTCCATGCAAGCAGCATCGCACCCCTCGGATGCAGGGAAAAGCGGGCTCAACCCCCGGTGGGTCGGGTGACCGCGTCCGGTGTGAAGGTCGGGCGCAGTGCGCTCGCGATCGGCCGGTCGCGGACCGCGTTGCTTCGGTCCGCCGACTCCCCGTGTCCCGAAGACGGCGGCTCAGGCGGGCAGCCCGGCCTTCGAGGCGGGGGATGAGCGGCCGGTGCAAATCGTTGACGGCCGCACAGGCCGACCCTAGGTTCCGCCGCCATGGCGTACGCGTTCAGGCTGCCCGAAATCGGGGAGGGCGTGGTGGAGGGCGAGATCGTCCAGTGGCTCGTCAAGCCGGGCGATGCGGTCGAATACGACCAGCCCATGCTCGAGGTCATGACCGACAAAGCCACGGTCGTGGTCGGCTCGCCGGTGAAGGGCAAAGTCCTGAAAATCGAGGGAACGGAGGGGGACACGGTGGAGGTCCACAGCGTGATCGCCACCCTGGAGGTCGAGGGCGAAACGCCATCCGAAGGGCCCGGGTCGATGCCGGACGAGGCACGAAAGAACCAGCCCGGCTCCGCCGACTCCAGCCGCGCGCCCGAACCGGGCCCGGCGCGGCCGAAAGCCCTGGCGGCGCCCGCCACGCGGCGGCTCGCCCGGGAACTCGGAGTGGATCTCGCCCAGGTCGAGGGCACCGGTCCCGGTGGCCGGGTTTTGTCCGAAGACGTCCGCCGGGCGGCGGAACCCACCGGCTCGGGCAAGACGGCGCCGGAGACCGAAACCGCCGCCCCGGCGCCGAAGGAGCCCGCGGCTGCGCGGCCGCCCGCCCCGTCCATCGAGTCCGAAGCGGACACCCGCATTCCGGTGCGCGGGCTGCGCCGCCGGATCTGGGACAACATGGCCCGGTCCATGTCGACCGCCGCCCACTTCACCTTCGTGGAGGAATGCGACGCCACCGAGTTGGTCCAGATCCGCCAGCGGTTCAACCGGCAGCGCAACGATGGCGAGCCGAAACTCACCTTTCTTCCGTTCATCGCCAAAGCGGTGGCGGTGGCCCTGCGGCGGGCGCCTCATCTGAACGGGCAGATCGACGAGGGGGCGCTGGAATTCGTGCAGCGGGGCCCCATCCACCTGGGAGTCGCCGTGTCTTCCGAGCGGGGTCTGACCGTGCCGGTCGTGCGCCACGCCGACCGGCGCTCGCTGTTGGATCTGGCCCGGGAGATCCAGCGGCTGTCCGACGCGGTGCGCAGTCAGAGCCTGGGGCCCGAAGACCTGGGGGGCTCGACCTTCACGATCACCAGCCTGGGCAAGGACGGAGGCCTGATGGCCACCCCCGTGATCAACCATCCCGAGGTGGCGATCCTGGGCGTGCACCGGCTCCGAAGGGAGCCCAAGGTCGGGCCCGAAGACGAGATCCGCATCCGGGACGTGATGAACCTGTCCCTTTCTTTTGATCACCGGTGGGTCGACGGACACGTGGGCGCCGCTTTCACGTATCACGTCATCGATCTGCTCCAGCGCCCCGACCGGCTGTGGATGGAAATGACCTGAAGCAAACGTGAAGGGATGGTGACGGGTGCGAAACGAAGGTGGCACCTCCGACTTCCGCGGAGAAACGCAACCAGCTTGGTTGATGTGTCCGCGATCGCAAGTCGGCTTTCTTCGAAAAACTCCCGTCAAAAATCTTGAAGCCTGGATCGGGACGGAATAAGGACGCGGCGTCGGGTCCAGATGGACCCGCGGCTCTTGATCCCCAGGGCGGGACGAATAGGGAAAGGATTCATCGATGAAGAAGCTTCTCATCTCGGGCGTCATGGCCCTCACTCTCGGACTCTCCACCACCGCGATGGCCAAGGAAGTGGCCGGCAAGTTCGGATTCGGCGCTGGCTTCAACGCCGCTGCAGGGGCGAGCGGCGTTCCGGCGACGCGGCCCACCGTGGACGCCATCTACTGGCTCAGCGATAGCTTTGGCCTGGAAGGGACCCTCGGCATCGGCGTCTTCGCGCCGGACCAGGGCGACTCGTCCTTCGGCTTCATCGGCGGCGTCGGCGGCATCTTCAACGTGGCCAGCTTCGACACGACCAACATCGGCCTCGGCCTGCGGGTGCAGGGCGGCATCGTGTCGCCGCCGGCCGGCGACAGCCAGATCGACGT
This sequence comes from Myxococcales bacterium LLY-WYZ-16_1, assembly GCA_031800475.1. Lineage (GTDB taxonomy): Bacteria > Myxococcota > Kuafuiibacteriia > Kuafuiibacteriales > Kuafuiibacteriaceae > Kuafuiihalomonas > Kuafuiihalomonas phototrophica. Next base: position 3,070 of record DAPKRQ010000358.1, read on the forward strand.
GCAGTTCGAACTGCCGATCCGCGGTGAGTACTTTTTCAGCGACAACTTCTCGGTGAACGGCTCGGTGGGCTTGGCGTTCCTGCTGGACGACAACGGAGCCGCCACCGACATCCGGTTCGGCACCGCGGCCACCGGCCGGCTGGGCTTCACCTTCTACATCAACTGAGCCGATCCGATCTGGCACGGCCCGGACCGAGAGCGCCCGCCTGGTCATCCGGCCTGGCGGGCGTTTTCGTTTCGGTGGCTTTCGAGGTCGAAACGGCCTCAAATCGCCTTCGCGGTGGGGGAGTTTGGGCTCGACTCGGTGCGGCGAACACGGCAAAAGACCGCGAACCGAACGGTCGGAGCCCAAAAACGTTCCACCGGGGCGGAGAGGCTGGCAGGATGGTCGAGATGGAGGGACGCAGTCCGGAGTTCGTGGCTTCCTTGGCCAAGGGCCTGAACGTCATTCGGGCCTTCGATGCCCAGACCCCGGCGCTGACCCTTTCGGAGGTGGCCGAGCGGACGGGTCTTTCCCGGGCGGCCGCCCGCAGATTTCTCCTGACCCTGTCCGAGCTCGGCTTCGCCGAGAGCGACGGCAAGCGCTTCCGTTTGACGCCCAAGGTGCTGGAGCTCGGTTACTCCTACCTGTCCTCCCTCGGGCTCACCGAGGTGCTCACCCCGATCTTGAGCCGGCTGAGCGAAGATCTGAAAGAAAGCGTCTCCGCCGCGGTCCTCGACGGGATCGAGGTGGTGTACATCGCCCGGGTTCAGGCCCACCGGATCCTGTCGGTGGGACTCGGAGTCGGCGATCGGCTGCCGGCGTTCGCAACGTCCATGGGTCGAGTTTTGCTCGCCCATGCGCCCGACGGAATTCAGCGAAAGGCTCTGGATCCCGACCAGCTGCGAAAGTTCACGGACAAAACCATCGTCGATGCGCCGACCTTGATGGCGATTTTGCGGCAGGTGCGGGACGACGGTTACTGCCTGGTGGACCAGGAGCTCGAGGTGGGCCTGCGGTCTCTGGCGGTACCCTTGCGAGACGTGCACGGTCAGGTGCGGGCGGCCCTCAATGTGTCGGGCCACGCCTCCCGCACCACGGTGGATGGCATGCTCGAGCAGTACCTCCCGGTGATGCGTAAAACTGCCGCCGAGATCTCGGTGCTGGTCCCCCAGACTGCCGGTCCGCGCTGAACCGAGCCTCGGCTCCGGGCGCAGCGCGGCCTGCGGGCGACCCGGGACTGGGTTCAAGCTCAGGCCACCGCTCGGGCGGCTTTGCGAACCAGCGGTTCGAGTCGGGCTCGGCCCGAGCCTTGCCCGGTCCGAGGCTCGGGCCGGAGCACTTCGACGTCGATGTTTCGGTCGCTCGCCGAGCTCACGAAGTCTTCGATGGCGTCGACGATGTCGTTGTCCAAGAAGCGGGTCTGGGTCCCGTCGAAGGTGACCCGACCGCCGTCCGGGATCTGCTCCAGTGCAGCTCGAAGCCGCTGCTTGTTCAAGAACGAAACCACCGGGTTCAGGTGGATGACCGTCTGGTCTGTCTGCTGCTCCACACTGACTCCGGCATGGTAGTTGCTTTTCACCACGAAGGCCAGGCCCACCGCCAAGCCGATCCCGATTCCGATCAGCAGGTCGGTCAGCATGATCGCCGAGATGGTGACGATGAATGGAATGAACTGATCCCGGCCGCGGGCCCAGATCGACCGATAGAGACTGGGCCGGGTGAGCTTGAAGCCCACCATCAGCAAGATGCCGGCCAGGGCCGCCAAGGGAATCTGGTTCATCAACGTCGGCGCAAACATCACAGCCGCGAGCAGCCACACGCCGTGCAACATGGCCGAAGCCTTGGTGCGGGCGCCGGCGGCCACGTTGGCGGAGCTGCGCACGATGACCGCGGTCATCGGCAGACCGCCGGCGAGTCCGGCCAACAGGTTGCCCAAGCCTTGAGCCTTCAGTTCACGGTTGGTTGGAGCGATTCGCTTCAGCGGATCCAGCTTGTCTGTAGCCTCCAGACTGAGTAGTGTTTCGAGACTGGCCACCAGCGCCACGGTAACGGCCACGACCCACACCCGGGTGTCCATGATCGCGCCGAAGTCGGGGCGCGGAAGGCCCTGCACCATGGCCATGGGCCCGTCGGTGGGCAACTGAACCCGGTGCTCGGGCCCCAGGACCCAGCTCGGATCGAAGGCGACGTAGGCCCCATTCAGGCCGGCGCCCGCGGCCACCGCGAGGAGAGGACCGGGAATCATGCCCAGCCTCGGGTGGCGCTTTTTCAAAGGGCCGTCCCAGGCGTAGAGGATGAGGATCGAAATGACCGCGATGACCACAGCCCCGGGTTGAACGTGGCCCCACAGATTGAAGAGCTCCGAAAAGGTGGTTTCACCGTCGGGCTGAAAGAACGCCACGTTGCCCTCCGGATCGGAGTCCACCCCGAACGCGTGGGGGATCTGCTTCAGGATCAAGATGAGCCCGATGGCCGCCAACATGCCCTTGATGACCGCGTCGGGGATGAAACTGCCGACCACTCCGGCGCCCGCGAAGCCCAGGACCAACTGCATGGCCCCCGCCAGGACCACCGCCACCAGGAAAGCCGAAAAGCTCCCCAAATCGTTCAGCGCCGCCAGCACGATGACCGTCAGCCCGGCGGCGGGGCCCGACACCGCCAGGTGGGAGCCCGAGACCGCTCCGGCCACGATGCCGCCCACGACGCCCGTGACGATGCCGGACATGAGCGGGGCGCCCGAAGCCAACGCGATGCCCAGGCACAGCGGCAGCGCGACCAGGAAGACCACCAGCGACGCCGGAAGGTCGGCGCGGAGGGACCTGGGAGAAAACGCGCGGTCCATGTTGGGAAGATGAAGGTACCGTCGACAGGTAGACAAGGGCGTCATCTACATTTCGCGGGGCCACGGCATGGAAGGGCCGCCCTCGATCGGTCGTGTGTCCCCACCCAGATGGGTGCACCCGGGGCGGGCGCAGCCTGGCCCCGCGTTCTAAGGGTTGACCCGGCTGGTTCCGGCGCCGGCGCGCTGGGCGGGGCCTGGACCCACGCCGCCTCGGATGACGGTGGCGCCGGCCGGTACCCGGGCGGTTCCGGACGCGGTGGCGTCGATGTCGATCCGGCCGCCCCCGCCGCCACCCCCGTCGTTCCCGAAGCGCGTCGTGTTGCCGCCGTCGCCCCCCGACACGTCGATGCGCCCGCCGTTGGACACGGTGATCTGCCCGCCGTCGGTGAACAGGCGGATCGTCCCTCCGGATCCGCCGCCCCCGCTGCCGGTAAACGCTTCGCCGTCGCCCCCGTTTCCGCCGGTGGCCAGGAG
>DAPKRQ010000359.1:0-1515 GCA_031800475.1 Myxococcales bacterium LLY-WYZ-16_1
AGCAGGACCAGCGCACCCACGGCTGTCAGCACGAAGCCGTCGATGGCCGCGAAGGTCCACCGCACCTGCCGCGCGAGGCCGTACAAGACCGGCCCGAGCATCAGGGCCGACAGGGCCAAGGACAGGAGCAGGGCATCCGACATGCCCCGCGCACCCTGCGCCGGCCCCGCCGGCAGATCAACCGAACCCGAGGTTCAAGCCCGGGCGGGCCGGCGCCGGGGGGCTTTTCGGACTCGGAAGGGCTCGTTGACGCCCACGGTCTGGGAAAAGCGTTGCAGCCGCTCGGTCAGGCTTTCGGTGATCGCCTCGCCCTTGGACACGAGTCGGGCGCCGCTGGCCGACAGCACGTCCTGGTCCAACACCATGCCGTACCGGAGTTCCTCCACGGTCACCAACACGGTCTCGGCCCAGGCCTGCGATTCGGCGGCGGTCTCGAGGCCGACCACCAACTCGTGGGGGTAGATGTCTCGCACTACGTTCACCGCTTCCCGGGTTTCGTGCCCCTGGTCCAGGAGGCCCTCGAAGTGCAGGCACATCCGCAGCAACTGGGCCCCGCGGCGAACCCGGTCGTCCACTTCGTCGGGGCTCGGGCTCGCTTGGTAGCGGATCATCTCGGCCACCTTCTCCAGGCGGGGCACCGAGTGCAGCAACCGGTAGCCCACCTCGGGGTGCGAGCGCATGGCAGCTTTCTCTGCCTCGCTGAGGGGTTCGTGCCGGAGCGCACGTCGTACCGTGTCTTCGGGCACAGCCACGCAGCCCAGGTGGCAAAGGGTCGCCGCCACTTCGTATTTCCAGGCCTCCGGCCACCCGAGATTCTGCACCACCGAGCGGACTGTCTCCCGCAGATTCTCGGTCTTTTCGAACGAGGATGGCGAAGAGACCGCAATGATGTTGGCCAGAATTTCCACCATGCCCGTCAAGGTGCTGGACAGGAGGTTTCGCTCGTTCTTTTTGACCACCCGATGGTCGACCGCTTCCCGGACCGTATCGATCAGGGTTTCGGGGGGGCATGGCTTGGTCAGAAACCGGAACACTTGGCCGTCGTTGACGGCGCCGGTGGCGGCGTCGGCGTCGGCCATGCCCGTCAGCAGGATCCGCACGGTGTCGGGCGCCTGGTTTCGGATTCGACCCAGCAGCTCCGCTCCGGTCATGGCCGGCATCCACATGTCCGAGATCACGACCTCGAAGGGTCCTTCCTCGGCCAAGACCTGAAGCGCTTCGGGACCGCTCTCGGCGGTGGACGGGCGAAAGTTGAAGCTGAGCGTTCGCTCCAGCGCGCGGAGCATGAACGGCTCGTCGTCGACGACCAGGACTTTGGCTGGGGCGATTTCCGCGGTCATGACCGGGTCTCCTCGGGCCGAGGCGTGCTCGGCAGATGGATGCGAAACGTGGTGCCGGTTCCGACTTCGGACTCGAAATCGAGGTGTCCACCGTGCCGATCGACCACGACCGTCCAGGCGATCGCCAAGCCCTGCCCCGTGCCCACCCCCGGGGGCTTGGTGGTGAAGAACGGGT
>DAPKRQ010000360.1:0-25864 GCA_031800475.1 Myxococcales bacterium LLY-WYZ-16_1
CGGGCGGGGGACGGCGCGCCGGCCTGTGGGTGTTGTGGGCGTTGGTCTTGGCCGCCGCCGGCCTCGGGGGCTGGTGGTGGTGGACCGAGGTCGAACGGGTCGACGCCAACGCCCGCTTGAAGACCCTTTATGAACAGGGCGACTACGAGGCCATGCTCGAGTTCCACGCCCGAAACCGCGAACGATTCACCGACCGGGCCGAGGCGGGCCTTTGGGTGGGCAAGGCGCAAGAGCGGCTGGCCGAAGACCTCGCCCGAAAAGGCGTTCGGGCCTATCAAAAGGGGTCGTACCGCCAGGCGGTCAGCTACCTGGAGCGGTGTCTGCAGCACGCACCCAACATGAGTGGTTGCCACCGGAACTTGGCCATCGCGTTCACTCGAATGGAGGAATTCGATCGAGCCGCCATGCACTACGAGCGTTTCATCGAACTCGAACCGGATCATCCCGAAGTGGGATCCATCCAAAAGATCCTACGTGACTATCGGAGCGGCCCCGACGGCAACGAACCCACCTCGTCGGACTCCGAGCGACGGCGCCCGTGAACGAGCTTCCGTTGATCGCGACGACCATGGGCGATCCGGCCGGGATCGGTCCCGAGGTGCTCGCCAAGGCCGCGGCCGTGTCCGACGTGCGACGGGAGGTGATCCCCTGGGTGTTCGGGGACCCGAGCGTTCTCGAGGCGGTGGTTCGAGCGTGCCGCCTGGAATTGTCGGTGGTCGAATGCTCGGACGCGGCGGCCGCCCGGACCGCGGGGGTGGGCACCGTGCCGGTCCTGCCGCTGTCCCGCATTCCCTGGCGCCCCGGTGAGCCATCTCCCGAGTCCGACCGGGCCCAGCTGGATTTCGTGGAAGAGGCGGTGCGTCGCCTGAAGACGTCCGAGGTCGATGCCATGACCACGGCGCCCGTGCACAAGCTGGCGCTGCACCGGGCGGGGTGTCCGTTCGCCGGCCACACCGACCTGCTGGGGGCTCGCTTCGACGTGGCCCAGCCCGTGATGATGCTGGCCGGGCCGAGCCTTCGGGTGGTGCCCCTGACCGTGCACGTCCCGATTCGCGAAGTTCCGTCGCTCGTGACGCCCGGGCGGCTCGAGACCACGATCCGTGTGGTGCACGAGAGCTTTCGGCGAGACTTCGCGCTCGACCGTCCCCGAATCGCGGTGGCGGGCTTGAACCCGCACGCCGGAGAGGCGGGCATGTTCGGCGACGAAGATCGGAACGTGATCGAACCGGTCATCCAGCGCCTCGCGAGTGAGGGCCTCGACGCGCAGGGGCCGTTTTCCGCCGATTCGATATTCAAACGAGCAGCGGACGGCGAATTCGACGTGGTGCTCGGCATGTATCACGACCAGGCTCTCATTCCACTGAAACTCCTCGATTTCGATCGTGCGGTGAACGTGACCCTGGGGCTGCCGGTGATCCGAACCAGCGTCGACCACGGTACGGCCTACGACATCGCCGGCGAGGGGGTCGCGTCGGCCGGCAGCATGATCGAAGCCCTGCGTCTGTCCGGCCGCATGGTCCGCGCTCGGCGCCAGGCGGCGCGACCTTGAGGCGAGCCCGGGGGTTCGGGCCGCGGTTTCGCGCGGTCCGGGCCATCGGCAGCTTGGGGGTACTGTGGACCCTGGGCGCCGCGGCCGCCGACCTGAGCCTGCTCCTGCGAAGCGCCGAGTCGGACCCCGCGCCCAAGGTGCGCCTTCAGGCTCTGCGGATTCTGCGAAAGCGCCAGGCCATGGACGGAGGAGCGGTGGATCCCCGGCTGCGCGCGCTCCTTCGCAGCCGGGTCGAATCGGACCCGCACCCGCTGGTCCGGGGTTTCGCGGCCCGAGGCCTCGGGGAACTGGGAACCCGCGCCGATCGAAGCGTTCTGGTGGCGGCCCGATCCGACCCCGACCCTCGGGTCCGGACCCTGGTCGACCGGGCGCTCCGGCAGTTGGACGCCCGCTGGGCCCGGAGCCGGCCGGTGTTGGTGGTCGAGGCCGCCGTGCCGCCGGGAGCCCCAACCGCCGACTGGGTGAGGGCTCGCCTGGTCCAGGCGCTTCGCCGGGGCGAGCCGGACGCGTTCGAGGTGGCCGCCCCAGCGGACGCGGAGGACCGAACCGGTCATTGGGTGCAGGCGACGGTGGTGGGACCCGCTGCCGATCCGAACGACCCCCAAAAAGTCGAGGTGCAGTTGCGGGTTGCCGTGGGGACCTGGCCGGCCAAGAACCTGCGCCACGTGGTGACCAGCCGCGCCCGGGCGCCAGGGACCGCGTCGGCGGCGCTGGCGAAGCGGCTGCTCCGAGCGGCGGTGCGGGCGGCGGCCCGGGACGTCTTGGCAGAGCTGCGGAAAGGATGAACGGCGATGGAGGGCCGGACGAAACGCCTGTGGAAGAACTACCTGCTGAACCGACGGTTTCAGCTCAAGTACACCGCCTTGGTGGTCGGCATTTCCGCCCTCTTGTCGGTGGGCCTCGGCAGCGTGCTGTGGAGCCAGATGCAGGAGAACACGCGCATCCTCCGGCTCGAGGCCGAGTTCGACCCGGTGTTTGCCGAGGGGCTGGCCGAAGAGGACGGATCGGCGCTGGTTCGCCTGGTGGGGGCGTTGGTGGTGTTCAACCTGGCGTTGGCGGTCGGCACCATCGTGGTCACCCACAAAATGGCGGGTCCGGAGTACGTGCTTCGCCGGGCCGTGCGCGAGCTGGCCGAAGGGCGGGTCCCGCAGATGCGCGGGTTGCGCCGGGGCGACGAGTTGACCGAGCTCCATGCCGAGGTTCGAAAGCTCGCGACCGCACTGCAAGCCGAGGCTCTCGAAGATGCGGCCTTGCTCGAAGCGGCACTGCACCGCGCCGCCGGCGATCCGGAGCTCGAGGGCCGCCTGCGGGGCGCACTCGCCCGCAAGCGCCGGTCCGTGGGCGGGGTTTCGGCGACCGGACCCACCGAACCAGACCCGGTCGGTTCGGAGCCTTGACCCGCTGGGCTCGGCAGCGTAGGCCCGACGGGCGCTGTGTCCGTGGGCCTATAGCTCAGCGGTGAGAGCAGTCGGCTCATAACCGATCGGTCCCTGGTTCGAATCCAGGTGGGCCCACCAACGCGAGGCGGCGAGGAGGCCTCATTCGTGCGCGATACCCTGATCGCTCTTTACCGACTTCAGAAGATCGACTCCGAAGCGCAGCAGTTCTCCGATGAAGCGGAGCGCATCCCCGATCAGGTTCGGGCGCTCGAAAACTCCCTGGACAAGGTGCGTTCCGAGGTGGGGCGGTTGAACGCCGAAGCCGCCCAGCTTCGCAACGAGGCCACCGAGCTCGAAGGCCACGTCTCCGAAGAGTCGGCCAAGCACCAAAAGTGGAAGCGGCGCCTGAACGACATCAAGTCACCCCGGGAGTATCAGGCCCTGTCCCGCGAGCTCGAAATGGGCGAGCGCCAGGTCGGCGAGCAAGAAGACCGGCTCCTCGAATTGGGCCAGAAGATCGAAGACAAGGAAAAGGCCGCCGCCGAAAAAAAAGAAGAGCTGGAGCAGCAAGAACGGGAGGTCTCCGCCAAGATCCGGGCGCTGCGGCAAGAGGAACAGCGGCTCCGAAACGAAGCGGCAGAGCGGGCTCGAGGGCGAGACGCCGTCCGTCAGCAGCTGAACGAACGGGTGCTCAAAAAGTACGAGCAGCTTCGAAAGGCCCGTTCCGGAATCGCCGTCGCGGTGGTGCGAAGCGGCACCTGCACCGCGTGCCAGATGACCGTGCGCCCCCAGCTGGTGGTGCAGCTGCTGCGGCTCGACAGCCTCGAATCCTGCCCCAACTGCAACCGCCTGCTCGTGCACGAGCAACTCGCCGACGAGATCGACGGCCGAGGCGCCGCGTCGACCGAAACCGAGTCCTGAGCGGGACGGAGCGGGCAAGCCTGTAAGCCGAGTTCTGTCCGCGGAAGATCCGCGCCGCAGCCATTCATCTAGGCGACGCGTTGCCGCGCCGCTCGAGCGACCGTACCCGGGTCTGGGCGGGCCACCCATCGCGACCCCTATTCGGTCTTGCTCCAGGTGGGGTTTGCCGTGCCACCCGTGTCACCACGGGCGCGGTGCGCTCTTACCGCACCGGTTCGCCGTGACCCCGTCCCAGGTCCGCGAGGACCCGTTGAGAGGCCGTCTGTTTTCTGTGGCACTTTCCTGCAAGTTGCCTTGACTGGCCGTTAGCCAGCACCCTGCCCTGTGGAGCTCGGACTTTCCTCCCGCAGGTCGAGCCTGCCGGCGGCTGCACGGCCTCCCCGCCCCGTCCCAAACCGCCCATACCCTCAACGGGCTTGGAAGGTCGAGTGTTCCGCGCGGGCGGGGGGTTCGGCGTTGAGCTTGTCCGATCGCCGGCGTAGCGTCGCCCCATGGCTTTCCAGGATCCCTTTTCGGCGGCCGCGCGGCTCGAGCCCCCTTTCGACGACCTCGCCATCTACGACCTGTCGGCTTTGAGCCGTGCCGGCGTCGGGCACGTCGAGGAGCTTCCCTACTCGATCAAGGTGCTGCTGGAGGCGGCACTCCGAAACCTGGACGGGTTCACGGTGACCGAGGCGCACGTGCGGACTTTGGCGGGCTACGACGCCAAGGAGGCCGGCCGGGCGGAGATCCCCTTCAACCCGGGACGGGTGGTCCTGCAGGACTTCACGGGCGTACCGGCGGTGGTCGACCTGGCGGCCCTCCGGAGCGCCATGGACCGTCTGGGCGGGGACGTCCGCAAAGTGAACCCCATGGTCCCGGCGGACCTGGTGATCGACCACTCGGTGCAGGTGGACGCCTTCGGCAACGAAGATGCCCTGGTGCAGAACTCCCGTCTGGAGTTCGAGCGGAACCGGGAGCGCTACGAGTTTTTGAAGTGGGGCCAACAGAGCTTCGACAACTTCCGAGTCGTGCCCCCGGCCACGGGCATCGTCCACCAGGTGAACCTCGAATACCTGGCGTCGGGCGTGCTGACCTCCGAGCGCGACGGCCAGCGCCTGGCCTATCCGGACTCCCTGGTCGGCACGGACAGCCACACCACCATGATCAACGGCCTCGGCGTCCTGGGCTGGGGCGTCGGCGGCATCGAGGCCGAGGCGGTGATGCTCGGCCAACCGATCTACATGCTGCTCCCCGAGGTGGTGGGCTTCGAGCTCACCGGGCAGCTGTCCGAAGGGGCCACCGCCACCGACTTGGTGCTGACGGTGACCCAGATCCTCCGAAAGAAGGGCGTGGTCGGGAAGTTTGTGGAGTTCTTCGGACCGGGCCTCGCGTCGATGACCGTGGCCGACCGGGCGACCATCGCCAACATGGCACCGGAGTACGGCGCCACCTGTGGCTACTTTCCGGTGGACGATCAGACCCTGACCTACCTCCGGCAGACCGGAAGACGAGAGCAGCAGGTGGCCCTGGTCGAGGCCTATGCCAAGCGGAACGGCTTTTGGCGCGAAGACGGCCGAAACATCCGGTTCACCGACCGGCTGAGCTTGGACCTGGGTGAGGTCCAGCCATCCCTCGCGGGGCCGAAGCGCCCCCAAGACAAGGTGCTCTTGCGCGACATGAAGGGAGACTGGCAGCTCCATCGAAAAGAAAGCTACGGCCATGCCGAGCCGACCCGGGCCAAGGTGACGCTCGACGGGACCGAGCACGAGCTGAAGGACGGTGCCGTGGTGATCGCGGCCATCACCAGCTGCACCAATACCAGCAACCCATCCGTCATGGTGGCGGCCGGTCTATTGGCCAGGAAGGCCGTGGAGCGGGGCTTGGTTCGGAAGCCTTGGGTCAAGACCTCCCTCGCTCCGGGGTCCAGGGTGGTGACCGACTATTTCGCCAAGTCCGGTCTCGACGAAGACCTGCAGGCGCTGGGCTTTCACACCGTGGGATACGGTTGCACCACCTGCATCGGCAACAGCGGCCCCCTGATCCCCGAGGTCTCCGAAGCGATTCGCTCCACGGGGCTCCTCGCTGCGGCCGTCCTGTCCGGGAACCGAAACTTCGAAGGCCGCGTGAACCCGGACGTGCAGCCCAGCTACTTGGCGTCCCCGCCTTTGGTGGTCGCATACGCCCTCGCCGGCACCGTGGACGTGGACCTGAGCTCCGAGCCCATCGGCAAAGACTCGAACGGAAGGGACGTCTATCTGAAGGAGCTGTGGCCGACGCCCGAAGAGGTGCATGCGGTGATCGACGCCAGCACCGACCGGGAGCAGTACCTGAAGCGATACGCCGAAATGAAGGGCCCCAAGGAGTGGCAGGAGGTCGAGATCACCGAAAGCGACGTGTACGCGTGGGACCCGAACTCGACCTACGTGCAGGAGCCACCCTTCTTCCAGGGCATGTCCGAGGAGCCCCAGCCCATCGCTTCGATCGAAGGCGCGCACCTGCTCGTCCGCGTGGGGGACTCGGTGACCACCGACCACATTTCGCCGGCGGGCTCCATCGCCGAGGATTCGCCAGCGGGGCGCTACCTGAAGTCCCGGGGCGTGGCCCGGGCCATGTTCAACAGCTACGGGTCGCGCCGAGGCAACGACCGGGTCATGACCCGTGGCACATTCGCGAACATCCGGCTGCGGAACGAACTGGCTCCGGGGACCGAGGGCGGCTTCACCACCTACTTCGGTCCGGCCCGGGACGGGCTCGAGACCGGCCAGGTGACGACGATCTTCGAGGCCTCCGAGGCCTACCAGGCGGAGGGCACGCCTTTGGTCGTGCTGGCGGGCCAAGACTACGGCATGGGCTCGAGCCGAGATTGGGCGGCGAAAGGCACCTTGCTCCTGGGCGTGAAGGCGGTGATCGCCGAGAGCTTCGAGCGCATCCACCGCTCGAACCTGGTGGGCATGGGAGTCCTTCCGCTGCAGTTCCCCCAGGGTGAGACCCGAGACAGCCTGAAACTCCAGGGCGGGGATCGGCTCGATGTGGCGGTGGACGAGGACGTGCGGCCGGGCCAGCCGATTCCCGTGACCGTACACCGGGCAAACGGAGGCAGCGACACGTTCACCGCCATCTGCCGCCTCGATACCCCCGTCGAGATCGAGTACTACCGAAACGGCGGCATTCTCCACACGGTGCTTCGCCGCCTGGCCCAGGGTTGAGTGTGATCGGGGCGGCCGACCGCCGTTCGTTCGCATGAATCTCCCGATCGGCCGCCGGACCACGCTCGAGATCGGTGGCCCGGCCGAGACCTTCGTCACGGTCCGAACCGGCGCGGAGCTTGCCGCGGTGGCGCGGGACGCGGGCCCCCGCATTCGGGTGCTCGGGGGCGGGAGCAACCTGGTGGTTCACGAGGACGGTGTGGCGGGGACGGTGGTCGCTTGGAGCGACGACGCACCGGAGCCGATCATCGAAGATGGGGGCCGGGTCGAGGTGGCGGCCGGCTGGGAGTGGGACGACCTGGTGGAGCGTACGGTGGACCGGGGCCTCGAAGGCATCGAGGCCCTGTCCGGCATTCCCGGTCGGGTGGGCGCAGCGCCGATCCAGAACATCGGCGCCTACGGGCAGGAACTGGGCCAGGTCCTCGAGGCGGTCGAGCTCTTCGACCCTCGAGCGCGGCAGCTGTGGACCGCGTCCGCCGCGACACTCGGCCTGGGCTACCGGACCAGTCGGCTCAAGGCCGACCCTTCGTGCCGATGGATCGTGACCCGGGTTTGGCTTCGGCTTCGGCCGAATACCGTGCCGAGCGTCCGGTATCGAGACCTTCGAGAGGCCATCGCCGACGGCTTGTCGGACCGCCCCGGCGAAGCCCTGTGGCAGGTTCGGCGGGCGGTGCTGACGGTGCGGGGCCGCAAGTCCATGGTGTGGCGAGCCGACGACGAAAACCGCCGGTCCTGTGGCTCCTTCTTCGTGAACCCGGTGGTCTCGGTGGAACGGGCCGCCCGGGTGCAGGCCGCCGCGGCGGCAAACGGTTTGACTCCGGGCCCGGCCCATCCGGTGGACGGCGGCGTGAAGCTGTCGGCGGCGTGGCTGATCGAAGCGTCGGGCTTTCGAAAGGGCCACGTCGATGGGCGGGTCGGCCTTTCGACCCGGCACGTGTTGGCCCTGGTGAACCGGGGAGGCGCCACCGCCACCGAGGTCTTGCGTTTTGCCGCCGACATTCGAACCACCGTGCGTGACCGCTGGAACGTAGACCTTCGGATGGAGCCGCAGGTTTGGGGATTCGAGCCGGACGACCCGCTGTTGGCCGCTGCGGGGGCCACAACCGCCGGTTGACGGCCCCCGGGGCCCACCATAGGGTCCCGACCGCCGATGGACACGGCCATCTACGACTCCTTGCTGCTCATCCCCGTGCTGCCGTTGGTCAGCGCCGCCCTGCTGGCGCTGTTCGGACCCCGCCTGCCGCGAGACGTCGTCAACGTTTCGGCCCTGGGCTCGGTGCTGGCGTCCTTCGTGATCACCTGCCTGGCCCTGGTCGCGTTTCACGACGTGGGTGTGCCCCTCGAAGCCACCTATTGGCGCTGGATGACCATTGGGCGCTATTCGATCGATCTGAGCCTAGGGTTCGATCAGCTCACGGCGTCCTTGTTGCTCGTGGTGACGGGCGTCGGCTTTCTGATTCACGTCTATTCCACCGAATACATGGAGCACGATCCTGGCTACGCTCGGTTTTTTGCCTTCTTGAACTTGTTCATCTTCGCCATGAGCGTTCTGGTCCTCGGGCGCTCGCTGCCCGTCATGTTCATCGGTTGGGAGGGCGTGGGCCTGGCTTCGTACCTGCTGATCGGCTTTTGGTATACGGACCGCGACAAGGCTCGGGCGGGCAAGAAGGCTTTCGTCACCAACCGAGTGGGGGACTTTGGGTTTTTGATCGGGTCCTTCGTGTTGTTCGGGCTGTTCGGCACGGCAGACTTCGTGGATTTGCGGGTGGCTGCGAGTCATGCCGACCCGTCGGCGGTCCTGCCCAACGGCATCTTCGCGGGTTGGTCCGTCCAGGGAGTGATCACCTTCGCCTGCCTGATGCTCTTCGTGGGGGCTTGCGGAAAGAGTGCCCAGTTTCCCCTGTACGTGTGGCTGCCCGACGCCATGGCCGGCCCGACTCCGGTGTCGGCCCTGATCCACGCCGCCACCATGGTCACGGCGGGGGTCTACATGTGTTGCCGGGTGGGCTTTTTGTTCGACATGGCCCCGACGGCCCTGGAGGTGGTGGGCTGGGTCGGCGCCTTTACAGCCGTGTTCGCCGCGTCCATGGGGCTGGCCCAAAACGACATCAAGAAGGTGCTCGCGTACTCGACGGTCTCTCAGCTCGGCTACATGTTCTTGGCGGTTGGGGCCGGGGCGTACGGTGCGGCCATGTTCCACGTGGTCACCCACGCGTTCTTCAAAGCTTGCCTGTTCTTGGGTTCGGGCGCCGTGATTCATGCGCTCCACGAAGAGCAAGACATGCGTCGCATGGGCGGGCTGGCCAAGAAGCTTCCGGTGGTCTACTGGACCTTTCTTCTGTCCACTTTGGCCCTGGCCGGGATTCCTCCCTTGTCTGGATTCTTCTCCAAAGATGCCATTTTGGCCTTCGCATTCGAGCACCAACCCGTTTGGTGGGTCATGGGCTGGCTGGGGGCAGGCCTGACGGCGCTGTACATGATGCGGCTGGTCTGTCTCACGTTCTTCGGTGAGCTGAGGGCTCGAGACTCGGACGGGAATCCGGTGCACCTACACGCCCCCGGGTGGGGCATGAAGGGCCCTTTGGTGGTCTTGGCGGCGGGAGCCGCCGGTGCCGGTGCAGCGAACTTGCCTCACGTGATCGAGCCCGTGGTCGGGCACGATCCGATCGCTTGGTTCGACGGGTACCTGAAGGCCGTGGTCGGAACGGCTCACTTGACCTCGAGCTTGGCGGTGGAATGGGCGCTGATCGGTATGTCGGTGGTCATTGCGGGTGCCGGCCTGTTCGTGGGGTACACCTTCTATCGAGGCGGTCCGAGCCCGGCGCTCGAGCGCTTCACCCAAGCTGGCCTGGGTCGGGCCGCCCACCGACTCGTCGAGAACAAGTACTGGGTCGACGAGGGGATCGAGGGCGGGCTCGTGAAGCCTTTGGGCTTTTTCAGCCGGGCCCTGGCGTACTTGGTGGACCCCTGGGTGGTGGACGGTCTGTTCGCCAAAGCCAGCAGCGCGGTGGTGGCGGGCTGCGGCAAGGTGCTCAGCCGGGTCCAGACCGGCAATGTCCAGTCCTACGCCGTGGTCATGATCCTGGCTGTAGCGGTCGTCGTGCTGTGGACGGCGGGCTGATCGTCGCCGTGGGCATGGCCCTGGCGGGCTACGACCCGCTGGTGGACCAGGAACTCGCGCCGAAGGAGGCGTTTTCGGTCGGGTTCGGGGTGCAGCGTCTTCAGGACGACTTCGGCCTGGCGCTGTCGGTGGTGAGTCCTTACGTGGCCGACGGGCACCTGGCACTTCGGCTCGAGGGCGGCATCGGCTGGGCGTCGGACCTTCGGGCTCTGCCGGTGGACGCCGAAGAGCAAGTGGCAGGGGCTTGGTCGATGTACGGCCACGTCCGCCTCCTGGGGGTGGCGGCGACACGCCTCGGTCTGGCTTCGGGGCGCTTGTATGTGGCCCTGGGGCCGAGCCTGCTGGTGCTCGACCGACAGCTGAGCTCCGAGCGGGTCAGCCCGGGAGTGGTGGGGGTGTTCGGGACCGAGTTCTTCGCGGCCGATGCGTACCGGGCGTTTCCGGTTTCGCTCTTCTTCGAGGTCGGCGGCACGGCCCACACCGCTTCGGCGGACATCGAAAACCGGATCGGCGAGCCGGAGCCCTCTGGGACCACGGTGGACCGACCGGTCGCCACGGGCCTGGCCCTGTCGGCGGGCCTGCGGTTCTATCTGTGAACCGAGACGCCGGCCGGAACCGGCCGGCGTCCCCCGGTCGATGGTCGCAATGGGAAAGCCCGGGCCGCGAGGCCTTTCGGCGGGCGCGCCCCGAAGCGCCCAGCCTCCGAGCCAGACCCGGGCTCGCGGGCACGGGCAGGTAGCAAAGCGAAAAGTCAGCCTTCGGCTTCGTGGTACTCGACCCAGAACCAACCTCGAAGGTCCCCCACATCGAAGCCGGTCGCCTGGTCTTCAGGATATTCCTCTGAAAGGATTTGGGCTACCTCGCTCGGGATGTCGGACGCGGAGCCGTGGCAGTTCAGGCAAACCTCTTTGGTGCCGATGGGCGACATGTAAGCCATGCCCCCGCCATCGTTCACGAGGACGATCTCTTCGTTCACCTTGCCCTCCACGAAGGGCTCGGCCCAGTCCCGGGGGGTGTTGTCGGGGTTTCGGACCTTGAACGAGGTGCGGCCCACGTCGACCCCGTGCTCGCTCGACACCTGATCCGCCACCTTCGGTGCCGCCCCCTTGCAGGCTTCGACGCCCTTGGCAAAGTCTCCGCCCTTCAGGGCAGCGCTCAGCTCCTTCATCAGGCCCTGACCCAGGGCCTTCTTGGCAGCTTTCGCGGACCCGAGGTGCTTTTGCTGGGTCTGCGACAAGCTCTCGATTTCGACCCGCTCCCATGGGGCTGGAGGCTCGACCGCCTTTTCGGTGGAAGGCTCCGCTTCGGGGGCCTTGTCGATCGGTTCGGCCTTCTTTTCGCCCTCGCTGGGGGCTTCGCCTTGCTGCTGGCAGGCCGCCACCAGGGCCAGCCCGGCCGTCACGGAGATCCAGCTGACAACACATCGCGTCGTTTCCATGGGCTCGGCGTTTGCGCGAGACACCTCGCGGCGCAAGTCGAAACCAACGCCCGAACCGTCCGGCTCAACCGATGCTGCTCCGGGCTTCCTCGCAGATGGCTGCGACAGCCGGGTTTTTGATCTTCCGCTCGGGCGAGATGGCGTAGAATCGCTCCTTCACCTCGGCGGACCGACCGACCACCTGGACCTTGTACCGGTTGCGCACGTCGGACTCGACGGCCGAGGGCAAGCAGAACACCCCGTAGCCGTCCTGGCCCAAAGTCTTGATCAGGGCGCTGTCCTGGATTTCCGCCACCACCGTCGGATTCAGCCCCTGCCGGTCGAACCACTGGTCCAGGGCCCGCCCCATGGAGCTGGTGGACAAGGGCGCCAGAAGGGGGGCGCCGTCGAGGCACTGGGGAAAGCTGCCTTTCAAGGCTTTTTTCACCGCCGGCGCGGCGAAGAACGTGCTCCCGCATTCGCCGAGCAGATGGTTGTAGGCCTTGACCCCGCTGGTCGGGGACAGGGGCACGTCGGAAAGCACCACGTCCAGCTCGTGCACGGCCAGCAGTCCGACCAGCCGATCGTGCTCGTCTTCGCGGCAGGTGATCCGGACCCGTGGCTCCATGTCCAGGGCCGGTCCGATCAACTGGCGCACGATCACCTTCGGCAGGGCCCCGGTGGCTCCCACCGTCAAACGCATGGGCTGCCCGCCGGGGGCGCCGTCCACCGAGTCCAAGAACTCCTGGCCGAGCCGGAAGATCTCGTCGGCGTAGTGGTACGCCAGGCGGCCGAACTCGGTGAGCTGCAACCGGCGGGCCGACCGGTCGAAGAGTTCGTGGCCGAGCGTCGCTTCGAGCTGCCGAATCTGTGCGCTGACGGTGGGATGGGTCAGGCGGAGGCGCCGGGCTGCCGGCTGAACGCCGCCTTCGCGGACGACCAGCCAGAAGTACAAGAAGTGATGGTAGTTCAACCAACGCACGGTCCGACCGGTTGTAGCTCAAAGCGACAGGACGGGGGAGGTTTTGATCCTTGCGCCCAGTGGGAAAATGTTCGCTACTCCCCTCGAGGCCGGGCTTGGGCGGCCATCCCATCGAACGAGGTGCCCATGGAAATCGAAGTCCGTCAGCCGTCCATCGAATCGTCCCCGTCCCTGGAGACCTACGCGCGCCAGCGGGTGCGCGCGGCCTTGGGGCGTCTGCGTCACGCCGTTCAGCGGGTGCGCGTGTTCCTGCACGACCTAAACGGGCCCCGCGGCGGCCCGGACAAGCAGTGCGCCGTCGAGGTCCAGCTGCGCGGTCGCCCGAGCCTTCGGGTCGAAGACGTGCGGGCCGATCCGTATGCAGCGGTGGACGCGGCCCTGGCCCGGGCCGGGCAGGTCTTGGGTCGGCGGACCGACCGAGACAAAAAGCCCGGCCGACAGAGCGTGCGCAAACCGGGTTCGGTCTAGGTCGGCGTCGAAGGGCTCGTCAGTTCGAGCGGATGACCGTCCACGGCCGACGCCAGGGGCGAGATGGGCTGGCCTCGAAAGTTCGGGGCCCGCCGAGCTTCGCTTTGGAGCAGCGCCTGGCCGGCTTTGTCCACCGGACCCCGCTCGGCCGAGCGGGAGCCGAGACGGATCGGGTTCGGTCTGCTAGGGTCCTCCCCTCGTGAGCCCAGCGAGACCGATCCGCCGTGGCCCCTACCCCGAGCTGACCTGGACCGCCCTGCTGGTGGGCTGGATGCTCGGGATCCTGATCGCCGTCAGCATTGGCTACGCCTCCCTGATATTGGGCTTTTCGATCGAGGGGTCGGAGCTCGCCGCCATCTTGGGGTTTGGCATTCTGAGGGGTCTACTCAATCGACGGAGCATCGTCGAAAACAACATCAACCAGACTGCTGCCTCTGCCGTGAACGGCGCGTCCAGCGGCATGATGTTCTCGGTGCCTGCGCTCTTCATCCTGAACCACACGGACTTCAACCCAGTCTTCATGGTGGTTGGCTGCATCGTGGGTGCGATCCTCGGAATCGCGTTCATCATTCCGCTCCGGAAGCAAATGATCGACTTCAACCGGCTCGCCTACCCCGGCGGGATCGCGGTGGCGGCGGTCTTGAAGTCGCCGGGCGCCGGCATGAAGAAGGCGGGCCTGATGCTCGGCGCAGGTCTTCTCGCCGGCGCGGTCCACCTGGTGGTGTACCAGATCTGGGGGGTGCACGACTTGGTGCTGGGCCCGCTCCTGGGCCTGCCCGACTACATGAATGGCGTGTGGTACGCGTCGCTGTTGACCATCGGTGTCGGGTTTTTGGCCGGCAAAGGGGGCGTGTTCTTCGTGGTGGGTGGCTACGCCTGCTACTGGGTGCTCGCGCCCATCCTGTCGGCGCTCGGCAAGATCCCCGACGCCCAGACCTTGCAGGCCCTCTTGGGCAGCCTCCCCGAACACGCCAGGCAGCCTGAATACCTGCGTCTGTTCCTCTACCGGCCCCTGGGCATCGGCATGTTGATCGGCGGGGCCCTGACCGGGATCGTCCTGGCCTTTCCCCTCGTGCTCAGTGCGGTCAAGAGCATGCAGTCGGCGGCCCAGAGCAAGAGCGCGGTATCCACCGACGAGATGCCGATTCGGTTTCTGTACTTCGGGGTGGCGGGTGCCTTCATCGTTTTATTCATCATTGCGATCTTTTCCACCGAAGAGATCGGATTCGTTCGTGGCGGCGCCATGGCGGTGCTCGGAACCCTGTGGATCTGGGTGGCGGGCGTGATCTTGTCCGAGTGCATCGGCCGGACCAACTGGTCGCCCTTGTCCGGTATGACGCTCATCGGCATCACCCTGCTCCTGTTCGTGGCGAGCGGCGCCGGAGGGACCGCGGCCATCATCTCCGCGGTCATGGTGGGAGCCGCCATGTGCGTGGCCATGTCCCAGGCCACCGACCTGATGATGGATCTGAAGACCGGGTACCTGGTGGGTGCCACGCCGAAGATGCAGCAGATGGCTCAGTTCGCCGGGGCCTGGCTCGGGCCCATCGTGATCATGAGCCTGATCTTCGTCCTTCACGAGGACGCCGGCCTCGGTAGCAAGGAGCTCCCAGCGCCCCAGGGCAAAGCCCTGGCCAGCATGATCGAGGGCATCATGGGCGACAACGTGCCGATCCATCAGTACGGAGCTGGCGCGGTGCTCGGGGCGATGTTGAGCGCCTCGGGAGTGGGGGGACTGGGCATCTTGGTAGGGCTCGGCTTCTACCTTCCATTCAACATCGTACTGACCTATACCATTGGCACGATATTGCGATTGGTCGCGGACCGGCAGCTCGGCAAAGCGTGGAGCGAAGACGTCGGCATTCCGCTGGCGGCCGGCCTCCTGGTCGGGGAGGCCTTGGTGGGCGTCGGCGCCGCGGTGGTGAAGGTCGTGGCGGGCTGAGGAGGCATCGGCGTGCAGAAGTTGGGCATCACCCTGGTCACCGCCGGTTTTCTGGCCGGAGCGCTGTTCGCCAGCCTGGACAAGGACTCGGTTCCTTGGGGGGGCTTCGTACCGGCATGGCTGGTGGCTTGCGCCGGTGTGGCGGTCCTGCGGATCGGGGCCCGCCGGCAGGCCACGGACCGGTCGCTTCTCGAAGCGAACGTGCGGGACATCGAAGAGAGCATCGCCCGGATCACCGAGCACAGCCGTGAGCTGGCGGATGCGGATTGGGGAGCGGACGTCTACGATCTTCCCGACGAGATCGACCGGCGCTTCCCCGAACCGGTCGCACGCTTCGTGCAGGCTCGCGAGAGCATCCGATACGTGCACGGCGTCGACGCCTACGCCGAGATCATGAGCGAGTTCGCCGCAGGCGAACGGTACCTGAATCGAGTCTGGTCCGCCTCGGCCGAGGGCTACGTGGACGAAGCGAACACCTACCTCGAGAAGGCCCATCATCAGTTCCACCTGGCCAAGATCCGCCTCGACACCCTCCGCACCACCGCCCCCCCCACCTGAGCCGCGCCCCCGCGGTCGTTGCCCGCTGTCGCCCGTGGTTGCGCGCCGCCCGCCGTTGCGCGCGCGCGCACTGCGCGCGGCGGGAAGGGGCCCACGTTTGTCGCCGGTTCAGTCGCGCGGAGGCTTCCTTTCGGTCCAGGAGGAGCCCCTTGGGCTCGTCGCGGAAGGGCTCCTTTGAGCCGAACCCCGACGGTCCGGGCCGGCAGAACGCGATGCTTTTTGCGATGTGGGTCCGGGCCCGTCCCGACGACTTCGGACGCGACAGGGGCCGGGGCGCGAACGGCTTGACGAAAGTGGGCCGGCGGGGCTCCCTGGCGCTGTGCGATCGGTTTTGTGGGCTGCGCTGTGCATGGCCCTGTTCATGACACTGTCCGCGACGGCCCGGGCCGACACTCCGCCCGATATCGTGAAGACCCGCGCGGGGGGCTTCATTCGGGGCACCATCGTCGAGAAGGACCCGGACGGGGAGGTGGTGATTCGGATCGCCACCGGCGATCTACGGCGCATTTCCATGAGCGAGGTGGAGTATGCAGGCCCGGTCCAGGGCGGTGCAGCACAGCCGTTCGATCCCTCAGCCGAGCCCGAGCCCGACGGGGTGCGTTTGAAACTCAGGGCCAGCGAGCCCCACATCGCCTTTCAGCAGTACGCCGGCTCCGCCTCCTCGCGGGGCCTGGGATACGGCTCCGACGGACTCGCAACGTACCAGGGCCGGTTCGAGGCCTACGACGCCATCTGCATCGCCCCCTGCACCGCGCGCCTCCCCCGGGGGACCCTTCGTCTCGGTCTCGCGAAGCGAAACCGGGAGACCGCCGAGGCCGACCCGATCCAGATCACCGAATCGGGTACGCTGGTCGGCACCTACACCGATCGACAGGGCGTCCGCACCGCGGGCTGGATCCTCGGCATCGGGTCGGGCCTGGTGGGGCTCGGCCTCATCACCGCGGGCATCCTCGACGCCCAGGACACACAGACCGGAAACGTGATCGTCGAAGACGCCGAGCCCAACTACGTGCTTTTGGGCACGGGGCTCGGCGTGGGCGTGGTCGGCAGTCTCGTCGGCTTCATCCTCACCCAGATGGGCGACCAGGCCGAGATTCGATACCGCCGCCGCTGACGGTGCCGCCCGAGACTCCGGCCTGCGGAGTTCGGAGAACGGACTCGGTTCGACTTCGGGGAGGCCCGGCTCGAGGGGCTGTCCGAGGGCCGTCGGCCCCGATACAGAACCGGTTCAGTCCCGGGTGAACGTGAAGGGGTAGGTCACGGAGACCAGGCCGCCGTGGGGCGGTTTTGGAAATCGAAGCGAGCGCAGGGTCTCCGTGATGCATTCTTCGACGGGGGGATGGTCGAGCTCGCTGTCTTCGATGCGGGCTTGGGCCACGGCGCCGTCGGGCGCAATCAAAAGCATTACGCGCACGCCGCCTTCGCGGTCGAGACCATCGGCCCGGGCCGCTTCATAGCAGCTCGCAAAGCGAGGCAGGTTCTCCTGGATGACCCGGTTCACGGCTTCGGGAGGCAGGGACCGGCTCGGAGCTCGCGCCGGCTCCGAGGCGGGCTCGGTCTCGGGGACCGCTTGGGCCGGGGCCCGGGGGCTCGGCAGGTCTCGGCTGCCCGCGCAGCCCAACGCGCCCGCCACCAAAAGCGTAGCCACGCGGACTGTTCGGCCCGAGCCCCAGCGCCAGACCCGTCCCCCGTCTTCGTGGGTTCGTTCCATCCATTCTCCGCAACCTGCATGCAGCGGTCCGTCAACCGGCGCGCGTTTTCCGGGCGACGGCCGCGGGCGGGTCGTGCCACCATGACCCGATGGCCGAAACGGACGTCGAGGTGGCCGCCGACGCGGCCGGCGTGGGTCTGCGGGTGTTGACCCTCGAGGGCGAGCCGGCTTGCTTCGACGCCGAGCAGGTGGATGCGCTCGTCCACCGGGCCGTGGCCGAGGCGCAGGCCGCCATGCTCGACCCGGAGAGGCAGCAGGCCGTTCGAGCCATGCTCAAGTACGGTCGCTACCGTGCCACCGGGCGGGGAAAGCCAGCCCACGAACTCCTGCATCGGTTCGCTCGAGAAGATGCATTCCCTCGAGTCTCGCCCGCAGTGGATACATTGAATGCCGTCTCCTTGCGGCATGCCCTCCCCATGTCGCTCGTCGACCTGGACCGGGTGAAGACCGCGCGCTTCCGGCTCCGCCGGGGCCGGGCGGGGGAAAGCTACGTGTTCAACCTGTCGGGCCAATCGATCGAGCTGGCCGATCTGCTCTTGGTGGCCCGAGCCGAAGACGACCTCGCTTGCGCGAATCCGGTGAAAGACGCCATGCACGCGAAGCTCACCGAAGACAGCCGGCGCTTCGCCGCGTTCGTCTACGCCCCGACCGTCGAGTTGGCGAACACCGCCGCTTCGGACCTGGCCGATGCCTACCGCCGTGTTTGGTCCGAAGCTCGCGTCTCGATGTGAAGCAGACTTGCTTTCGGGTCCAGATCAGTCCGTTCGTGTCGCTCCGAAAAGGGTCAAGGTATGTTGCGAATCTCTACATCCCCTCTTTCGGGGGTGCAAGGGTCGCTGCTACGGTGGGAGCCTCATGACATCGAATTCCCAAACCTGGATCGGACTGTTCTTCGCGGTGTCCCTCGCTGCCGCCTGTGGGGGTGACGACGGCGGCAACGGAAGCGGCGACGGCAGCGGCAACAACGGCGGCACGGTCGGTACCCAGGAGGTGTGCGAGACCCTTTGCGACAAGCAGGTGGAGTGCGGTGCGGACTCGGCTGGGCGAGACACCTGCGTCGCGACCTGCAACGGCACCATCTTCAGCTCCGACGACGGCAGCCAAGCTTGTTCGGACGCCAGCAGGACGGCCCGAGACTGCTTCGCCGCCGCCGGCTGCGATGCGGTTCAGGACGGGAGCGCCTGCGAAGACGAGCTCGGCTCGGCGGTGGCTGCGTGCCTCGGAGGTGGAGGCGACGACGCCTGCGATTGTGCCAACACCTGCGCGGACGCTTCACAGGTCGGTGCGTGTCAGACCGCCGGCGCAGCCTGTGGCAGTTTGTCCGGTTCGCAGCAAGAAACCTGTTGCGGCATCGCCCGACTCGCCTGCGAGAACTGAGCCTTCCGCCTCGGACTCGGGCCCACCGGCGGGGCTCGAGTCGACGAGGAAGAGGCCGGCTTCGCCGGGGCTGTGTCTCGAGGTGTGCCAAGGACGAGGGTGCACGGCCCCGGAGTCAGAGCGATGGAAAGCGTCTCCACAACTCAAGGTGTCGCGGCGACGTGGGTCTCGAAGAAGGGCGCCATGTCTTCGCCCACCACGTCCGACACCACCTGCCGGAAGTGGGCGGTGGTGATCGGTGCGCCCGATTCGACGAGTCGCCGCACCACGTGGTCGAGGGAGGTATCGCCCCCGGTGCGCTCGCGGATCTTTCGATCGAGCCGGTCCAGGACTCCCACGGCCTTGGCGGTTCGGCGGCCGGTGGACCGGGGCGCCAGCAAGCTCCGGACCCCTTTTCCTTTCTTGCGAAGGTAGGCGATGGCGGCGTCCCGCTCTGCGTCCGACATGCCGCCCGCTCGATGCAGCAGGTGGACCGCGTACAGCTCCGCCAGTCCTTCGACCACCCAGTCCCCGTTTTCCTTCGAAACGGCCCGCATGAAGGCGTGCATGAGCTCGTGCAGGATCGGACTCGTTCCGTCTTTCGAAACGAGGGGCCGGTCTGCATGCACGTAGAGGGAACGAGGCCCGGACAGCCCGCCCCGCCACATGGGATCGCCCGCGCCCACGATCACGATCCGGTCCGGCATCTCGCCGAGGAGCGTCCGAAAACTCGGCAACGTGAACCGCAAAAAGGTGCGCAGCTCCATCAGCTCCAGCCCGAGCTTTCGCGGCGTGGCCACCGTGACCTGCACCCCGGCGCTTTCGAACACCACGGTGCGCAGCCGCCCGGCCATCATCCAGCCCTGCGGGCGGGCAAAGAATCGGTCGGTGTCGATCCGGTAGCGCCCGGGCCCGATTTCGACCGCAGGGGTCACCAGCTTCCACCGTTTCGGAAGCTCGAAGCGCACCGTCCCCACCGAGGTGCTTCCCCCCACGAAGCGCGAGGCTGCGGGCGGGACCAGGTCCGACCCCCGAAACAGGGCCCAGCGCGAGGTCAGGCGGGCGTCGTACGACTTTTGGTCTCGCAGGTGGTCCAGGCGCGCGCTCCAGCGCGCGGTGCCGCCGCCTTCGGGCGGTCGCCACACCACGTGGCTGTCGTCTTCCCTTTCCAGGTTGCCGTCGCCCCGAAAGTCCAGGTGTTGGGCGGGATCGATGTGAAAGCGCAGGCGCTTGAGCCCCGGGGCTCGCTGCTCCACCCGAAGCCGCACGTTCGCCACCCGCTCCGCCGGCCTGAACTGGACCAGGTAGCGGAACGCCACCTCGTGGGCCGCCTCCCCGCCCTCCTCGGCGGGGGCGAGGGCGGTTTCGGCCTCGGGGTCGGGGTCTTCGGGCTCGGGCGCAGGCTGTGCGTCGGGGGCTTGGCTCGCCCAGCACAGAGCCAGGGCGCCGATCAGTCGCGGGTCCATAGGTCCGCCAGCTCCTTCACCATGGTCAGCCGCCCGGTCGCGTCCCGGGGCATGTCGGCGATCCGGTCCACCGTGGCCAGCCGGGGCAAGAGTCCCGCCCGGTTGCACAACTGAATCGCCAAGCCGGGCCGGGCGTTCAGCTCCAAAATCACCGGCCCGTGCCGCGCGTCGACCACCACGTCGGCTCCCAAGTAGCCGAGGCCCGTGATCTCTGCTGCGGCCACGGCGATCTGCAGCACCCGCTCGAAGTTCGGGAGCCGCCGACCGATCAGCCGCTCGCCGGTGTCCGGGTGGATCTCGAGCGGCGCATTGTGGCGGACCGCGCTCTGCATGGTTCCGGTGGCCATGTCGAGGCCCACGCCGATGGCCCCCTGGTGCAGATTGGCCCGCCCCGATGAAGCCTTGGTCGGCAGCCGCGCCATCGCCATCACGGGATATCCCCGATACACGATGACCCGCACGTCGGGCACCCCGTCGTAGGCGATGCTTCGAAACTCGGGATGGACCACCAGCCGCTCCTCCACCATGGCCATGTCGTCGTTTCCACCCAAGGCGTACAGGCCAGACAGGATCGACGCGGCGTGAAACTGTAGGTCGCCGCGGCTCATCCGGCGGGACCCGGTTCGACTGAAAAGCCGTTCGGTCCGTCCGGTGATCACCACGATGCCGTTCCCCATGGCGCCTCTCGCCGGCTTCATCACGAAGTCGTCCAGGCCATCGACGCGACCCATCAGCTCTTCGAGCTCGAAGTGGTGCTCCGCTTTGGCGAGCAGCCGCGGCACCGGAATGCCGGCACCGATGCACATGGCCTTGGTGCGGAGCTTGTTGTCGACCAGGGGATAGAGGCGCCTGGGATTGTGGCGCGACGTCAGATCGATGTTGCGGCGGTTGATGCCCAAGACGCCCATCTGGCGGAGCCGGCGGTAGATCATGAACCAGACCCGGAGACTTCGCCATCGAGCGCCCGCCGGCTCGATCCCGCAGGATATTCGAGCGAAGTGAGCGGGATCGTTTCGGAAGAACTCCCCAGAAGACGGAAGCGAACCAGGTCGGTCAGACGAAATCCACTGTAGCCGCCGATGAAGACCAAAAGACCCATGACCACCAACACGAGCTCGGGGAAACCGAACATTAGATGCTCGGCGGTCGTGCTCTTGAACAACGGATAGCTGGCCACCGCCACCGCCAGTGTGTTGACCCAGCGCCGGAAGGCCTCCTGAAACCCCTCCTCCGCCATGACCAGCGAAAAGCGCTCGACGAGCATGGTGAGCACGACGATCGGAAAGACGACGCCGGCAAAAAAGTCTCGGGTGCCGAATCCATCACCGATCAACGCCAGACCGACCACACACAAGATGACCACGCAGAGCAGAAAAGACAGGCGCGGTACCAGAAGCAGCCGGAGGCCCTCCAGGAACCGGCGGGTCACCACCCCCAGCAGGACCACCACCGCCAGCATGGCCAGTCCCAGGACCAGCTGGGTCTCGCGAAGGGCCAGACCCAAGAGAATGGGAAGGAACGTCCCGAAGGTGCCGAGCCCCACGAAGTTGCGAAACAGGGCGATGGCCAGGGCTCCCAGGGGCAGCAGGAGCAGCACCCGCAGCGCCCGCTGGGCCGGAAGCGGCAGTCGGTACAGGCTGAGGGACGCGAAGAGCGTGTTGTCCGGGATCATCATGTTGGCGAGCTCCTGCGGACCCAGGCGCTCCTTGAGGGCGCTGTACCGCAGGTCGGTGGCGGCTGCGTTGATTCCATCCACGAGGTCGCCGGGCCCGTACCGCAGGGCCAAGAGGTCTCGGGGTCGGGCGCCGAAAAAGTCGCCGACCGGAGACACTGGAAACCACCCGCCGTCGATCCAAACCTCGACCCACCGGACCAGGTCGGGGGTCTTGGCCTCTTCGAGCTGCAGGCCGACCACCAGTCGGGCCGGTAGGTCGGCTGCCCGAAGCAGGGTCACCAGCAGCCGGCTCTTGCCCTGTGGGCTTCCCTCACGCTCCGCCAGACAGAGCAACGCGTCCGCAGGACCGTCCGAGACCGTGGCGACACGGTGCTCGATGAACGCCACCAGGGTCCGCAGCCGACCGGAAGGGTCGTCGGGGGGCGGCACATCCAGCTCCTCCAACAGCTCTCGGACCGGCCTGGCCGCCGCAGGAAAAACCGTCGTCGGCTCCTGGTACCGGCGGGTCACCGTGGCAGGCACATCGGGCTCGAACGGGGCATGGGGCAGGGGTCGTTCCGCGTCTCGTTCGGTGAGTCTCGCCCGAAAGGAATATACGATTCGATGGATTCCCTTCAGGTCTCCCGACCAAACCCCGATCCGACCGGGCCCCTCGTTTTCGATCGAAAGGCTCAGTCCGTCGCTCGATGCGGTCTCATCGAATACGATCTGACTCGCTTCGTTGGATGGAAGAGCGGCCTTGAGAGCGCCCGCACCGGTCCCTCGAACCGAAAGGGCGAGCTCCACCTGCCACACGCCCTCGGGGTTGGTCGGGACCAGGGCGAGCTCCAGACCCAACACCTTGTACGAGAACAGAGCGAGGCCGACCGCAACATGGATGATGCCGGTCCACACGACAGCGGGGCTCATTCGACTTCAGCCTCCGCGTGCTCCATGGCCGGATCCTCGGTTTCTTCATTCGGGATCTCTTTTCGCGGGTCGTACCCAAGGTGGAACGCCGCGAATCCCGGCAGCACGAGCTGAGGCTGGGCGCAGCCGATCACCAGGCCGTCGTGGGGAGCGACGATCTCTTGCGACGTGTCGGAGAAGGGAAGCTGCACGGTGCCCAAGACCTGCCCTTGGCGGACGGAGTCGCCGAGGCCCACGTCGTTGGTCAAGATGCCTCCCCGGTCCACCCGAACCCACGAAGACTGCAAGAACATTTCGGGCGCCCGGTCCAGGTCCGGCGGGGACAGATCCGCTTCGTCGGTCAGCCCCCGGGCTGCTCGGGTCACGTTGTGGACCACCCCCTCGATGACGTCGAGCTGAAAGCGCAAGGCCTCCCCGGCCTCGTAGGTCACGGTCGGAACGCCCACCCGGGTCAGCTCCCGGCGCAGCATGCCCCGGGTCCCGTCGCTGTGCACCACGACCAGGGGGCCCAGGCGAAGGGCCAACTCCACGGTTTCGGGTTCGCCCATGTCGGCCCGAACCTGGGGCAGGTTGGTGCGACGGGCCGAGCCGGTATGAAAGTCGATGGCTTCGTGACAGTGCCGTCGCAAAAAGCGAAACACCCGGTACGCCACCCGCGAAGCGGCGCTGCCTTTTCGGCGCCCCGGAAAGTGGCGGTTCAGGTCTCGCCGGTCAGGCAGGTCCCGTTCGCCTCGACGGAATCCGTGCAAGTTGACCACCGGCAGGCCGATCACCATGCCGTTCAGGTCATCCGGGACCAGGCGGGCCATGACCCGTCGAACGATTTCGATGCCGTTGAGTTCGTCACCGTGAATGCCTGCGGTCAGGCAGAGCGTTCGACCCCGGCGCACACCCCGCACGACTTTCACTGGAATGGAGAGTTTTCGCCCGGAATATGAAGAGCTGGTGAACAGCTCCAGCGAAGCCCGCGAAGCGGTCGACACCGTGGTGTGCAGGATTTCGGCTGGACCCCACACCGGAGCATCGGCAGCGATGCTTCGAAGCGTCCGTTCATCGGACCGTTCGTCGGACTCGGGGGACGTCTTGGAAGGATTCGAGCTGTCGGAGCGACCTGCCGCGGCCCGCCCGGGCTCGTTGGGCGCAGCTTGGCTTGCGGAGCCGTCTTCCGCCCAAGCCGCAGGGGTGGCGCCGAACCAGGCCCAAGCGAGCGCCACCATCCCGTGTACGCGCCCCATCTTTTCCACGATCTCTCGCACCCGACTTCACCACAACCAGCAGGCGGACTTGGAATGTTCCGCATTCGATGCTATGACCCCGCACCCGACCTGTTCGTATGAAAGGGTGCTCATGATGACGACACGCCGCGCCTCGAAGGAAGAAAAGCCCCTGACCAAGAAGGAACTCGAGTACTTCCGAAAGCGCCTCGAAGACCTGCGCGAAGAAGTGAAGCAGCGCATCCGGGAGCGGGCCAGCACGGCGCGGATCGACGAGAACGACCTCATCGAAGAAATGGACCAAGCCAATCGCGCAACCGAAGAGGCCTTCAACATGCGCCTGCTCGACAAGGAAGTGAAGCTTCTTCGCGAGATCGAAGTGGCGTTGGGCAAATTCGATGAGGGTACCTACGGCGTTTGCGAGGGCACCGAGGAACCCATCGAGCGCCGCCGTCTGGAAGCCCGCCCCTGGACCCGGTATTCCGTGGCCTACAAGGAGCAACTCGAACGGGAAAAGCGCGGTCGCGCGAACCGCTGATTCGTGAGCCAGCTCACTGTCATTGCCGCTGCCATCCTCCGGTTCGGCTCGACTCTTCGTCGGGCTCGACGCCTCGCCCATCGCATCCGGCCCGATTCCCGTCGACCCTGACTTGCCGCGAGCCCGCTGGGTCCCCGGCCAAAACCTGCATGTGACATTGGCCTTTCTCGGAGACCGGTCGGCCGCGCGGGTCCCGGCTGTGGCCGAACAGCTCACCGAACTGACCCTGCCCCGTTTCACCCTCCACGTGGGGGGCCGGTTCGACACCTTCGGGCGCCCGCCCCGGATCCTGTGGATGCCCGCTTGGGGTGAGCATTTGGACGACCTGCACCGCGAAGTTCGCGCCCGGCTGAACGAGCCCGAGGAGCGCGACCCGATCTTCCACGTCACCTGGGCCCGGCTGAACCGGCCGCCGCCCCACCGGCTCCGCGCACTGCTGGCGCAGCCGGTGCCGGTCTTCCAGGTCGACGCCGACCGGGTCCATCTGTATCGAAGTCGCCGCGACCGGACCGGCTCCGTCTACGAAGTGCTCGCCACCGGTTACCTGGCGGCCGCCCGGCAGCTCTGACTCACTGCCGGCCTGCGCGCCCCGGACGGGAGGCGGTCGGAAAGCGGCAACGAACGGCCAGGCCCCGCTTACCCGGTCCGGCGTCGACCAGCCGGGCTTCGGCGGAGCCGCCGTGAAGCTCCATGGTTTGGCGGACCACCATGAGCCCCAAGCCCACGCCCGGGGTGCCGCCGCCGGCCCGCCCCCGATAGAACGGGTCGAACAAGCGAGGAAGTTGGCTCGGGTCGACGCCCGGACCGTCGTCGATCACCTCGAACCCATCCGGCAGGTGACGCACGGTTACCTCGTTGCCGTTGCCGTGTTTATCGGCGTTCTCGAGCAGGTTTTGGACCGATCGCACCAGCTGCCGGTGGTCGCCCCAAACCCGGACCGCCTCGCCTTCGACCCGGGGTGTCAATCGCTCGAATGACGTCTGCGTCAAGGCGTCGTGCACGACCTGCCCCAGGTCGACCTGGCTCCGCTCCGGAGCACGCTCTTCCCAAGCGAGTCTGGAGACGGTGAAGAGCTCTTCGAGCAGTCCATCGATGTCTGCCAGGTCTGCTTCCATGGCGTCCAGTCGCTCCGGTGGAGCGTTTTCCCGGTCACGCAACAGTTCCGTCTCGAGCCGCAGGCGTGCGAGGGGCGTCCGCAGCTCGTGGCTGATGCCGGCCATCAGCGAGCGCTCGACCTTGACCATGCGGGCGACCCGCTCCGCCATGCGGTTGAACGCGTCTGCCGCCTCTTTGACCCCGATCCCGCGCGGCGCGGAGATGCGGTGCTGCAGGTCTCCGCGCGCGACCCGCTCCATGGCCGCCGCCGTGATCGACAAGGAACGGCTGATCCGACCCGCCAACAGCCAGCATGCTCCACCCAACAGAATTCCGAGTATCAAGAAGGTCGAAGCCACCCGGGGACCGAGGGCC